>CAZPSQ010000023.1:0-40164 GCA_964588755.1 uncultured Prosthecobacter sp. | reverse complement strand
GAGGGATTCGAACCCTCGGTAGCGGATAAGGCTACGCATCTTTAGCAAAGATGTGCTTTCGACCACTCAGCCATCTCACCAGAATTTGTTTTCCGCGCGGACCAAATGGGCTGCGCGGTCGTCTATTTAGCCCGTGGGGTGGGTTTGCGTCAAACGAAATATGACGAATGCGAAAGGCAGATAGCGGAATAAAGTGGAAGCGTGGAGGACAGGGTTCCGGCAGGCAGTGATTGCGGCTCTCCGAAAGCATGTTTGCCATCACGATGGAGGCATCAGATCCGGACGGTTGGCGCGGGTCCGTTCGAGGGCCTGCTGGTGGCGCCAGGTGGCGATTTTGGCGTGATTGCCACTGAGAAGGGTGTCGGGCACAGGAAGACCTCGGTATTCGGCCGGTTTGGTGTACTGGGGGGCCTCCAGGAGTCCGCTGGGGCCGAAGGATTCCTCCACGGCGCTCATTTCATCTCCCAGCACCCCGGGCAGGAGGCGGACGATGGCGTCCATGACGACGACTGCGGCAATGGCGCCGTTGGTAAGGACATAGTCGCCGAGGGAGATTTCCTCATCCACCCAGTGCTCGATGATGCGGTGGTCGATGCCCTCGTAGTGACCGGAGAGAAAGATGAGGTGCTGCTCGGCGGACAGACGGCAGGCGGTGGGCTGGTCAAAGCGCCTGCCCGCCGGGGAGAGGTAGATGATGCGGGCCTCGGGGGTGTCGAGGCCGTCCAGCATCTCAAACACCGGCTCCGGGCGGATGACCATGCCCTGGCCGCCGCCGTAGGGGGTGTCATCCACATGGCGGTGCCTGCCCAGGCCTTTTTCCCGCAGGTCATGCACCCGCAGGTCCAGAATGCCCTTGTCCTGGGCGCGCCCCATCATGCTCAGCCCCATGGGGACAGAGACAAGTTCAGGAAAGAGGGTGACGACATCGATCTGCATGCCTCTCTTTGCCGCAAACTATCCTGCGGTTCAAGGTTCACGGCAGCGTGGCGCATGCCATTCTTTTCCGGCATTGCGGGAATGCGCCTTGACGCGTCGGGACGCGCTTCTACTGTCGCGCGCATTCCCCCCCAGCCATCCCACCCTTTTCATGAACATTCACGAGTACCAAGCCAAGCAGTTGTTTGAAAAATTCGGCGTCGCCAGCCCCAAAGGAATCGTTGCCACGACGGCAGAGGAAGCGGGCAAGGCCGCACGCGAGATCGGCGGCCCAGGCCTGGTGGTGAAGGCTCAAATCCACGCGGGCGGCCGCGGCAAGGGCACCTTCAAAAATGGCTTCAAAGGCGGTGTGCACGTGGTGGACACCCCGGAGCAGGCGGAGGAAATCGCCGGCAAGATGCTGGGCCAGACGCTGGTGACACATCAGACCGGTGAGGACGGCAAGCTGGTGAGCCAGGTGCTGATCGCCAAGGCGGTGGACATCAAAAAGGAACATTACTTTGCGATCCTGTTCGACCGCGGCAGCAGCGGCCACGCCATCATCGCCTCCACGGAAGGCGGCATGAACATCGAGGAGGTGGCCGAGAAGACGCCGGAGAAGATCACGAAGGAGTTCATCCACCCGACTCTGGGCCTGCAGGCCTATCAGGCACGCAAGGTGGCGGCCTCCCTGGGCCTGAAAGGCGCCATGGCGAACCAGGCGGTGAAGCTTTTCTCCGCGCTGTGGAACCTGTATTCGAAGAGTGACTGCTCCCTGGTGGAGATCAACCCGCTGGCCATCACCACGGACGACCAGGTGGTGGCGCTGGACGCGAAGTTCAACTTTGACGACAATGCGCTGTACCGCCAGAAGGACGTGGTGGCCATGCGCGACAAGTCGGAAGAAGATCCACGTGAGGTGGCCGCCAGCGAGTTTGGCCTGAACTACATCGGTCTGGACGGCAACATTGCCTGCCTTGTGAACGGCGCCGGTCTGGCCATGTCCACCATGGACATCATCAAGTTCCACGGCGGCGAGCCTGCAAACTTCCTTGATGTGGGCGGTGGCGCGACGAAGGAGCAGGTCACTGCGGCCTTCAAGATCATCCTGGGCGACCCGAATGTGAAGGGCATCCTGGTGAACATCTTTGGCGGCATCATGGACTGCAACATCATCGCCACCGGCATCATCGCCGCAGCACAGGAAGTCTCCCTGAACATTCCCCTTGTGGTGCGCCTGGAAGGCAACAACGTGGAGGCGGGCAAGGCGACACTGGCCGCCAGCGGCCTGAAGATTGAAAGCGCTGAAGGCCTGACCGACGCCGCGCAGAAAATCGTGGCGGCCGTGAAGGCGGCCTGATGCGTTGGTGAGAATGTGCAAACGGCGTGCGGGCCCTGGCTCACACGCCGTTTTTCTTTGGCTGCGTTCGATCCAGTCCCCTGCCCTTTTCACAGCCATGCTCAAGATCATCGACTTCGCCTTCACCGGATACGCCGTCACAGACATGGACCGTGCCCGCGCTTTTTATGAAGGCGTGCTGAACCTGGCCCCCGCCTCCATCTTCCCACACGAAGGCACGCTATGGGTGGAGTATGAGGTTGGGCCTCATGTCCTGGCCATCACAAATGGAGCGGGGGACCAGTGGAAACCCTCCAGGGACGGCGGCGGCGTGGCGCTGGAGGTCGAGGACTTCGACCAGTCCATCCAATGGCTGCGCGAAAAAGGCGTCAACTTTTACATGGAACCCTACGAGTCGCCTGTGTGCCACATGGCCCTGATCACCGACCCGGACGGAAACTCCATCTGCATTCACAAGCGGAAGGCGGGACATGGGTGAGCCTGAGCCCGCTTCATTTTTCCAATGAACGGCGTGATGGAGCCTCTGTGTGGCGGCCGTAGAGGGTCATGAACACCACGCCATGAGGATCACGCTTTTCTTTGCCTGTCTGCTGCCACTGCCCGGCATGTCGATGGCAGAGGAGCATGGACCCGCGCCAACGCCGAATGTGAAGCTTGAGGCGCTGCCGCTGAGCGCGGCGCTGCCGGGTGACACGGCGGAAAAGGTGGCACTGGGCAGGCTGCTGTTTTTTGATCCCATCCTGTCGGCCACGCGGGATGTCGCGTGCGCCACGTGTCATCACCCACAGTTTGGCTGGGCAGACGGGCGGCCCACACCCCTGGGCGTACACGGCGTGGGCCTGGGGCCTCAGCGGCGGCTGGGGCGGGAAGCAACGTTTCCGCCGATGGCGCGGAACGCACCCACAGTGCTGAATGCCGCCTTCAATGGGATCGAAAGTGGCAAGGCCTATGACGCGGGCAAGGCGCCGATGTTTTGGGACAACCGTGTGCAGGGCGGGCTGGCAGCACAGGCCCTGCACCCCATCCGCAACCGTGAGGAGATGCGCGGCGATGTGTGCGATGAATCACAGGCGGAGGCCGCGATGGTGGCCCGCCTGCGGGCGGTGCCGGGGTATGCGCGGCTGTTTGGCACTGCTGATGATGTGACCACAACGCGGGTGGCGCAGGCGCTGGCGGCATACCAGCGCACGCTCATCACGCCGAACGCGCCCTTTGACCGCTTCATGCGCGGGGACCAGACGGCCATGACGGCAGAGCAGATGCATGGGATGAAAGTGTTTGAAAAGGCGGGCTGTGTGCTGTGCCACAACGGCCCCATGTTCTCCGACTACAAGCTGCACAACATCGGCATCACGGACACGGCCACTAGCCGGCATGAGTTTCGCACGCCCACACTGCGCAATCTGAAGCACACCGCACCCTACATGCACCAGGGTGGAACGCCCACCCTGGAAGAGGTGCTGCTGTTTTACGACCGGCTGATGGACCAGGCTGCCGAGACACTGGAAGGCGGCGATGTGGACACACTGCCGACACTCGATCCCCTGCTCCGCCAGATGAACATGCTGCCGGAGGACCATGCCCCCCTGGCTGCGTTTTTGGAGTCACTGAATGACGATGCGTATGACCGCAGCGTGCCTGCGCGTGTGCCCAGCGGTCTGCCAGTGGCCGGCACGGTCTGCACAAGTGACGTCCACCACGCGCAGCCCGGGGACTGACCCATTCAAGGCCTGCTCACGGCTGCAAGTGCCGGACCAGGAACTCCATGCGCAGGCGCGAGCCAAAGGGCGTCTCCGCCGCGCCGTGGCCGGCGCCGATGATGGGCATGTAGTCAAATGTGGTCTTCCCTGCCTTCTGCAGCGCGCCGACAACCTGCGTGGTGCTGGCCGGGTCCACATTGGTGTCCAGCTCTCCCACGATCAGCAGCAGATGACCTTTGAGCTTGTGCGCGTCGTCCACATTGGAGTTGCGCGCATAGCTGTCGTCCACGGGCCAGCCCAGCCACTGCTCATTCCACCAGATCTTGTCCATGCGGTTGTCATGGCAGCCGCAGTCAGCCACGGCCACATGGTAGAAGTCGTGGTGGTCCAGCAGCGCGCGCATGGCGCTTTGGCCGCCGGCGCTGCCGCCGTAGATGCCCACCCGCTGGAGGTCCATCCAGGGCCGTGTCCTGGCCGCCTCCTGTATCCAGGCCTTGCGGTCGGGGAATCCGGCATCCTTCAGGTTCTTCCAGCACACGTCGTGGAAAACCTTGCCTCGGTGGCTGGTGCCCATGCCGTCCATCCGCACAAGGATGAAGCCCAGCTCCGCGATCTGATGCATGCGGACAAGGCGGTCAAAGTCCTTCGGGACAAAGGCGGAATGCGGCCCGGCATAGATGTCCTCCACGACCGGGTATTTCCTCGCCGGATCAAAGTGGGAGGGCTTGATGAGGATGCCGTGGATGTCGGTCCGGCCATCCCGCCCCTTGGCCACGATGCGTTCCGGCTGTGTCCAGCCTGCGGCGAGGAGCCTGGAGGCGTCAGCTTTCTCCAGCACGCAGACGAGGCCGCCGTCCGCGCTGCGGCGCAGCTCATGCACGGGGGGGTGGTCCACACGTGACCATGTGTCGATGAAAAAGTCCCGCGCGGGTGAAAACGCAATGTGGTGATTGCCATCCCCCTGCGTCAGCCGGGTGAAGCCGCCACCGTCAAAGGCCACACGGCAGAGATGCAGGTGGTAGGGATCTTCCTCCTGACGCAGGCCGCTGGCCAGAAACCACACCTGACGCTTCTGCTCATCCACGTGCAGCACCTCCCGCACTGGCCATTTGCCCTGGGTAATCTGGTTCTTCACCTTGCCGGTGGCCACGTCGTAGAGCCATAGGTGGCACCAGCCATCACGCTCGCTCATCCATAGCAGCTCACCGCTTTTGTCCAGCCAATGCCGCCAAGTCTTCCTGACATGGTCGATGAAGGTGCTGCTGGTCTCCTCCACCACCGCACGCGCGGCGCCGGTTCGCGCGTCCACGGCGATGATGCGGTAGAGCTGATGTCCCCGACGGTTGTGGCTGAAATAAAACTCCCGGCTGTCAGGCGACCAGCGGATTTCAAAATGGAGCGCCTGGATGAAGGCGTTTTCACAAAGCTTCGACCTCACCGGGATGTACTCATGCACGGGCGTGTCATCATCGCCAAAGTCCTGAACCTCCGGGTGGAGGTGGAATATCACCGGGAAGGGCTGGGGCAAAGGATCCCCCGGCTTGGTGTAGTCCAGCTCCTTCAACCGTGGCTGGAGCTGTCCCTGCGGTGAGGAGTCCACCATGGCCACCGTCCTTTGAGCCACCGGCATGCAGGCGCAGGCCACCAAGGTGGAGGAGTCTGGAGCCCAGGTGACTTTGCCACGAAAGCGCGGATTGCCATCAAGCGTTGTCTCCAGCGGTGTGACGCGGCCATTCCTGCGGATGCGCAGCATGACGACACCGTTTTTGATGAAGGCTGACCAGAGGCCGTCGGGGGAGATCACCGCGCCCTCCGGCTCCCCACCACTTTCGGCCTGCTTTTGCCTGTCTCCCGTCTTCGGTTCTGGCGCCTTCTGCGGGATGCCCATGCCATCAATGATGATGACCTGCGGGATGGCCGCGCCCTCCACCACAGCCAGATGCTCCCCCGTACGGCTGGTGATGAGCCACACATGCCCCTCGAACGTGTGCTGTTCATGCTCGCTGCCGGCCTTGATGGAGCCATAACGCACATGCTCGCCCTCCGTGTTGACCCAGAAGAGGTCCACATCCGAGTCTAATTTGTTGATGAACTTGATGCCGGACTCGAGGCCTGTGCGTTTGGTGGCATGCAGATCCACCTTCAGCTCCAGAGTGCTGGCCTCCCTGGGCGAAACACCCAGGTCGATGAGGTTCTGGCCACTCTTACGCTCACCGGTGGCGGCATCCACAAGCACCACCTCATGCTGCTGCGGCCCAGTCTGAACCCGATACCAAAAGCTTCGGCCGTCAGGCAGCCAGGTGGCGCTCACGCGGTCGCGGAATACTCGGTTCTCCGTCCGTTTCGGAAAGCTGAGAGCCCTGCCAAAATCTGCGGCGATGGCGGATGGTGCCCATACAAGCAGGGGCAGCAATGTAAGGGACCAAAAAAAGGCGCGGGAGGCAGTCATGTCCTGTGTTTTGTCACACCTCTTTTCTCAGGTCCTTCACGAAATGCCCAGCCGAAACGGATCTGCCGCGTCGAGAATTAGGGAGGACTCCGCCGTGATGAAGGCCCGACCGGAGATCGTGGGCACGATTCCGTCTTTCACGCCCTCATAGCATCCCTCAAACACGGAGCCGATGATGCTTTCCTGACGCCAGACCTGGCCCGGCGCCAGTTTTCCATCCGCCGCCAGGCAGGCCAGCTTAGCGCTGGTGCCAGTACCACAGGGGGAGCGGTCGTATTCGCCCCCAGGACAGAGCACAAAGCTCCTGCCATGGTTTTGCGGCCCCTCCGCCGGACCAAGGAGCTCCACATGGTCCACCTCCGGATGTCCCGCCACACGCACGGCTTCCCGCATGGCCAGGGCGGCCTGGGTCAGCTGCGGGATGTTTTCCCGTTTCAGGTCCAGCCCATGGTCGGACACCAGGAAAAACCAGTTTCCACCATAAGCCACATCCCCCGTCACCCCGCCTGCGGAGACCTTCTTTGCCTTGCGGTACGACCGCACATTGGTGATGCTGACACTGGCATCGGGGCGCAGTGTGGCCACCACTGCTCCAGCAGGTGTCTCGATGTGGTGCGAGCCAGGGCCGACGCGTCCCACATGGACGAGGGAGGCCATGACGCCGATCATCCCGTGTCCGCACATGCCCAGCAGCCCCACGTTGTTAAAGAACACCACACGGGCCACGCATGCGGCATCCAGCGGCGGGCAAAGCAGCGCGCCCACCATGACATCATGCCCGCGAGGTTCGCAGATGATGGAGCGGCGGAAGGTCTCCAGCTCGTCTTCCGCCACGCCATCCAGCACCACGCGGGTCGGCTCGCCCCCGGTGTGGGAGTCGATGATCTGAATGCGTTTCATGGGGCCGGAATGACAGCTTTGGAGGAGCGGTCCCCCACCAGGAAATGACCGAGTGTGTTCTGGGATGCATCGCGAATCATCCAGACAGCACCAGGGCGTGTGGACCGGCGCTTTTGCGTCTTTGATCTGATGGTGCCAAAGGACTTGGGCGTGCCGTCAGGGGACAACCATAAAAGATCCACAGGCTGGGCGCGTTCGTTAATGAAGACCACATCAAAGGTGCCTCCGACAGGCTTGGAAACAGGGACAGGCCCGCCTGCCGGATACCATTTCAGACCGGGCAAGGACATGGCAGGCACCTCCGGCATCGCCACGGGGTTCCTGGGAGCAAGCGCACGCAGCTCGGCCAGCTTGGCGGCATGAGCGGGCTTGGGGGCAAGATTTTCCCATTCGTGAGGATCATTGGCGATGTTGTAAAGCTCCTCATCGCCATTGCGGTAGTGGATGTAGCGCCAGGATTCAGTGCTGATGGCGTGCTCTCCCGGCACGCTGAGCTGGGTGACGGCGGCATGCGGCCAGGGCGCCTCTGGATCTTGCAGCAGTGGCGCGAGGCTGTGCGTGCTGATTTTTTCCGGTGCAGGAAGTCCACAAAGATCGGTGAGGGTGTGAAAGAGGTCGGTGAGGCAGACGGGCTGATCACACACAGCGCCGGATCTGGCCCCTGGCGCGCGAATGATGAGCGGCACACGCGTGCAGAGACGCCAGCCGGTGTATTTCTGCCAGTGCTGCTTCTCGCCGAGGTGCCAGCCGTGGTCGCTCCACAGAACGACGATGGTGTTGTCGCGATGAGGGCCTTGATCGAGGGCATCGAGCACCCGGCCCAGCATGGCGTCTGCATAGTGAATCGACGCGAGATAGGCTTGAATGGCCTGCTTCCACAGCCCCTGCTTCCGGATGTGCTCGAAGTAGCGGTTCGGTCCCAGCTTTTTTCCCGAGGGGGGCAGATCCTCCAGGTCATTCTCCTTGAAGCCGGGACCGGGCTGGATGGACTCGACCGGGAACGGCTTGAAGTACTCTTTCGGGACGAACCACGGCTCATGCGGCCGGTAGATGCCGCAGGCAAGGAAGAACGGCTTGTCGTGCGGGCGCTGGAGCTGCCCGCCAATCCACTTCGTCACGCTCCAGTCACCGCCATTGTCGGCATCGCTGATGTCAAGTGCGGCCCAGTCCGTTTCCCGATATTGCCACGGTCCGCCGACCGGCAGGCTGACAGGCCGGGCGGGCGGGGCATGCGTGGGGGGAAACGGGTTCTCCTTCTCCTTGGCCGGGAAATAGTCATCCCACGAAGCCGCGTCGATGAAGTAGTGCAGCAGCTTGCCTGAGCCAGCGCTCCAGTAGCCGTTGCGCGAGAAGTATTTCGGGATGATCTCCGCCTGCGGCAGCACATCGCGCATCTTTTGGTTGTTGTGGTACAGACCGGAGCGGTAAGGCGGGATGCCTGTGAAGACAGCAGTGCGGGAGGGGTTGCACTGAGGGGCGGCACAGTGCGCGTTGGTGAAGAGCACGCCGCTGCTGGCGAGGCGGTCCATGTTTGGCGTCTTCGTCTGCGGATGGCCGCCCAGGCAGCCGACCCAGTCGTTGAGATCATCCACCGCGATAAAGAGCACATTCGGCCGCTGCTTCTCTGCCGCCGCCAACGGCCCGTGGCATAAGGTGGCGACCAGCAGTGCGGCGGAAGAAAAAGTGGCGCGGACTTTTTTCATGGCTGAGGAAGGGGGGCTTTGAATGCGTGTTTCATGGAACGGGGCGCTTTGCCAGCGCATTACGAATGATCTTGAGCACCCGCTCACGCTCCGCCCCGGCGATGGGCAGGCGTGGCGCGCGGACCCATTCCCTGCCGTGGCCTGTCTCCTGGCAGAGCAGCTTGATGTATTGAACAAAGTGAATGTGGGTGTCCAGCTTCATCAGCGGCTGCGCCCAGCGGAACAGGATGCGGGCCTCGTCCCATTGGCCCTGGCGCGTCAGCTCCCACAGCCTTTGGTTTTCCACGGGAAAAGCAATGCCGCTGCCCGCCACCCAGCCGTCGATGCCGAGGATGGAGCACTCCAAAATGAGATCGTCCACACCGGTGAATATCTGGTAGCGGTCGCCCACCAAGTTCCGCAGTTCCGTGATTCGGCGGGGATTGGCGCTGCTTTCCTTGATGGATGTCAGATTGGGAATGTCCGCCAGTTCCGCGAACATGTCCGGCGTGACGTCCGTATGGTAGCCGACTGGGTTGTTGTAGAGCATCCAGGGAAGCGGTGTGGCCCTGGCAAGGGCGCGGAACCAATGGGCGGTCTCGCAGGCATCCGGTTTGTAAACCATGGGCGGCATGATCATGAAGCCTGCCGCCCCAAGTCTCTCGCCATCCTGCATGTACTGGATGGCCGCCTGCGTGCTCATCTCAGCCACGCCGCTGAGCACGGGCAGCCGGCCGCGCGCGGTCTCCACAGCGCATTTGAGCACCGCACGCTTCTCCTCAGGCTGCAGCGTTTGGTTTTCACCAAGGGAGCCGCACACAATGAGGCCGGAGATGCCGGAATCGATGAGCGCCTCAAAATGGCGTGTGGAGGAGGCCAGATCCAGAGACTGGTCCTGATGAAGCTGCGTGACAACGGCGGGAAATACGCCGGACCATTTGGGATGATCGGACATGGGAGTGATGAATGCGGAGGATGAAGCAAAAGTCCCTGGACAACTTGGAACTATAAACCTTGAGCTGGAGCCGACGTGGTCGGCCCGTGGCTGACGATCATGGCTGCATGGGCGTGGGTCTTGATTGCTTTTTTGGCGGCACGCTGCCAATTCAGACAAGATGCCTGCCGCCGTCTCTTCCGCCGCCGATTCGTTTGCCGCGCACGCTTCCGCAGAAGCGCTCTTTGATGCGCTGCCGGATGTGGTCTTTTTTGTGAAGGACCACCATGGCCGCTATGCGCGTGTGAACCAGACACTGGCTGACCGATGCGCTGGCGGCGACAAGGCCAGGCTCGTCGGCAAAAAGCCTGCGGAGGTCTTCCCCTCCCCATTGGCGGAAAGCTACAGCCGGCAGGATGAGGCCGTGCTGAAGACCGGCAAGAAGGTGGATCATCAGCTTGAACTCCACCTCTACCCTGGCGGCAAGGCGGGCTGGTGCCTGACCACCAAACACGCGCTGCGAGATGACGCAGGCGGCATCATCGGCGTGGCCGGCATCTCACGGGATCTCAATGCACCCGGAGACAATGCCAAGGCGGCGGGCTTTGCCGGGCTGGCGGCCGCCCTGCGCCACATGCAGAAACACCATGCGGAGGGACTGCGCATCGAGGACATCGCCCGGAAGGCGGGCCTCAGTGTTTATCAGTTTGAGCAGCGTGTGCAGAAACTCTTTCACATGAGCCCGCTGCAACTTCTTCACAAGTTTCGGTTGGATGAGGCCACCCGTCTGTTGCGCGAGACGAACCGTCCCCTCGGCGAGATCGCCCTGCAAACGGGCTGGTGCGACCAAAGCGCCTTCACCCGCCACTTCAGCCGCTATGCGGGCGTGGCTCCAGGCAAGTTCCGCGCCGCGAGCAAAGCGGACAGATAGGGTTCAGGTTCAAAGCCCGGAGCGTGGGTGCCCAGGCGCCACTGTCGCGGCGCTCTTCTGCCTCGGCAGCGATTGCGAGGCAATACATATAGTCCAAGGCCCCATCAACTTTAAACCTGAAACCTGCCCACTCATGCCTTCGCCGTCTCCACATCTGGCAGCAGCACCGTCAGCAGGCCCAGGAGGGGCAGCCAGGCGCATGCATGGAAGACGAAATTGATCCCATGGCTGTCCGCCACAGAACCCAGCACCGCCGAGCCGATGCCTGCGATGCCGAAGGCCAGACCAAAAAAAAGTCCCGCAATCATGCCCACCTTTCCGGGCATCAGCTCCTGGGCATACACCAGGATGGCGGAGAAGGCGGAGGCCAGCACCAGGCCGATGATGACCGTGAGCACTGCCGTGGTGACAAGGCCCGCATGCGGCAGCCATAGGGAGAAGGGAGCCACACCCAGGATGGACACCCAGATCACACGTTTGCGCCCAATGCGGTCCCCCACCGGACCACCGATGATGGTGCCCGCCGCAACAGCGAAGAGGAACACAAACAGCAGATACTGTGAGTGCTGCACACTGACCTGGAAGCGATCCATCAGGTAGAAGGTGTAATAGTTCGTCAGGCTGGCCAGATAGACGTACTTCGAAAAGACCAGCATGACCAGCACGCCCACAGCCAGCGCCACGCGTGCTCCGGAGGGACCCGCCATGGCAGTTCCGGCGGCGCGCGCCTTCCTGTGGATGCGGTGCAGGTTCCGCGCCTGCCACTGCCCCACCTGAAACAGCACCAGCACGCCCAGCATGGCGATGATGGAGAACCACGACAGGGCCCCCTGCCCATGCGGCACAATGAACCACGCCGCCAGCAACGGGCCAATGGAGGTGCCCGCATTGCCACCCACCTGGAACAACGACTGCGCCAGCCCACGCTGCCTGCCTGCGGCCATGTGCGCGATACGCGACGCCTCGGGGTGGAACACGGCCGAGCCCGCGCCGACCAGCCCCGAGGAAAGCAGGATCATCGGAAAGCTGTGCGCCTGTGACAGTGCCAGTAGCCCCACCAGCGTCGTCCCCATGCCCACAGGCAAGGACCACGGCATCGTGCGCTTGTCGGTGATGTAACCCACCAGCGGCTGCAGCAGGGAGGAGGTGCACTGAAACGTCAGCGTAATCAGGCCCAGCTGCGTGAAGGTGAGCCCGTAGTTTTCCTTCAGCACCGGATAGATGGCAGGCAGCAGCGCCTGGATGGTGTCGTTCAGCAGATGGGAAAAGCTGATGGCAAACAGCAGCGCGTACACGGTGTCCGTGGCGCTGGCATGGCTGGTGGGCTGGGGCGTTGCCAAGGCAGGGGCGTCGTCCTTGAGTGCGGTCGGATTCATATGGACGGTGATCCTTCGACCGAGGCCTGTGATCCTCAAATCACCGCCCTGGTGATCTGCCGCCTCTCAATGGTATTTTTCTCGGATTTCCCGCCGAAAGTCCGCTGGTGAGCGGCCTGCCGCGCGGCGGAAAAAGCGGCTGAAGTAAGACGGGTCATGAAAGCCGGTCTGGTAGCCGATCTCAGAGACGCTCATGTCGGAGTGCAGCAGCAGGCGTTTCGCGTCCAGCAGCCTGCGGTGGCGGATCAGCTCGCCTGCGGAGTGGCCCGTCTCCGCGTGGATGACGTCGTTCAGATGGTTCACCGTCACCCCCAGCAGCCGGGCGTAGGGCGCCAGCGCCTGCCATTCACGAAAGTGGTGCTCCACGGCCAGGTGGAATTGCCGCGCCAGCAGTGCCGCACGGGTCGGCTCCTCGCCCGGCGCCCTCACGGCATCCAGCCGGGCCGCCTCGATGAAAAGGATGCGCAGCGTGGCGCGCAGCACCTCCAGCACGCCGCGTTTGCCTGTGTCGTACTCACGTTGCAGGTCGCCAAACAGGCCCACCATGCGCGCGGCCTCGTGGGCGCTCACGCTGAACCACGGCGTCGTCGCGGTGGAGGCAAAGAAAAAAGGCAGTTCGAAGAGCATGCTCGGCGGTGGTGCCTGGTGGTCAAAGAACGCCTGGGTGAAGGAAGCCACCGTGCCGTGCATGGATGCCGCACGTGGATAAATGGTGTGCACCTGCCCAGGAGCCAGGAAGAACAGCGTCACGCCATTCACTTGATGGTCGCGGAAGTCATGCATCAGCCGCGCCGGTCCCTGGATCAGGAAAACCTGGAAAAAATCATGAAAGTGCGGAATCAGCCTCTGTGGCTCCCGGCTCATGGACAGCTCCAACGGCATGACCACCACCCCGCGGTCACGCAGGCTGTCCATGCCGTAATTGCTCATCTGCAACGCTGGAATGGTGCGGCGGTTCATGGACGGTAAGCGGGCCGGGGACAGGATGACATCGCAGCCGGGAGGCCGGAACCTGCCATGTTTGCAAAGACCCGACACCTTGGCCAGCAGACCACGCCACTGCAACGGCGGAATGGCCGGCCGGTCTGCTGGTCCGGGAAAAACGACAACCGGAGCCAGCGCCACCCGGTTAGATTTGGAGTGGTGCCGTTGGTTCACGACACGGCGGCACGCCCCCTTTTTCCGTGGCGAATTGTTTCGGGAGCAAGGTTTCCTTTGCCACTTCAAAGGGCGCGGCTAGTCTGCGCACCCCATGAATCCAGAGGTGCAAAACATCGTGGCCGCAGGCAAGCTCCCGGCTGCAGACGGCGAAAAACTTTCCAAACTCGAACCCGGAGTCTATTGCCTCCACAAAAGCTGGGGTGTGGGCCGCATTGCCAGCTGGGACCTGCTGGGAGACCGTATTTTGATCGATTTTGAGGGCAAACCGGGCCATCCGATGAAGATATCCTTCGCCATCGGCTCTCTGGACATTATTCCCTCCGACCACATCCTGGCACGCCGCCTGGGCGACTTGGACGCGCTCAAGGCCATGGCGCAGGACAATGCCCCCAGCCTTGTGGAACTGGCGCTCAAGAGCAGCGGCAACACCCTGCACCTGGACGATCTGGAGAAGCTGCTGAAGGGCAAAATTGTCTCCGACGCAGACTACAAGAAGTGGTGGGAAGGCGCTAAACGTGCGCTGAAGACCCACCGCCACATCGTGGTGCCCGCCAAGCGCACGGAGAACCTTGTCCTGCGCGACCAGGGCGAGAGCGCCGGCACCCAGATGGTGAAGCAGTTCCTGGCCGCCCGTGACCTCAAGGGCAAGCTTGCCGCCCTGGCCAGCATCCAGAAGGACATCGACCTCTTCGCTGACGCCAAGGCGGAGCTTGTTCCCGTCTTCCAAGACATTTCCGACTCCGCACGCAAGGGTATCAAGCTCAATCTTAAGGAGAGCCTGCAACTCCTGCTGGCACGTGATGAGCTGCTGGAAACCCTGCAAGCCACCGCCCCCATGGGCTCCATGAAGGTGGCCGACCTCGTCTCTGAAACGAAGGACGTCCTGGCCGACAACATCAAGACGCTCTCCTCCGCGATGCTGGGCCGCATCTACCGCGCCTTCCCCGAGGCCTTCCCGAACCGCGGCTGGGTGCCGGAGATCCTCCACCACCTCACCAAGACCGGCGGCCGCGCCGTGGCGGAGATCGCCGCCGTGCTGGACTCCAACGACGAGCTGGACGTGCTGGCCGAGACGCTGAAGAAATCCCTGCGCAACCGCCTGCTCTCCGCCGACCTCCTCATCTGGATGGCGCGCGAGCGCAAAGGCCTGGCCGAGTCCGTTTTCGACATCGATCTGGGCCACGCCATCCTCGGCGTCATCGAAAACGACCATATGGAGGGCGGGCCGAAGCGTACCGGCCGCCTGCAGGACCTGCTTTCTGACGACCGCACCCTGCTGGGCGAGATGGTGGCCGAGGCAGAGGACGAGGACATCCGCCTGCTGGCAAAGCGTATTCTCAGCAGTTCCAGCTATGACGAGCTGACCCGCCGCTCCCTCATGGCCCGCATCATCAAGGCCCGCCCTGAAATGGAGAGCCTGATCAGCGACAACACGGCCGCCCACAGGGAGGACGCCCTCATCGTCTCCTGGGAGAGCATGGAGCGCAAAAAATTGGAACTGGAAGACCTCATCAACGTCAAAATCCCCGACAACAAGCGCGAAATCCAGATCGCCCGCGACGAGGGAGACCTGCGTGAGAACGGCGGCTACAAGGCCGCGCGCGACCAGCAGGCTGTCCTCATCCGCATGCAGGGCAAGTATGAGCGCGAGCTGCGCAATGCCCGCGGCACAGACTTCGCCAATGTGGCCGCCGACAAGGTCGGCATCGGCACCGTGGTGGAGGTGGGGGACATTGCCTCCGGCGGGGCGGAAACCTTCACCATCCTCGGCGCCTGGGACGGCGACCTGGAGAAGAACATCATCAGCTACCTGTCCGACTCCGCCAAGGCCCTCATCGGCAAGCAGGTGGGCGAGGAGACCGATCTTCCAACGGAAGCCCTGCATGGCACCCGTCGGGTGAAAGTTCTGAAAATAAGCGCTTTCCGAGAGCAGGCAGCGACGCTGCCTAATTGAAGCTGGATTCAGCAGCGACTCATGGGGGGGCGAATTATTTTTCGTGCCCCCTAATTCAACATGCAGTATCGCGTTTGATAGATAGAGTTTACGGCCAACCAACCCAGATGTCCTTCTTTTCAAGCACTTTGGACTCACAACGCTCCTTCCAGCGCCCTCATGCGCACCAACATGATCGCCTCATCCAGGTGGAGTGCCCACGTTTGAGAAGCGCGCTCCTGCCTCTGATTGGAGTTGCTGGCCTGCTGTTGTCTGCCGCCGCATCGGCCCAAATCACAAGCGCGGAGGATCTCGGCGTCATTGTGGGCCAGGGGAATCTGCTGGTCCCGCCGCAGGTCATCTCAACCCCTGCACCGGAAGCTGGCACCGTGTCATCCTTCCAGGCCAGCCCCGGTCCCTGGGGACATCTGCATTGCTTCTATGTTTACCTGGAAGCGCCGAAATCCTTGGTGGAAAGCTTTGCGCTCCCTAGTTCTGTGCCGCGGTGGACCTTCCCGGAAAGCTCAGTCGCCGCCCTGCCCTCTTTCCTGTCCAAGGCTGGCCTGTCCAAGGCGCTGATCGAGGCACTCATGTCTCCAAAGTCCATGGTGCGGGAAAACGGCCGCGTTCATCTTTTCCCACCGCTGGCAGAGCTCGAGGAACTGTCCCCTCAGACCCGGGCCATCATTTACACGGAGCTTTCCGGCTACCCGGAAAATGAGTACCATGCGGATCCGGTGCTCATCATCGGCACCTCGGTGGAGGAGTGGTATCGCACCAGCAAGCTGCGCCCTGAGATCATTTCCAAGATCAAAAAGCTCAGCTACGTTCGCGGCGAGACCATCGCCTTCAGCGACGTGGCCGCGCTGCTGAACTATGCCCAAAGTGACTCTGAGGCACGCACCATCTTCAAAGCCTGCACGCGCACCCGCAACCTCATGGTGCGCCTGAAACTGAACAAAGACTCCAATGCCGAGGAGGTCATCCGGTATTGGAGCTTTGGCGTTGGCATCCGGCGCAAGGACCTGGAACCGCTCGTCACCTCCATCATCGAGACAAACGGCATTGAAGACCTGGGCATCTCCCATTTGCTCCCCGCCCTTCCCCGCAAGCTCCTCTATACCTACCCAGGCATGGACATGGCCAAACATGGCGTGCTGCCAGACTGTCATTGGACCTCGCTGAACTTCTACAATTTTGAGCCGCATGAGTACCTCCTCGACGCGCGTCTGGCCACCAGCCAGGTGCTGGAGCAGTTTGTACCAGTGGAACCGCCCTATCAGTACGCGGACATCCTCTTCTTCCTGGACAACACCACAGGCGACGCCTTCCACTCCTGTGTGCATCTGGCCGACAACATCGTTTACACCAAAAACGGTCGCAACATCCTGTCCCCCTGGGTCATCATGCGCCTGGATGACGTGAAAAAAGTGTATCTCTACAAGGGCAATGGCCGCGTTCAGGGCTTTCGCCGCAAGGACATCGCCGCTGAAAAAAGCGCCCAGTCCGCTCAGATTTCACAATGAGATTGGAGGATAAGTCGCGGTGCTTGGCCTGACAGGCAGCCAGGCTTCGGACAGATGTGGCATCATGTGGTGCTGACAGAGGATATGCCGCCCCCGAACTGCGGACCAAAGCTGGCAACAAAGGCTTTCCAAAAGCGTTTCGTCTCATTACTCTTCTCACCATGCCATCCCGCCGCCACTTTCTCCACACCGTGCTCGGGGCTGGAGCAGCCTCCTTCGCCGCACCTGCCTTCGCTGCTGATGCCCCGCTTTCCTACAAGGGGGAGAACATCCAGTTTGGCCTGGTCACCTACATGTGGGGCGCGGAGTGGGACCTGCCCACGCTGATCCAAAACTGCACCACCGCCAGAGTGACCGGGGTGGAACTGCGTGTGGACCACGCGCACAAGGTGGACCCCACCCTCACCCCGGAGCAGCGTTCAGCAGTACGGAAGCAATTTGAGGACTCCCCGGTAAAACTCCTCGGCATGGGGACCAATTTTGAGTTTCACTCCCCCAAAGAGGAGGAGCTGAAGAAGAACATCGAGGGGGCCAAGACCTTCATCAAGCTCAGCCATGACATCGGCGGCACGGGAGTGAAGGTGAAGCCTAATGCCCTGCCCAAGGATGTGCCCGTGGAAAAAACATTGGAGCAGATCGGCAAGGCCCTGGCGGAACTAGGGGACTATGCGCTTGGTTTTGGCCAGGAGATCCGCCTGGAGGTGCATGGCAAGGAAACCTCCGACCTGAACCACAACCGCACCATCATGCAGGCCGCCGCGCGGGACAACGTGCGTGTCTGCTGGAACTCGAATCCTGAGGACCTTAAGGGCGACGGCATCGATGCGAACTTCGCCAAAGTGAAGGAGTTCCTTGGCCATACCACGCACATCCGAGAGGTGAACGTGGGCGACTACCCTTACGACAAGCTGGCCAGACTGCTGGTGGAGGCTGACTATGAAGGGCACGTCTGCCTGGAGGCAAGGACCAAGCCTGCTGACTTGGTTGCAGCCCTCGGAGAGCAACGCGATTTGTTCATGTCGCTTGTCACCGCTGCCAGGCAGGCGGTGAAAGATTAAGGCGGACCGGTTCCACTCCCTGCAGACGGTCGTGGCGGTGTGGCACACTCTTTGGTCGGAAGTGCCATGCCCTCAGCACGGGGCGGGCGGGCATCCAAAGAAGCGCAGACGAAAACGGCTCAATCCTTGCCTGCCATGAGGTGGGCGTATTTTTCTTTCCAGTCCTCAGGCAGGCGGCAGGGGCGGCCCTCCGGCATCTGAACGAGGGCGAGGGACTGGCGGCAGGTGATGAGGAGGGCGTTGTCTTCGGCACGGCGCACTTCAAAGGCGCACCAGAAGCGGACGCGCTCGACGCGCTCCAAGCGGCCGTGAATGAGGAGCTCATCCGCCAGCTTGGCAGGCTTTTTATAGTCGATCTCGGTGCGGACGACGACAGGAAAAAGCTGGGTCTGCGCCATCTCCTTGAGCTTCATGCCGAGGGAGGCGGCAAGGCGGGTGCGCGCGGTCTCGATCATGCGCAGGTAGGCGATGTTGTGGACGACGCCGCCGCAGTCGGTGTCGAAGAACATGACTTCCTCGCGGGTTTCGATGGTGGGGGTGGAATTCATCACAGAGGGTGTTTCAAGTCTCAGGTTTAAAGTTTCAAGTTCCAGAACGCGCAGGCAGGGGGCATCCCCCGGCAAGTTTGAAACCTTAAACTTGTCACTTTAAACCTCAGTTCAGCGCCGCTTCCACATCCGCCCGCTCCACCCCGCGCAGCTTAAAGATGCGCAGGACGGTGTCCTCGATGAGGTTGTTCGGGCAGGAGGCACCGGCGGTGATGCCGACGGTGACGGGGGCGTCGCTGGCGAGCTTGGTGGAGTAGCTTTCCTTCTCGGCCTTCAGGTGGAGGTCAAAGTGGACAATCTGCTCCAGAGATTTGAGGCAGTCCGCCGTGCGGATGAAGAAGGTGGGCAGTTGCTGCTCGCCAATTTCCACCAGGTGCGTGGTGTTGGAACTGTTGTAGCCACCGACGACGAGGAGAACATCCAAGGGCTGCTGAAGAAGACCGAAGAGGGAATCCTGCCGCTCCTGGGTGGCACCGCAGATGGTGTCGAAGATCTGGAAATTTTTAACCTCGGCGTTTTCGCCGTCGCGGTCCAAGATCGCCTGCTTCAGACGGCGCTGCACCTCCTCCGTCTCGGACTTGAGCATGGTGGTCTGGTTGGCCACGCCAATGCGGATGAGATGGAGGTCGGGGTCGAAGCCGACGGAGCGGGCCGAGACGGGAAAGCGTTTGAAGAAGGCCTCGCGGTCACCACCATTTTTGATGTAATCGCAGACGTAGTCCACATCCCCCAGGGTCAGGACAACAAGGTAGTTTCCCATGCCATCATCGCCCATGGCACGGGAGGAGGTGGCGCGAGTCTCCTCATGGCTGGCCTTGCCGTGGATGATGGAGGTGAAGCTGCTTTTGGCATACTGGCGCACTCGCTTCCAGACGCTCATGACGTCGCCACAGGTGGTGTCCACCACCATGCAGCCACGCTCGGAGATGAGCTTCATGAGCCGGGTTTCGGCACCGAAGGCCGGGACGATGATGACATCCTCATGGGTGAGCTTGGCAATGGCCTCCTCATGCTCGGAGATGGGCAGGCTGACGATGCCCATCTCGGTGAGCTGGCGGTTCACCTCCTGGTTGTGGATTATTTCCCCCAGGAGGTAGAGCTTGCGGTCGGCAAAGACCTTGCGGGCGGCATAAGCTAGGTCGATGGCGCGCTCCACGCCGTAGCAGAAGCCGAAATCCCGGGCTAGGCGGACGGTGGTGTTTCCCACGGTGAGAACACTGCCCTGGGCGCGGATTTTCTCCACGATCTGGCTGCGGTAGTGGGTCTCCACCTCCGCCTGCACGCGCTCCATGACCTCCGGTGTGCGTACGTTGACACGGCGGGCGGCTGGAGCGGCGGCTGGAGCGGACATTGAGGGGTGGAGACTTTAACGTGGCAGCAAGGGCCGGGAGAGCGGGCGGAATCAGTAGTACATCTTGCCCTTGGCGGCGTCTTCAAACACCTTGCTGGACATCATGTACGAATCTGGCGGGTCGGCGAGCGTGCTGTCGTCAAGCACAGGCAGCTTGGCGCCGATGGTGGCGTCTTCAGGATGGGACTTGGCGATGATGAGCGGGGTGCCCTGTTTGACCATGCCAAAGATTTTTTGCGCGGACTTGATGGGAAGGCGGACGCAGCCGTGAGTGCAGGGATAGGGCTTCACCCAGCCCCAGTGCATGCCGTAGGCGGACTTGAACTCCATCCAGAAGGTCATGGGGTAGCCGGCGCCCGGGCTGCTCTGGCGGCGGCGATTGGCCTGCTTGCTGTAGATGGTGTAGGTGCCCAGGGGTGTGGGGGTGCTGGCGGTACCGACGGAGCATGGGGTGGCCAGGAGAACCTCGTTGCCCTCCATGACGTACACACGCTGGGCACCAGTGCTGAGCTTCACTTTCACAGCGGAAGGGTTTTTCACGGCCTTGGCAGGCGGGTCAAAATGGACGGAGTAGCTGCCTTTTTTCTTGGGGGTGGCGCATTGGGTCAGGGTGAGGGCCACGGCGGCGCAGGACAGCACCTGGAGGGAACGGCGGAGGGCGGAATGAAGGGTCTTCATGCGGAAGACCTTAAGTAACATAGGATTCCAGTGGCTCCAGAGATTTTCTTCAATCATGGGGCGGGACGCAAAGGCGGCGAAACTTTGCCCCCTGCCCTGCGTTCATACCGGCTCACATGCCCGCCCCCACCTTGATCGATGTCCTCGTCCGCACGGCCGCCACCGCCGGGTGCGAGGAGCCCACCCGCCTGCGCCATGCGCTGGAGACCGCCGCTGACAAGCGCCTGCCACTGATGGACGCGCTGGTGGACAGCAGCATGGTGGATGAGGACCGTTTTTTTTCCCAATTGGCCACCGGCCTGGGGCTGCCGTATGCGGAGCATGGGGTGTCGGACGCGGCGGAGGGCCTGCACTCCCGCTTTCCGGCGAAGCTGGCCCTGCGCCACCGCATCTGCCCCGCGCAGGTGGCCAATGGGGAGGTGACGATCCTGACGTACAACCCCTTTGACCTCAGCGCACGGCAGGCCGTGGGGCAGGAGCTGGACAAGCGGGTGCACTGGCAGATCGCCCCGCGCCACCGCATTCTGGAGGCGCTGCACCAGGGCTACGGGGTGGGCGCGGAGAACTTTGAGGAGCTGCTGGAGGGCCGCGAGGCCGGGGATGACAACGACGACATGAAGCAGGAGACCACCGTGCTGGACGAGGCGGACGAGGAGGCCACGGTGATGAACTTTGTGAACCAGGTCTTCCGCGAGGCGCTGAAGGAGCGCGCCACGGACATCCACGTGGAGCCGCTGGAGCGGGACCTGCGCATCCGCTACCGCGTGGATGGCAAGCTGCTGGAGGTGCCTGTGCCGCCAAACATGCGCCTGCTACAAAATTCGCTGGTCTCCCGCCTGAAAATCATGGCGCACCTGGACATCGCGGAGCGCCGCCTGCCGCAGGACGGCCGCATCAACCTGGAGCTGGACGGCGAGCCCATCGACGTCCGCGTGGCGACGATCCCCAGCGTGAACGGTGAATCCGTGGCGCTGCGTTTGCTCACCCGGAAGAAGTTTGACCTCATGGCGCTGGGGCTGGACCCGGCCACGGAGACGACAATCCGCAAGCTGCTGGCCGCGCCGAACGGCATCATCCTGGTGACGGGGCCGACGGGTTCCGGCAAGTCCTCCACGCTGTACACCTTCCTGAAGGAGCTGAACACGAAGGAGCGCCGTATTGTGACCATCGAGGACCCGGTGGAAAACAAGCTGGACGGCATTGTGCAGATCGCGGTGAAGCCGGAGATCGACCTGACCTTCGCCGCCGGTCTGCGCAGCATTCTGCGCGGCGACCCGAACGTGATCATGGTGGGAGAAATGCGCGACCAGGAGACGGTGGAAATCGCCATCCGCGGCGCGTTGACGGGTCACTTGGTCTTCTCCACCCTGCACACGAACGACGCCGTGGGCGGCATCTCGCGTCTGCTGGACATGGGCATCGAGCCTTTCATGATTTCCTCCTCCGTGCGTGCCTTCCAGGCCCAGCGGCTGGTGCGCACCCTGTGTGGCAACTGCAAGGCCCCTGCGCATCATGAGGACAGCCACCTGCGCACCATTGGCTTCCCGCTGGAGTGGAAGAACCAGCTCTTCAAGCCCGTGGGCTGCCGCTCCTGCCGCAACACCGGCTTCACCGGCCGTCTGGCCATCATGGAGATCTGCCTCATGACGGAGTCTCTTCAGGACAAGGTGAATCAGCGGGCGAATACGATTGAGCTTAAGGCGCAGGCGCTGAAGGACGGGATGGTACCGATGCGGCAGTATGGCTTTAGAAAAGCCTCCCAGGGAGTGACAACGCTGGAGGAAGTCATGACTGTCACCGCAGCCACCGAGTAACGTTGCAAACGGAGCTCAAACACGTATTTTCAAGGCATGACACTCGCTGCAAATCCTCCGATTGAGATTCCGCTGGAACGCATGACCGGCGAACAAAAATGGAGCTTGTTCCAAACACTTTGGGACGATCTCAGCGGGGATGCCAGCGAAGAGAGCCGTTCTCCAGACTGGCACGCCGACGTCCTTCGCGAGCGCCTGGAACGTGAGGAGCGTGGAGAGGCCGTCTGGCGCAGCGTGGATGAAACCTTCGACCGAATCCGTGCCCAGATCGCCAATGGTCGTTAACATCGAGGACTGCGCCGAGCGTGACTTGATAGATGCCTATTGGTTCTATGAGGATCAAGAAACTGGCAGTGGCGAATACCTTTTGACCCACATTCGCCCGGAAATTTTGGAACTGGGCAGATGTGGAGGTGTTCACCGAAAACGACATGGATTCCATTTTGTGCCTCCCGAACATTCCCACACGGCTTTTATTATCGAGTCGCAGGCGAGACGGTGAAGGTCTATGCCGTTCTCGACTGCCGCCGCAGCCCAAATTGGATCCGCCGCCAGTTGAAAGGACGGTGAGGCGGGTGACGAGTAGCAAACACACCCGAAATTTTCACCGCATGAAGCTCGCCAACCCATCGATTGAGATTCCGCTGGAAACGCTGTCCCCCGTGCAGGAATGGGAGGTCTTTGCCTGGCTTAAAAAGGATCTAGGAGTGGATGAGATGGAGCCTCAGGAGTGGCATTTTGATGTGCTTGGCGAGCGAGAGCGCAGGTTGGCGTCAGGGGAAACACGCCTCATGCCCTTTGAAGAATTCGCGGCTGAAGTGAGGAAGCTGATGCCATGAAAGCGCTTCCCCTGATCCCCCTCCATTACCGCCGCCCCTGATCCCAGCCCGCCCCCTTCGTCATTCCTCATTCGGATTTCGTCATTTCCCGCCCCCATGCCCGCCTTTGCCTACACCGCCCTCACTGCCACGGGACAGACTGTCTCCGGTTCCATCACTGTCGGCTCGCGGGCGGAGGCGTTTCGGAAGATCGAGGCGCAGGCGCTGACACCGGTGAAGGTGACGCAGGAGGAGAAGTCCGACGCGGCGAAGGCCAAGGCGATGGCGGACGAGGGGCCGGTGAAGCTGAAGCGGGCGCAGCTCATTCTTTTTACCGAGGAGCTGGCGGACCTGCTGGATGGCGGATTGCAGATCGACCAGGCCTTCCGCGTCATGCAGGAGCGGCAGGAGGCCGAGGCGCTGCGGCGCATCTCCACCACCATGCGCAATGAGCTGCGGGAAGGCTCCACGGTGGCGAAGGCGCTGCGCAAGGCCTCGCCCAGCTTTGATGATTTGTACTGCAACCTCGCCGCTGCCGGGGAGGTCAGCGGCTCCCTGCCCAGCATCCTGCGCCGGCTGGCCACGAACCTGAATGTGATGGCGGAACTGCAGGCCAAGGTGACCTCCGCCATGATCTACCCCGCCTTCCTCATCGGCGCGTGCGTGGTGCTCATGATCGTGTTCATGACCTTCATGGTGCCGCAGATCATGGACCTGATGGGCAAAAACGGGCAGCAGCTGCCAGCGGCGACGCAGCTGCTGATCAGCTTCAACCACTTCATGGCCGCGTGGTGGTGGGTCATCGCGATTGCCATCACGGCGATTTTCCTGACCTTTCGCGGCTACATCTCCAGCCCCTCCGGCCGCCTGTGGTGGGACGAGACGAAGCTGAAGCTGCCGCTCTTTGGCGCCATCATGAGCATGCGCTTCTACGCGCAGTTTGCCCACTCTCTGGGGAACCTGATCACAAACGGCGTGCCGCTGCTGAACAGCATCCGGCTGGTGTCGAAGATCTCCGCCAATGTCTTCATCCAGGCCCTGCTGGCGAAGGTGACGGCGCTGGTGTCTGAAGGCGCGCCGCTTTCCACCGCCCTGCGGAAGGTGGGCAGCTTTCCCCTGCTGCTGGCAGACATGATCGCCGTGGGGGAACAGACCGGCCAGCTCGGCAAGTCCATGGAAAAGTGCGCCACGCGCTACGACAAGGAGCTGGACAAGCGCATCAAGCGCATGACGGCCATGATCACGCCCATCATCCTCATCATCATGGCCGTGATGGTCGGCACCGTGGCGTATTCCATCGTGGCCGCGATTGCGCAGAGCGTCACCGGCATCCGGCGCTGAGGAGCTCGCTTTTTGCCGCGAAACCAAGGCTATTTCCCCCTGTTCATATCGTTAAACATCCTGTTCAATTCACCCCCGACATGAAAATCCGACACCTGCACACCGCCGCCTCCACCCGCCGCACCCGCTCCGCCTTCACGCTGATCGAAATCGTCATCACGCTGACGATCATCGCCATTCTGGCCTCCGGGTCGATCTACCTGCTGAAGGGCCAGATCGACTCCGCCAAGGACACGCGGGTGGGCAGCGACCTGCAGGCCATCGGCCTGGCGCTGCAGTCCTATGAGTCCCGCGCGCTGCGCATGCCCACCACGGAGCAGGGCCTGGCCGCGCTGGTGGAGAAGCCGACGATCGAGCCTATCCCTGAGAACTACCGCTCCTTCATGAAGGAGCTGCCAAAGGACCCCTGGGGCGTGCCCTACAAGTACCGTCTGCCCGCGCAGAAGTCCAAGGATGCCTACGACGTGTGGTCCATGGGGCCGGACGGCGCGGACGGCACGGAGGATGACATTGGAAACTGGAAGCCGGGGGCGGCCAAGTAAGCAATGACGAAACCAGAATGAGGAATGACGAATGAAGTCCGAATGGCGAAGCACAAATGACAGAAGTGCCACGGAAGCCTCTTTCCGTAGCATTCGTCATTCGTCATTCCACATTCGTCATTTGCCCGCGTCATCCCGCACTGCATTCACTTTAATTGAGATCATCATCGCCCTGACCATTGTCGCGGTGCTCGCCGCCGGGGCGATTCCGATGCTGAAGGGGTTCAATGATGAACGGCAGGCGCGGGAGCCGGTGGCGAAGCTGGTGCAGATGGCGCGTGAGGTGAGGATGCGCGCGATGACGGAGAAGCGGCCGTATCAGGTGGCGTTTCACAGCAAGGGCTTCACGGCCTCGCGTTACTTCAATCCCTACCTCCAACTGGCGCAGCTCCAGGAGTTCATGGACTTAGGCGCGAACCCGCCGCCGGAGGACACCATCGAGAAGACAGATCTGGACAACGGTGGTGGTCTGACGAAGACGACCCAGCTGACCCTGGCGCCGCCCGCGCCGAAGTATGACGAGCACTGGACGGAGAAGTATGAAATGCCGCCGGACATGAAGTACGCCATCCAGCACTGGTATGACGCAGAGCCGCTCTTCCTCGAAGGGAATGTGGTGAAGCTGTGGGTCTTTCAACCGAGCGGCATCTGCCAGCCGCTGAAGGTGCACATTGAGCGCGACACGGCCACGTTTGACGTGGAGTTCGCCGCGCTGACGGCGGACATTGTGAAGGAGAGCGTGGACCTGCGATGAAGACGGGAGCACCAGCACAAGCGTCCATGAAGGACGACAGGCCAGGGATTGGCGAAAGTCACAGGCCGCTCGCTATGGTGGACCAGAGCCCCCCCTTCCTTGGGCTCCGTCCCCGCCGCCGCAGCGGCTACATCCTGTTTGAGCTGGTGCTGGCGCTGGGGATTTTTGCGATCGCGGTGCTCGGGCTGGCGAAGTCGCTGAACCAGGCGCTGGAGACGGCGAATCTGCTGAAGCGGGACCAGATCATCCGCATTGGCATGCGCAACTTCCTGGAGGAGATCCGCCGCAAACCGCTCACTGAGATGAGCATGAGCACCATGGACACAACCTATGGCGTGACTTACACCAGCAGCACGGAGCCGGTAAGCCTGCGCACCACCAGCGGCAGCACGCTGACCGACATCTACAACCTCACCATCAAGGCCACCTCGAGCTTCAATGATGTGCCGCAGGAGGACACCCTGAGCATTTATGTTTACAAACCGGCCCAGCAGCAACGATAGGCCGAGAAAGGCGCCCTCCGAGGTAGAATTCGTGCTCTTGCACGAGCCGCCGAGGGGCTGCGGGCTTGCGATGAAGACGAAGCGCATGCGCACACGAAGCGCTCGCGTTGGCGGCCGCTGGAGGACCACCTGCCCTACCTCTTGCAGCAGCGTTCTGCGGCGCGGTTTCACCCTCATCGAGGTCGTCATTGGCATCACGATTTTGTCAATGATCACAGTGACGTTGTTTGCCATTATCCAGGGGTCCATGCGCGGGGCGTCGGAGATTGAGCAGCTGCAGCGGGAGAGTGATTCAGTGAACCGGTTCATTGACCTGTCCCGCCGGACGTTTTCCACGCTGCCCTCCACGGCAACGCTGGCGCTGACGCTGGTTCAAAACACGGAGCCTATCATTCAGGAGCTGACGATCACCGGATCGCCAGACTGCTTTCCCTTTGGGCTGAACCCCATCACCTTGAAGACGACGACGCTGCGCCTGCGGCCGCACCCGGATGGCCTGGTGGATGACAACAACATGCCGCTGCACTACCTGAGCCTGTCGCGGGATGACCTCATTCCCAAGACGGCGGACTCGCAGCAAAGCGGCATCCAGCAGGATGTGACGGGCCTCTATGCGCCCGATGAGGAAGGCCGCTACTGGATGCCCCTGCTGCCGGATGTGGTTTCCTTCAAATGGCGCTTCTACACGGAGAAGGATGACACCTGGGTGGAGGAGTGGAGCAAGTCCACCTGGCCGGATCTGATCGAGGGCCTCCTGGTGCTAAAAAACCGGACTCTGCCCATTCGCATGGTTTTCACCGCCCCCGTGCTAACGATCACCGCCGGGCGCACGCCCACAACCACCGGCAGCGGCACCAGCAGCACATCAAGCCTGCCACAAAACACGCGAGGCAGTGGTGGCAACACTGGCCAGCCGCGCAACTGACACCCTCCCCCCGAGCATTGGCAACGTATGCGCCCCCCCCCACCCACAACCGCCCGCCGCAGGAAGGGCTCCGCGCTGATGCTCATGATCTGGGCGGTACTGCTCATGTCCGTGACGGTCATGGGCGTGGTGGAGTACATCCGCCACAGCGCCCATGAGTCAACGCTGGCGGCCTATGAGTTTCGCGCGCTGAATTTGGCGGAAAGCGGGCTGGCCGTGGGCATGCACCCGAACACCCGGCGCGGGGACATTGTGCTAAAGCAGAAGGTGGGACCGGACAGCGGTTTCGATGTGGTGATCAACTATGAGGGCGCGCGCCTGCCGATCAACTACGCCACGGATGAGCGCCTGCGGGAGGCGATCTACAACCTCCTCATCTACTGGCAGCTCAATGCCCAGGACGCCAGCATCGTGGCGGACTCCCTGGCGGACTGGGTGGACAATGACAACTCTCCACGCGCGAACGGTGCTGAGGCAGACTATTACCAGCAGCTCGGCATTTACGACGCGCCGCGCAACCAGGGCTTTGTGCGAGTGGATGAGATGCTGCTGGTGCGCGGCATGGATGTGGTGGACCGCCACAAGCCGAACTGGCGCGAGTTTTTCAGCGTGTATGGCGAGGGGCAGATCGACCTGCGCACGGTGTTCAAGGACGTGATCATCGCGGTGACAGGCGCGTCTGAAAACGATGCGGACCGCTTCATCCGCGAGCGCGATGGTGCCGACGGCATCCCCGGCACAGAGGACGACCGCCGCATCCGCGATGAGGAGGCCTACCAGCTCCTCGGCCTCACGGGTGCCCGGCTCAATTCCATCCGGGGCATCGTCAATGACGACGACACCACGCTCCGCCGTATCACCAGCATCGGCTGGGTGGGGGAGAAGCGCTCCAAGATCATCGTCGTGACGCGGCGAAACACCGAGACAGGCGCGGTGACGTATCTGGGCCGGATGGAGGAGTGAGGTCCTTCTGATTTCGTCATTTCCTGGCGCAACTTCCCGCATTGCCACACGTTGTAACCGGTTTCCGCCCCCTTCCCTTAACCCTTTCCGATGTCCCTATCCGCCGCCACTCTGCTCCTCCCCGCCCCTGATGCCGCCTGGCGCGTGTGGAAGCCCCGGGCAAGCTCGAGCGGGGAGGCCGTGGACAATCCATCCTCCGCCGGACACCTGGGCAAGCCGCTGATCATCGGCCTGCCGGCCAGCGCCTGCCGCACCATCGGCCTGCTGCTGCCGCAGACAGAAGACACCGACCTGCTGGAGCAGATCCTCATCACCCAGCTGGAGCGGCGTGGCTTCAAGCCGGAGCAGGATGGCGCGGGCAAAAACTTCCGCTGGCACCTCCTGGGCACCCTGGGCGGGCAGGCAATCCTGAGCGTGGACCTGCTGGCGGAGCCGTTCCCGGCCTCCCTGGCGGCGGAGCATGCCACAGATTACACAGCGGCGCTGCGGCTGGCACAGCTCCCGGCGGGACACATCGTCATTACCGAGGAGCAGGGAGACTTGGTGCTGGCGGCCAGCCACCAGGGGAAGCTCTACCACAGCCACATCTTTTCCCAAGGTCCCGCCACTGAGGAAGAGCTGAAACTGGAGATCACCCTGGCCCGGCTGGCGCTGGAGGCAGACCTGGGCGTGGACAGCATCGTTGGCATAGCTCTGGTAGGGACAAATTTTGACAAAGGGCTGACCAACCGCCTCTCCTCCACGCTGGAACTGCCCGTGCGGGTGATGGGCGAGCTGGCACCGAACACCACACTGGACACCAAGAGCTGGTCAAAGCTGCTGCCGGTAGGCATTCGCAATTTACAGACGGCCCGCGTTCGCCGGGGCAGGCTGACGCGCGCGCTGGTGCTGGCCGCCGGGCTGTATCTCTCCCTGGCCTTCCTGGCCTTTGCGTATCTGCACTTTCAGGAGCAGCGCGCGGCGCAGCTCAGCACGCAGGTGGACCTGACAAAGGAGCCCGCCGCCGCCGTGCGTCAGGCAAACCAGCGGTGGAAGGCACTGGCACCCGCCATCGAGCCGAAGCGCTACCCGCTTTTCCTCCTGGCGGAGATCAACCGCATCATGCCCGGCAGCGGCATCGTGATCCGAGAGTTTGAGGTGAAGGGTTCCGACATCGAGATCCGCGGCGAGGCGCGAGACGCGCAACTGGCGTTTCAATTCATCGAGGACTTCAAAAAGAACCGTGTGCTGAGCCGCTACCAGTGGACGGCCCCCCGCCCCGAGCTCAAAGGCACCACTGCCACCTTCCGCGCGCAGGGAAAGCTGCTGTGAGCGGAGGAAGCAGAGAACCAAGGACGGAAAGCAGAGAGTTGGAAACCCGCCTGGCGGTGACGCACTGAAAATTGAGACCTGAAAACTAAACATTGGAAATTGACCTGAGTCCACACGCCCCGCTCCCTTCAAGCTAAGCACAACCAGCTGAACACCGTCATTTGTCATTCTGATTTCGTCATTCCTCTATGGCCCTCGCCCTTACCCCCCGTGAAAAGAAGCTGCTCAGCGCCTGTGTTGGCGCGCTGCTGCTGATGGCCACGTTCATCATGCTCAAGGTGTTTCTCGACCGCCGCACGGCGGCCCTGGCCAAGGTCTCCGCCCTGGAGACGGAGAAGGCGGAAAACGAGGGCTACCTGAATGATCGTGAGTTTTGGGACAAGCGCGCAGGCTGGCTGCGCGACAACATGCCGGCGACGGAAAGCCTGGGCACCGCGCAGGCGCAGCTTTTGGAGGAGATCCAAAACGTGGCGCTGGACTATGAGCTGACTTTCCAAAAGCAGCCGGTGCTGCTGCCGGAGTCCAATGACGCCAAGCAGAATGCCTCCGTCTATCGCGAGGCGGCGATCGAGGTACGTCTGCGCGGGGATCAAACAACGGTTCTGGCCTGGCTGGCCACGCTGCAGTCGCCAGAGAGGTTCCAGGCCATCAAACAGCTCAAGCTGGAGCTGGACCCACGGGCCAAGGAAAAGACGCCGCAAGTGCTGTGCAACCTCGTGCTGGCGCGGTGGTTTAAGCCTGAAACCGGACTTTAAACCACGCCCCCCATGAAAACGAAGCTTCGCCTGCTTGCATCCACCCTCGCTGCCGCGGTCACGCTGGCGCTGCCAGCGCCCGTGCTGGCGCAGTTTGAGGATGATTCCCCGCTGACCACGGCGGACCTGGTGGCCCTGCCCACCGACGACCTGGACCCCACGCTGCCCGCCGCCCAGCCCATCAGGCCCGCCACCCCGGTGGACCCGGACCTCCCGCAGGCCTTCGACCCAAACGCACTGACGGCCGTGGTGGAAAACTCCCCCTTTACCCGCATTGTCAGCATCTCAGACTCGCTGGTGCTCACCGGCATGGCCTATGTGGATGGGAAACCGGTGGTGACGATCTTCGACAAGACCGCCAAGCAGTCCATCGTGGTTTCCGACGAACCCAACCTGAAGGGCTGGAAGCTGGTGGGCGCGCAGCCCTCCGAAAAGATCGACCGCGCGCAGGCGAAGATTTCCATCGGCGGAGAGACCTTCAGCATCCGCCACACCCCCCTGACGAAGGATGACATGAAGAAGGACAGCCGTGGCGAGCGGCGCGAGGGCGGACCCGGCGGCCCGCCACCGTCCGGAGGGGATGACCGCTTCCGACGCAGCAACCGCGGCCCCAGCGAGGAGGACCGCAAGAAGTATGAATCCCTGTCGGAGAATGCCCGGGAGAAATTCCGCAATGCCATGCGCGAGAAGTTCAGCGATGAAAAATTCCGCAACGCACCGGAGGAAGACCGCCGCAACGCGGTGAAGGCCATCTTTGAGAAGATCGAGAAGGATGACAAAGGCGGGCGCTAAGCCGCCTGCCGCTGCTGCTCCCCCGCTGCCCTGCTGAACTGCCAACCAACCACCTGACCTCTCAATCTCTCCCCATGCGTGCCTTTTTCCTGCCCCTCTTTGCGGCGACTGTGCTGGTAGCCGCCCTGCTCCCAGGCCGGGCCGCCGCACAGGTGGAGAAGGAGAAAGAGGCAGATGCAAAGGCTCCGGCTGAGGCCGCACCTGCCAAGGGTGAGCCCGCCAAGAAAGAGGATGCGGAGGGCGGGGCTAAGGAGGCCGCCCCGAAGAAGGAACCTGCATGGAAGGTCCGGCGCGTGGAGCTTCTGCCTGCGGGCGCGCAGGTGATGCTGGAGGACAAGGCAAACCGCCGCCTGCAAAACATCAGCAAGGGCGACGGCCCCACCCGGCTGCTCTCGGTCCAGCATGAGACGGAAGCTGGCGAGCTGCGCGTGAAAGCGCTGATCGACGGGAAGGAAATCGAAATCACCCAGCCGCTTTCCGACCTTGAGGCTGGTGCCACCCGCAGCAGCCCCGCCGCGCGAGGTCCGGGCGGGGAAGACCGCCGCAAGTATGAGGCACTGAACGACGCCCAGCGGGAGAAGTTCCGCGACAGGCTGCGGACAAAGTTTGCCGACCCGGCGTTCCGCAATCTGCCGGGGGAAGAGCGCCGCAAGACCATTCGCGACATCTTCGAAAAAATTGAGAAGGAAGCGCAGGAAGGGCGTTAAACGACAGCGCCGCCGACTGCTTCCGTCTCTGCCCCCTTTGCTTTCCGATCACTGCCCACCAGTCCCCCCGAACCCGCCTTTCATGCATCGCCGCTTCTTTGCCCTCAGCCTTTGTCTCTCCTCCACACCCGCCCTTGTGCTGGGGCAAAACGCGGCTGAGCCCCAGGTGGCCGCGCCGCCGACGGTGATCATCAACAACGTGCCCGCCCCAGCTCCCGCTCCTGCGGCAGATGGCCCTGGTCAGGCCCCGGCACCGGGGCAAGGCCCTGGCGGCAGCATGGCACCTGGCGGCGGTGGCTTTGGCCCCGGTGGCGGTAGTTTCGGCCCCGGTGGTGGCAGCCGCTTCGGCGGGCGGCGTGGTTTTGGCGGTGAGGGCGGCGCCACTCCTGGCGAGGGTGAGACCTTCACCATCACTGGCGATCAAGTGATGATGCAGTTCGCCGCAAACCCGGTGGCGGACATTCTGGCCATTTATGAAAAGCTGACGGGCCTCACGCTCGTCAAGGACTCGAACATCTTCGATGGTGCGCAGATCAGCCTCGTCACCCCGAAGCCGGTGGCCAAGCTGGAGGCGATCAAGCTCATCGAGGCATCGTTGCTGGCCAACGGCTACGCCATCGTGAGCGAGCCCGGTGGCACCAGCGCCAAGATCCTGCCCGCCCGCAACCAGAGCGCCCAGGCGGTGCAGTTCTCCCACGGCGTGCGGTTTTATACCAGCGCCAAGGACATCCCGGACAACGAAAGCATCGTGTCCTACTTCATGAAGCTGGACTTCCTGACGCCGGAGGACGCGGCCACCATGTTCTCCGGCCATGTGGGCCTCAGCGCCTACGGGCGCATCACCGCCGTCACCGCGCCGCCCGGCCTGCTCATCACGGAGAGTGCCACGGTGGTGAAGCAGCTCATCAGCATCCGCGAGTCAGTGGATGTGGGGGACACAGGCTCCTCCCTGGTGACGAAGTTCATCCCCATCAAGTTTGCCGACGCGGCCACCATCGCACAGATCATCTCCGCCACGCTGACCGCGCAGGCCCAGGAGAAGGAAACCAAGGGCATCAACACCATCCGCGGCAGCGCCGCCAGCGACGGGCGCGACCGCGACCGTGGCAATGACAATAATAACCAACAACAGCAGCAGCGCGCGCCACAATCCCTGATGGTGAATGGCAATCAGGTGATGGTGAACGGCATGCTGCCGCAGCCTAGCGCCCAGGTGGTGGCAGACACGCGGCTGAACCAGATTCTCATCGTCTCCTCTCCGCAGGACTACACCTACATCGCCAGCCTCATTGCTGAATTCGACAAGCCGGTGGACGTGCCTGAACCCTATGAGCGGAAGCTGAAGTACGCCGCCGCGCTGGATGTGCTGAGCGCCGTGGTGGACCTGCTGCAGGATCCAACAGCAGGCACGGTGCAGCTTCCCGGCGGCGGCACCATCCAGCAGCAGCGGCAGCAGGCGCTGGCTTCAAACAACAGCCAGCTCCTCGGCGGCCGCAACACGCAAAACACCCGTGGCGGCCAGGTGGGCAGTACGGCCTCCGCGGCCGCGTCTGACACGGCCACCAGCACCACGAGTACAGGCTCCCGCGCCGACGTCATCACCGGCCCCACGGTGGACAACGCACCCGTCTCCGTGCTCGTGGGCAAGACCCGCGTCATCGGCGACCCAATGTCGAACTCCATCATCGTCATCGGCCCGCAGGAAAGCATCGCCAAAGCAACGCAACTGCTCGACCGCCTGGATCGCAAGCCCTCCCAGGTGTACCTTTCCACCGTCATCGGCCAGCTAACCCTTACGGATGGCATGACCTTCGGCGTGGACTACCTCTCCGGACTGAGCAAGCCGGGAGATGGCACCAACTTCAGCGCCAGCGGCTTCACCGCGCGGCAGGACATGCTGGGCGGTGTCAATGGCGCAGGCCGGGCCGTGAATGACCTGCGCAATGCCGCCATCACCAACGCCTTCGGCCCCGCAGCCGGCCTGGGCCTGTACGGTGCCGTGGGCGACAGCCTGGAGGTCTTTGTGACCGCGCTGGAAACAAACCGGAACTTCAAGGTACTGTCCCGTCCGAGCGTCTTCGCCCTGAACAACCGCAAGGCCACCATCACCTCCGGTCAGAAGATCCCCTACCCGCAGTCCACCATCACCAATGCAGGTAACAACAACAACGGCACCGTGACCTCCACCACGGACTACCTGGACGTGGTGCTGAAGCTGGAAGTCGTGCCGCTGATCAATCCAGACGGCGAGATCAACCTGACCATCTCCCAGGTGAACGACACCATCGTGGACGAACGCGTCATCGCGCCAAACAGCGTGCCGGTGATCGGAACGGAGCAGCTTGTAACCTCCGTCAACGTGCCGGACCGCAACACCATCGTTCTCGGCGGCCTCATCGCCGACAGCAAGACGCTGAACAAGGACGGCCTGCCCTTCCTGGGCCGCATCCCCGGTCTGGGCAAGCTCTTCCGCACCGACACGAACACCACCACGCGCAAGGAACTGATCATCTTCATCCAGCCCCAGGTGGTGAACAGCGAGATCGGCATTCGTTCCGCCTCCTATAGCGAGGACATCCGCACGAAGGTGGGAGCCGACGCCGCCAATGAGTTCCCCCAGGTGCCAGCCCAGCCCGCCCCTGTGCCGGTGGAAGTGGAGCACCCGAAAAAGAAGGGGTTCTTCTCGCGGTTGTTTAAGAAGTAAGGGACGGCGGTGAACGCCCCCCAGTGTGGCGAAGGCCCTGAACTCTCGACGTGAAGAACTTGACCTCTTGACGCGGCTCGCCCGCTCTTGACCTCTTCACGCGAATGCACGCCTCTCTCCGCACCCTCCACCTCATGGAACCCTTCCGCATCGCGCATGGCACCTCGGCCACACGGCAGGTGCTGCGGGTGGCGGAGGGCGGGCGGGTGGCGGAGGCGCCATTTGTTCCGTATTATGGCGAGGATCCGCAGCAGACGCTGGCCGTCTTCAATCAACCCGTCCTGCCTGCCACGCTGCCGCGCACGGCCATGCTGGCCATGAACCTGCTGCGGCATGACATCGTGGGCCATGCCACCGGGCAGAGCTTGGGGGATGTGGCGCGAGCACGGCTGGGCGTTCCGTTGAAGACAGGCCCTGTCAGCGGCTGCCGGTCGTTCAGCATTCCCACGGATCTGGAGGCTTTTGAAACGAAGGTGCGCGGCATCGCCCAGCAGTTCCGCGTGCTGAAGTTGAAGCTCGGCTCCGGCGACCTGGGACTTGATCTGGCCACGGTGTCCGTGGCGCGTAATGCGGCCCCTGATGCACAGCTCATCCTGGATGTGAACGGCGGGTGGGACCCGGTGGAGGCTCCGCTCATGATCGAGAAGGTGGCCTACTACTCCCCTGCCCTGATCGAGCAGCCCATCCACCACCATCACGGGCCGGAGGCGTGGGAGGAACTGCGGGCAAATGTGTCCGGCGGCTCCCCGCCGATCTTCGTGGATGAAAGCGTGCAAACAGCGGCGGACATCCCGGCGCTGGCCCCCTTTGTGGATGGCGTGAACATCAAGCTGCTGAAATGCGGCAGCTTTGACTCGGCCATTGCCATGGTGACGGCCGCTCGCGACCACAGCCTGCAGACGCTCCTGGGCTGCATGATCGAAACCAGCCTGGGCACCACCGCCGCCGCGCATCTGGCGCCATGGGTGGACTGGATCGACCTGGACGGCCATTTCTACGTGGCCAACGACGACTTCAGCGGCATCACGTATGATGCCGAAGGCTCACTGGTGATGCCCGAAGGTCCCGGCATCGGCGCAGTGGCACGGGGGTAGAGGGAACATACGCGCCCCCCGAGGAGGCTTGCATTCCAGCCGAGCACAAGAGAAGAGCCGCAATGGAGGCAGAAGGCGTTTGGCTTTATGGGCTTGTCCTGCATCTTCCCCCCCAACCAACCTCATGCTTCTCCACGACCTGCAACACAGTGCTGAGAGACACCTCCCCACCGCGCTGGAATTTCTGAAACGGCTGGTGGGCATCAACAGCTTCACGGCCAACGCGGCGGGTGTGGAGGCGGTGGCACGGCTGACAGCGGAGGCCTTTGCGCCGCTGGGCTTCTCAGCGGAGCTGGCACCATGCAGCACGCCAGGGACGGGTCCTCATCTGTTTCTCACGCGACATGGGACTGGCAGCGAAGCACCCATCGTACTCGTCACACACTCAGACACGGTGTTTCCACCGGAGGAGGAGCTGCTGAATGACTTCCGCTGGGACTCACGCCCGGAGGAAGGCCGCATCTACGGTCCCGGCAGCATCGACAACAAAGGCGGCACCGTGCTGATCTGGCTTCTGCTGATGTCCCTGCGCGACTGTGCGCCAGAGGCGTTTGAAGGTACATCTTGGATGGTGGCGGCGAACGCGGCGGAGGAGATCACCGGCGACGACTTTGGCATGGCCACAGCCGGGCGCTGCGGCGGCAAGGCGCGTGCGGTTCTGGTGTTTGAGGGCGGACCAGTGGACGGGCTGAACTGGCACATTGTAAGCTCCCGTAAAGGCCGCAGCACCTGGAAGCTCTCCGCCGCAGGCAAGGCCGCACACGCCGGCAGCAAGCATCATGAGGGCGTCAACGCCATCGACGCGCTGGCCCGTGCGCTGCCAGACATCGCCGCGCAGACCAGCGCAGCGGAGGAGCGCACGGTAAACATCGGCATGATCTCCGGAGGCACTGTGGTGAACCGCGTGCCGCATGAGGCCGTGGCGGAGTGGGAGTGCCGTGCTGTGGAACCCGCCGCACTGCAGCGCGCGGATGATTTCTTTGCCTCCCTCAGCGGCACCGCCGCCAACGGGGCGCGCCTCACGGCGGAACGCACCGGCCACACATCACCATGGCCTGGTGGCGTGGAGTCGGAGGCCCTTTTCCACCTCTGGCATGAGGCTGCTGCCGAGATGGGCCTCAAGGCCGTCTCCGTGCCACGCGGCGGTCTCAGCGACGCCAATCACCTGTGGCGTCTGGCCCCCACGCTGGACGGTCTGGGTCCCTGCGGTGGCAATGCTCACTGCTCCGAACGCACGGCGGATGGTAGCAAGCTGCCGGAGTATCTGGAACCGGAGACCCTGGTGCCGAAGACGGTGATGAACGCGCTGGCACTGGTGAAGCTGGTGCGAAGCATGCCATGATCCCATCAAATCGGTCTGATCAGGCGGGATTTCCCGCCTCGCCTCACATCTCCAAAAAGTTCCGCAGCAGCTTCTTGCCATCCTGCGTCAGAATGGACTCGGGATGGAACTGGACGCCATGGATGGGCAGCTCCTTGTGCCGGAGGCCCATGACCTCGGACTCGTCATCGCTGGCAGTGGCGGTGATCTCCAGGCAGTCTGGGAAGGTGTCGCGCTTCACAAGAAGAGAATGGTAGCGCGTGGCCTCGAAGGGCTGGGGCAGGTCCTTGAAGACGGACTGGCCCTGGTGCTTGATGAGGGAGGTCTTGCCATGCATGAGGCGCCCGGCGCGGACGACATCCCCGCCAAACACATGCCCGATGGCCTGATGGCCCAGGCAGACACCCAGCAGCGGTGTGGTCTTGCCAAAGCGCTCAATCACCGCGCAGCTGATGCCAGCCTCCTTCGGCGTGCAGGGGCCGGGGGAGATGCAGATGTGATCTGGCCGCAGCTTTTCAATCTCCTCCAGTGTGACCTGGTCATTCCGGCGGATCTCCATGACGGCCCCCATCTCGCCAAAATACTGCACAAGGTTGTAGGTGAAGGAGTCGTAGTTGTCGATGATGAGGAGCACGGGGAACAGTTGATGGTTGGAAGTTGATGGCTGATGGCCTGGGCGGGATCTGTGGCGGACGGTCCGGGGGGCACACACATCCTGGCTCAAGAGTCCATCATGCGTTGAGAGCTTTGGACTGGGACTATCGACCATCAACCCTCAACTATCAACAGCCTCAAAACCCGCGCATGCTCAGCAGGGTGTCCAGCTCCCGCTGGAAGAGCGGGATGTCCTGTGGCGGCGGCTGGTAGCCTGGCACTGGGCCTCGCATGCCGAAGCGGCCCATCTGATCCATGTACCATTGGATGGTCTGGCCGTCAGTAAAGGTGGCCTTGCCGCTGACGAGGGCTCCGGGCGGCGGGATCTCGTCCACCGTGACCTTCAACTCACTATGGCCAGCAGGCGCTGGGGCGGCTTCTCCATCCGGAGGCAGGACATCAGCATCCACGTCAGCGTCGGGGTCATCCCCCACATTCGCAGCGGCCTGCGGCGGGGGGGCGGGTGGCTCAGGCTCGGGAGGCTTCTCCCGCGGCTTGTCCTGGAGTTTGACACCCATCTCCATCACAAGCAGGCGAGCCTCCATGTAGGTGAGGGTGATGGAGCACTCCGTGCGGAGGCGGTCCTGGATCTGATTGAGCGTGGCACCTTCAGCGGCCCATTGTTCGACGAGCTGACGCTGCTGGGGATTGAGATCGGCCATGAGAATTGAAAAAAGTGACGGCAGGGATAACGAGCGAACGGACATTCGGAAGACAGATCACTCAGCCGTTCATCTTGTCCGTGATGAGGTGGGCCAGGGCGGAGGCTTTTTGATGCAGCACCTTCACCTCCTCCTGGGTCAGCGCCTTGCCCTCCGGCACATCCACAAAAGGCAGCAGCTCTTCAATGCCCTTGCGCAAGGCCTGCAGAGTGGCGTTTTTCATGATGCTGGGATGCAGGCTGTCAAGGCTCATCAGGTAGTACTCAGCGATGTCACGCCGGGTCAGCTGGCGGGTCTTTTCCTCGGTGTAGTTGTCATTGATGCTCTGGGTGGCAATCTCCAACGCCCGCAGCCAGCCACCCAGGCTGATGAGGTGGGCGATGTCCACATCCCGCAACTGCACCATCTCCGCCTCGACATCGGCCTGGGTCTTGGCCAGTTCGACGCGAAGGTCCTGCCAGTTCCCTTTGAGGCTGTACTCAAAGAGGCTCTGTGTGTGCTTGTTCATGCGCGTGCCGGCGCCCAGCGCCTTGCCATACTTGATCATGGCGCGGCCCACGGATTCCATCTCCTCCACTTTCTCACATTGTACAATGAGAAACCCGTCCGCGATGAGAGTGCCCAGGCCCAAGGAGACGACAACACGATCTGCGGGCGTCTTGTCTGTGAAAGGACGTTTCAGGCTGTCATAGCTGAGCTTGCCCACGTGATTAAGCATGTCGAACAGCTTGCGGATGGAGGGCGTGGTGAATTCATTCACGCCGAATTCCTCCCGCACGTGCTCATCACCCACGACATCCTCCGGGATCGGGTTCTTGGCAGTGGCCGCCGCAGGCGGGGGCGGAGGGGCGGGCGCGTCCTGGGCCTGTCCCTGGAGCACGGTCAACCCGGCAAGGCCCACCATGGGCAGCAAGAGACGGGTGGTGAAACAGCTTTTCATGCAGCGATGATACGAAATGACGCAGGGATTTCCAGCGCGAGGTCTGGAAAACTCTTCCACATACGTGATGCCGACGTTGGTCCTACGCACGTCACGCTACATTTGGACGCGTGGGCACGTTAAACAGGCCTGCACCATGCGCCTTCCTGCCATTTTTCACCTCCCCCTCGCCGTACTGGCCTTCCATTCCCCAGCCACCGCCCAGGACAGCCCCACGCCCCCCGCGCTGACAGAATATCTGGGCCGCAAGATCGCCCAGACGATGCACTGGCAGGGCGCAGAATGGCTGACGCGGCGGCGGCGGGAGACCGAGGAGGCCGGCACACAGATGCGGAAGGAACTGCAGGTGAAACCCGGCATGACCGTGTGCGACATGGGCTGCGGCAACGGCTACCACACCCTGCCCCTGGCCGAAATGGTGGGGGAGACTGGCAAGGTGTATGCCGTGGACGCGCAGCCGGAGATGATCGAGCTGCTGCGTGGCAACATCGCGGCCAAGGACATCAAAAACATCATCCCCATCGTGGGCCTTTTCCACGACCCCAAGCTGCCGCCGAACTCATGCGACATGATTTTGCTGGTGGACGTGTACCACGAATTCTCCCACCCGGTGGAAATGCTGGCCGCGATGCACAAGGCGCTGAAGCCAGACGGCCAGCTGGTGCTGGTGGAGTTCCGCGCTGAGGACGACTCCGTGCCGATCAAGCCCGAGCACAAGATGAGCAAGGCTCAGATTTCGAAAGAAATGGAGGCCAACGGATATGCCCTGAAGCGCGAGTTTGACGGCCTGCCGTGGCAGCATTTGATGGTGTTTGGGAAGCAGTAGCCCCACCGGCCTGTGCGCATGTTTCCCGCCTTTGCGGGAGGAAGTCCGCGCCGGGGGCACAGCCAAAAATTCGGGATGCAGCACGGGGGCATGGCCGTCATTTCCGCACTTGGCCAGCCCCGCCGTTCCCAAAATGCACATAAAAAGACCGGATGTTTCCATCCGGTCTTTTTGAAATGAAGTTGGGTGCTGTTTGGTCGAAAATCGGCGAAGATTACTCCGCGTTTTCTTCGACG
>CAZPSQ010000022.1:0-41143 GCA_964588755.1 uncultured Prosthecobacter sp. | reverse complement strand
GAATTAAGCAGACCACCGGCCTCATCTGGGCCAATGGCGGCCTCTACGTCGGTGCCCCGCCCGAAATCTGGCACTTTGAAGACAAGGACGGCGACGGCAAGGCCGAGGTTCGGGAGAAGATCTACACCGGCTTCGGCACCGGTCTCAAAATCCTCAACGTGCAGGGCCTCATGAACAGCTTCATGTGGGGCCAGGACAACCGCATCCACATCCTGGCCGGTGGTGGCAACCGCGGCGTCATCACCTGCCTCAAGCGTCCCCAGGACAAAGGCATCGAGCTCGGTGGCCGGGACTTCTGGTTTGACCCGCTCACCCATGAGTTCGGCCTTGAAGGCGGCGGCGCGCAGTACGGCATGAGCTTTGACAACTACGGCCGCAAGTTCGGCTGCTCAAATTCCGACCACCTCCAATACTGGTTCTACGACGATCGCTACGCAGGCCGGAACCCCTACTACCCCATGCCGCCCGCCAAGCAGAGCATCGCCGTGGATGGCGGCGCGGCGGAGGTCTTCCGCCTCAGCCCGGACGAGCCCTGGCGCATCATCCGCACCCGCTGGCGCATCGCTGGCGTGGTGAAAGGCAGCGTGGAGGGCGGGGGACGCGTCAGCGGCTATTTCACCGGTGCCACCGGCACCACCATCTACCGTGGCGATGCCTACGGCCCCGGCTTCGTCAACAACAGCTTCAGCGGCGACGCCGGCGGCCAGCTCGTCCATCGCAAGCTCATCAAGCCCTCCTCGGACGGCATCAGCCTCATTGGCGAGCGTCCGGCAGACGAGCACGGTTTCGAGTTCGCCGCCAGCAAGGACACCTGGGTCCGCGTCGTCAACTTCGCCAACGCCCCTGACGGCTGCCTCAATATCTGCGACATGTATCGCGAAGTCATCGAGCACCCCTGGAGCATCCCCGACGAAATTAAGAAGCACGTGGACCTCAACAACGGCAACGAACGTGGCCGCATCTACCGCATCGTGCCGGAAGGCTGGCAGCGGGCGCGGAGCGAGCAGCGAAAGGGAAACATCGCCGACGCCAGCACCGAGGAGCTGGTGCAGATGCTCGCTCATACGAACGGCTGGCACCGCGACACCGCGCAGCGTTTGTTGTACGAGCGGCAGGACAAGGCTGCGGTGAAGTCATTGCGGGATCTCCTGCGGCGTAAGGGGTTCAGCCCCCTGGCAAAACTGCACGCCCTCGGCGCACTGGACGGCATGGGCGCGCTGGAGCAGATGGACCTCGTCCTCGCCATCGCCTCGGACGACGAAAATGTGCAGGTGGCCGCCCTCCGGTTGAGCGAGCGCTTTTTCGCCCCTGGCCAGCGGCCGGAGGAAGAGCTGATCACGCTTTGGCTCCTCAATTCCCGCAGCACCAACACCAGAGTCCGCTACCAGATGGCCCTCAGCTTCGCCAAAGCCTACAATACCCTTCATTTCAACCGGGACATCCTGCCGATGCCGCTTCCCAAGCAGCGTCTGTCATCGCTGACAGGCACCCTGTTTGACTTTTTGCAAAAAGGCCCGGCAGAGACGGATGAAAAGGTGGTGGACGCCTTCCTGGCCTCCGCCCCTGCTGCGGGGGAAATGCTGTTCGACGTGATGAAGCCAGATCTTGAAAAGGGGGGCGGCACAGCAGGTCCTCTGCTCAAGGTGCTTCAGGCCACGGCTTCATCCGTGGTGGCGGGGCAAAAGGGGGCACATGCAGCCAATGCGGCGCTCACCCCCGCGCAGGTTGTGCAGCTCGTTTCCCTCCATCCCAGTCCGGAGCGTGTGAAGGCCATCGCCAAAGGCTTCCGCCTCGCTGGTTCCTCCCTGGAAAAAGCCGACACCGAAAAGAAGCTGGTGCCCGTCTTCACCCAGGCAGCCGCCACCGCGCAGGATGCGGCTGCCGCGGAGTCCACACGCCTCGACGCCATCGAGCTTCTCAGCCTCACCAATTCCAAAGAAGCCTCCGCAGCCCTCGTCGCGTGTTTCACAGGCAAACAGCCCGACATCATCCAGGCCGCCGCCATCCGCACGCTGGCTCAAAACAGCAGCGCGGCGGAGACAACCCAGGCGCTCCTCAAAAACTGGCCGCATTACGGAGCCGGTGCCAAGGATGCCGCGCTCACCGCATTGCTGGCCCGCGATGACCGCGCTGTCACCTTGCTGGAGTCCCAGGTCGTCAAGCCGCAGGACTTTTCCGCCGCCCAGGTCCAGGCGCTCATCAAGCACAAGACCCCCGCCGTCGCCACCTTGGCGCGCCAGGTGCTCAAGGAGGTCATCCCACCCTCCCGTGCCGAGGTCCTCGCCAAATTCCAGCCAGCCGTCGCAGGGCAGGGGGATGCCGCCCGGGGCATGACGCAGTATCTCGCCCGCTGCATGGCCTGCCATCGCGCGGGTGCCCAGGGCATCGTGGTCGGCCCCGACCTACTCACCGTGAAGACGAAGGGGCGCGACGCCCTCCTCACCGCCATCCTCGATCCTCACAAGGAGGTCGCCTCCCAGTTCATCGCCTACACCGTGAATGCCAAGGACGGGCAGACCTACAGCGGCATCATCGCCAATGACACAGCCTCCAGCATGACCTTGAAAATGATGGGCGGCGTGGAGAAAACCCTCCAGCGCTCTGAAATCAAAGGCAGCCACTCCACCGGCCAGAGCCTCATGCCAGAGGGCCTGGAAACCGGCATGAGCGTGCAGGACATGGCGGACCTCCTTAGTTACATTGAGGGTTTGTGAGGTTTCTTTTGGATCCTGCTTAGGGATTGGTTATCGGTGAGTTTTCCGTGTAAATTGCCCGATTTCTCTTTGCAGGCACGGCTCTCCCGCGCTCATTGGCTGGCCGTCATGAAAACCACTCCCGTCACTTTCGAAGATCTGCAGTCCTCCGTCATCGCCGTCCCGCCGCTGTGCCGGAACCAGGATCTCTCGCTGAGCAAGGCGCAGAACAGCCGCCTCATCAAGCACATGCACAAGGGCGGCATCCGCACGCTGCTCTACGGGGGCAACGCCAATCTCTACAACATCGCTCTTAGCGAGTATCATCAGCTCCTGAAGATGCTGGTGGACCTCGCCCCGCAGGACATGTGGATGGTGCCCTCCGTCGGCCCCATGTACGGCACCGCCATGGACCAGGCAAAGATCCTGCGGGAGTTCGCATTTCCCACCGCCATGCTGCTGCCCACTCTCTTCCCGTCGAAGCCCGCAGGCGTGGCCACCGCCATTCGTCATTTTGTCGAAAAGTCCGGCATCAAGGCCGTGCTCTACATCAAGGATGCCGCCTACATCACCCCTGAGATCGCCGCCGAGCTGGTGAATGACGGCCTCATTTCCTGGGTCAAATACGCCATCGTCGAGGAGGACCCGAAAAAAGACCCCTACCTGAAAAAGCTCATCAAGCTGGTGGACCCCAAGATGATCGTCAGCGGTATTGGCGAGCAGCCCGCCATCATCCACATGCGCGACTTCGGCGTCGCCGGCTTCACGGCCGGCTGCGTGTGCGTGGCCCCCAGCCGCTCCACCGCCATGCTGCAGGCCATCTTGAAAAAGGACTACAAGGCCGCCGATGAGATCCGTCAGGAGTTCCTTGCCCTGGAAGACCTCCGCAACGGCATCAGCCCCATCCTCGTCCTGCATCACGCCGTCGAGCTCTCCGGTGTTGCCGCCACCGGTCCCGTCCTGCCCCTCCTGACCGACCTCCCTGCCAACGTCCTGCCAAAGATCGAAAAAGCCGCAAAGGCCCTGTTGGCAAAGAACGGCTGATGCGGAAGCGCAGGCCGCTATAGTGGTTTCTGAAAGGGCTGTCATGGGCGGTGCCATGGCAGCATGGACAGGAGGGAACCATTTGGGTCTCTCCATCGGGTCGGCTGTGTCGCCTCTCATGCAAGCCCCGGCGGAATGTCATTCTTCGCGATTTCTTGCCTGTTCCATTTTCTCCTTGGTAGGCGGAATGAGGCGTGTGATGACCTCCGGCAGGATGAGATTCTTCGTCATTCTCTCGTTGTGTTTCTTGTCCAGTGCGCGGCATGTGCTGGTGCGCCCACAGCGACCATTTGCTGCCCCGGCCGCTGGTGTGGTGGGGAGCACCATTCGAAAACCCATCGAGTCCGGTCGCGATGTGAGCATGTCAGTATGATCTGCGAACGGGCAGCAAGGCAGCGGGGGGAGAATTGAGACGCGAAAGGCTTGTGACAAGGCGGCCTGCACCTGCCGCCACTTGGTCCGGCGGCGCTGGGCAGGAAAATTCCTTCCACCGCCTTGTGGAGTCCCACCTACCTCGGCAGGTGTCGTCCGCACGTCCCGCTTGGAAGCAACAGCAAGCAACGCCTGCCATCGCAAACTTGACGTGCTCCCACATCACGCTCAAGAAATCTCAGTGTCAGTCTCTTCCCCAGCCTCAATTCCCCCGCTCACCGCCCGCCGCCCCTGGCGTATCCTCCACTCCGAGTCCTCCCGTGGCTGGGGCGGGCAGGAGCACCGCGTCATGGCGGAGCTGGTCGGGTTCCAGGCGCGCGGCTGCCCGGTGTGGCTGGTGGCGCACCCGAAGAGCCAGATCCTGAAGCGCGGCCTGGCCGCAGGCATGACGGTGCGGGAGTCCGCCTTTGACCGCCGCCTGCTGCCGCTGGAGGCCGTGCGCCTGGCCTTCTGGCTGCGGCGGCAGAAGATCGAGGTCGTCAACACCCACAGCTCCCGCGATGGCTGGCTGCTCGGCCTTGCCGCGCGGCTGGCGCGCACGCCGCTGCTTATCCGCAGCCGCCACATCGACGTCGCCTACGGCAATCCGGACATCTCCCGCCACGCCTTCACCACCCTGGCAGATCACGTTTTGACCACCAGCCAGAAGATCACCGACCAGTTTCAAAGGATCTTCAGGCTGCCGGCCGACCGCATTGACACCCTGGCCACGGGCATCGACGTCCAGCGCTTCCACCCCCAGGGGGCGAAGGCGGACCTGCCTGTCAGCCGCGGGCCTGGCGCGCCGCCCGTCATCGGCATGGTTTCCGTGCTGCGCTCCTGGAAGGGCCACACCACGTTTTTTGACGCCGTCCGCAAGCTGCGCGACTCCGGCGTTCCCCTCCAGCCTGTCGTCGTTGGCGGCGGGGCGGACCTCATCCACTTCACCGCCATGGCCAGGCGCCAGGGGGTGGAGGGCCTCGTCCACTTCACCGGCCACCGCGAGGATGTGCCGGATGTCCTCCGCGCGCTGGACATTCTCTGCATCCCCTCGCTTTCGCATGAGGGCATCCCGCAGATCGGCCTGCAGGCCCTGGCCTGCGGCACCGCTGTGGTGGGCAGCGACTGCGGCGGCATCCCGGAGATCATCCAGCACGGCCGCACCGGCCGCATCTTCCCCGCTGGGGATCCGGATGCCATGGCCGCCGCCATCCGCGAAACCATCGACCAGCCCCAGGAAACCCAGCATTACATCCAGGCGGGCCGCGCCATGGTGGAGCAAAACCACAGCCTGAACCACCTGCTGGACAGCCTGGAAGACCTCTACGAGCGGTATCTGGGCAAGGCATGACCGGGGCGGGGTGCGCGCACGCCCTGCCTCCCCTTGACCCGCTCCGCTCTCCGGCTTAGCCGTGCCGCACCATGGAGCCAACCGCCCCCGAGTCCCCAGAAGCAGCCGTGCCTGCGCCCGTTGAAGCCCCGCCTGAAGCCTCTGCTGCTGCTGCCGCGCCCCCGTCCGAGCTCTACGCCCTGCTCGACTCCGGCGGTGGCCGTGTGCTGGAGCGCCTGGGGGGGGACCTCCTCACCGTGCGGCCATGCCCGCCCGCATGGTGGCGCCGCCGCCTGCCGCCGCCGGAGTGGCGCCGTGCCATGGACTCCCGGCAGGCCGTGAAGCCTGGCATGCCGCTGAAGCTCAAGATCGGCCCCGTTCGTTTCCAGCTTAACCCGGGGGCCAGTGTGCGCGGCCTCGCCCCGGAGCTGGAGGATCATTGGGAGCAGCTCCAGGCCCTCTGCGCCGCCTTCACCAACCGCCACCGCCTGGCCCCCCGCGTGCTGCACCTCTACGGCGGCGCGGGCGGCGCCACCCTGGCCGCCGCCCAGGCCGGGGCCGCCGTCACGCACGTGGATGCCTCGGCGGACGCCATCAAGCGCGCGCGCGACCACGCCGCCTTGAATACCCTGGCCAACCGCGACATCCGCTGGGTCGTCGATGATCCCGTCAAATTTGCCCAGCGGGAGCGCGCCCAGCCCGCCGCCGGGTCAAACCGCTATGACATGGTCATCCTCGACCCGCACAGCCCTGGTCCGCGCGATCAAAATCAGGGCAGGGGCGGCAAGTCCCAGCCGCAGGGCCAGGGTGGCAAAGGCCAGAATCAGGCCGTGATCAGCAACGCCCGCCCGTCGAATTTCGAGCCGGAGCGCGACCTGCCAGCCCTCCTCGCCACCGCCAGCGGCCTGCTTTCTGACAAAGCCGCCGCTGTCTTCCTCTTCCTTCGTCAGGGCGCGCCAGCCTCCCCCACCACCGTGCTGCACCTCTTCCGTCAGGAGTTCAGCATCTTCGGCGGCACCCCGGCCTCCGGGGAGATTCTTCTCAGCAGCGAGGATGCCTCCGTGCCCGCCATCCCCAGCGGCACGTTTGGCCTCTGGATGAAGAACCCAAAGCCGTGATCCGCAGCAGCAGCGGCGGCACGGCCAGCTTTTTTTGAAAGCCGGTCTGGTTAATTGCAGGCTCCAGGCTTGTGCTCTCCCCGCGCCTCGGCTTACATCTGGGCAAGAAAAAAGACGCATGCACCCCGCCATCCCGAAACTACTCCAGATCCAGGAGCGCGACCAGCGCATCCGCCAGCTTCAAAAAGACCTCAAGGACATCCCTAATCAGCAGGCGCGGGCCAGGCTGCAGCTTGCCGGCGACCAAGCTGCCGTGGATGCCGCCACCCAGGGCGTCAAGGAGACCGAGGTCAAAATCAAGAGCATCCAGCTCGACGTCCAGACCCGCCGCACCACCATCAAGCGCCTGCAGGACCAGCAGTTTGAAACCCGCAAAAACGAGGAGTTTGCTGCCCTCGGCCATGAGATCAAACGCTACGGCGACGAAGTCACCAAGCTGGAGGACGGCGAGCTTGACCAGATGGAGGCGCTGGAGGCCGCCAAAAGCGCCCTCAAAGACAAGCAGGCCAAGCTGGGGGAAACGCAGAAGCGCGTCAACGACGAGCTCAAGGCCCTGGACGAGCGCGGTGAAGGTGTGAAAAAACGCCTCGAAGAGATCAACGCAGAGCGCAGTGAACTCGCCGCCCCCATCGAGGAGGATGTGCTCGACTTCTACACCCGCATCTTCACCAAAAAAGGCGACGCCGCCGTCGTCCCCATGGAAAATGCCCAATGCGGCGGCTGCCACATGAAAGTCGTCGTCGGGGTCATCCAGTCCCTCAAGCAGTCCGTGACCCTCACGCAGTGCGAGAGCTGCGGCCGCATCCTTTACCTTGTCGAATAGGGCGCGCCGCCGGGATCAAGGGGCTGCCGTCTCAGCCGTGGCCTTGGGCCTGCCCACAAAGACCTCGTCCGTCAGCGTCTTCAAAAAGGCCACCAGGTCCGCCTTCTCCTGGGCGGTCAGGTTCAGCCCGCCCTCGGGGTGCTTGGCTAGGTTCGGGTCCAGGGCGGGGCTGCGGTGCACGCCAGTGCTGTAGTGCTCCACCACCTCCTCCAGGGTGGCGAAGCGGCCGTCGTGCATGTAGGGCGCGGTCAGCGCGATGTTGCGCAGGCTTGGCACCTTGAACTTGCCGCGGTCGGCCGGGTTCTGCGTCACGCCCATCTGGCCGGGATCGTCGTCACCGGCAGGGGGCAGGCCGTTGTTGCCAAAGGGCTGGCTGGCAAAGAGGGTGCCGCCGTGGCAGTGGAAGCAGTCCGCGCCACGCAGCCCGCGGGCGGGGTCAAACTCCGTGACGAAGAGCTGCAGGCCGCGTTTCTCGCCTTCGGTCAGATCGGCCATCTTCCGGGCTGCGCGGTCGTAGCGGGAGTTTTGTGAGATGAGCGTGAGGAGGAACTGCTCCAACGCCAGCGCCAGCCGTTCCGGCGTGATGCCGGGGGAGCCGAAGGCCTGGGCAAAGGCGGCGGCGCAGGCGGCGTCCGCCTGTAGCTTTTCGCACACGCGCTGCGGCTTCTCATTCATCTCATGCGCGTCCTCGACGGGCATGAGCACCTGCTGCCGCAGCGTGGGCGCGCGGCCATCCCAGAAGAAGGCCGTGTGCCAGGCCAGATTGAACAGCGGCATGGCATTGCGCGTGCCGACGTGGCCTTCCGCGCCGATGCTGACGCGGCGTGGATCTGCAAAGGCAAGGGACTGGTCGTGACAAGAGGCGCAGGACTGGGTGCCATTGATGGAAAGACGCGTGTCATGGAACAGTCGCCGCCCCAGCGCCACGCCTTCGGCCGTCAGTGGATTGTCAGCCGGGAGTTTCACCTGTGGAAAGCGCTGCGTGATCTCTGGAACCAGCGCGTGCGTGCCTGCGGGCCGGGGCAGGGGGGCGGTGTCCTCCGTCAGCACGGGCGTTTGAAACACATCATAGCTCACCCGCCGGGCGCGGAAGGCCCGCTGTACATTTGCCTTCAGCCGCGCCGCCAGCGCATCCCCCGGACGGGAGTGGGTGGACGTGCCGTCCCGCGCGGGGTCGATCCCCTCCAGCACACGCGCGAGGTCCAGCCCCAGCTCCAGCGTCAGCGCCCGCCCGCCCTGGAACTCCACCGGAATCTCCACCGTCATCAGCTGCGGCGCATTGGCCAGGTGGAAGGAGAAGCCGTCTTCCCTGGCCCCGTCCTGCCAGCGCCCCTCCAGCGCTAGAAAGATGTAGCCGCCCATCAGCCCCCAATGCAGTCCGTTGACCTGTGGGTTCAGCGCGTGCCCTGGTGGATGTTGATGGGGGGGGGCGGCATTCATGGCCTCGTCCACCCCAATGCGGAAACGAACGGCCCGGTACTCGCCCGCAGGCGTTCCTGTGCCTGTGGCTACCATCTGCCCGGCAGCTCTCGCGCTCAGGTACGCATACCAGTCCTGAGACTCCAGCCACGTGCCATCCTTCCGCTGTAGCGCTAGGCCGGAGAGTAGAAAGTCCAGCCGCGTGGGGCGCAGTTCCGGTCTGTCAGGCAGTGGTGCATTCAGCACGGCGTCTTGCGAGCCGTTGGTGGGATGAATCTGTAGGCGCAGAGCCTGTGCGTGCGCTCTCTGCCCGCCAGAAATCCCCCCTGCCATGCTCGCCAAGACCAGCAGCCACCGCCGTAGCCTCCGCAGGCCGGACAATGCGGCCTCGGCAGGGCGTGAACTGGCGGTGTTAGGGGGATGAAGGCCCATGGGAAACAGAAAAAATTCGCTCGCGCGATGAATTTTCCATATTCTCCATATTTGGCAAGTCAGGGGTATGTCAGCCGCATTGAGCCGACCACGACCCTCAACCCATCACCAACCGCGCCAGGGACAACAGAGCGGCGATGGTCAAGACCAGCGCGCCCAGCAGGACGAGGCCAAGGCGGGCAGTGGCAGGGTTTAGCCCCGGTCGGGCCATCGGGTCTGCCAGACCGCTCAGGGCATGGGCCGAAAGTGGCGATTCCGGGCGGTAGGAGGAGTCCAGTTTGGAAAACAGCGTGGCCATGGTGGATGGAGGGGGGAAGGTGAAGAGGGGCGGATGCAGAGACGTTTCCGGCTCCCACAGCTCCACATCGCAGCACTGCGGTGTTTGCGCGCATGGCGACCGCATTTCACCACAGAAACAGGGAGACACTGGCGCGGCATGTCACGGCAGGCATGACGGCGGGCGGTATTGGTGCCGGGATGTCATGCCTGGGGCGGGCGGCGCTCCCGCACGGGCGGCCTAAAGCCAATGCCGCTAAGCAATCGGGGTGACTTCCAATTGTTTGGGTGAGGACAAGGAGGTTGGGTCAAACATCCGAGGCCATTTGCTGACAGGCGAGCGCGGCGCTGGGCGCAGGAGCTGTTTTCAGTCCGTTCGGGAACATCCCAACCATTGCCAGGCCATCATCGAGAACCGAGAACTCTTGCACTCTGCCGTCCCCCCTCCCACCATCGCACATGCTCAATGACACCATCGCCGCCATTTCCACCGCCCTGGGCGAGGCTGCGATTTCCGTTCTCCGCGTCTCGGGTCCGCAGGCTCTGCAGGTGGCGGCGCAGGCATTCAAATTACCCGCCAAAGTCACGCCCCGTGTCGCTCACCTCGTCCATGCCGTGGACGAGGAAGGGGAAACCTTCGACCACGGGTTGCTGCTCCATTTTCAAGGCCCCGCCAGCTATACCGGGGAGGACATCGTCGAGTTCCACGGCCACGGCGGTGTGCTGGTGACGCAGCGGTTGCTGGAGCGTCTGCTGGCCTGTGGTGCCCGCGCGGCGGAGCCGGGGGAGTTCACCCAGCGGGCCTTCTTGAACGGGAAGATGGACCTCACCCAGGCGGAGGCGGTCATGGACCTCATCCACGCGCAAAGCACCCTGGCCCTGCGTGCCGCCAATGAGCAACTCGGCGGAGCCATCGGGCGGGAGGCGCAGGCCATGCAGCAGGAGATCATCCCCGTGCTGGCCCACATCGAGGCCTACATCGACTTTCCCGAAGAGGACATCTCGCCTGAAACCGGCGCCGCTCTGCTGCTGCGTCTGGATGCCGTGCTGGACCGCGCGCAGAAGCTCATCAGCACTTCCGAACAAGGCCGCATCCTCCGTCACGGCGCGCGCACCGTCATCTCCGGTGAGCCGAATGTGGGCAAGAGCAGCCTGCTCAATCTCCTCCTCGGCTTTGAGCGCGCCATTGTCAGCCCCACCGCCGGCACCACGCGGGACACCATCGAGGAAATCATCCAGGTCCACGGTATTCCCCTCCGTCTCGTTGACACCGCCGGTCTGCGTGATTCCAGCGACGACATCGAGCGCGTCGGCATCCAGCGCACGGAGAAGGAGCTGGAGCGTGCCGACCTCGTCATCGAAGTGGTGGATGCCAGCCATGCGCCAGCGGACACTCACCGTCTCAGCCTGCCGCCTGCCATCGCCAGCCGCAGCATCCTCGTGCTGAACAAGGCCGACCTCGGCACCCATCCCGGCTGGTCTGGCGAGGCCAATGCCATCCCGCTTTCCTGCCTAAACGCCACCGGCATGGAGCAGCTTCGCGATGCCATCCGCGCCGTCATCGCCACCGCAGGCCCGCTGGCTTCGGACCACCCCATCGCCATCAACGCCCGCCACAAGGCCGCCTTCGAGCGCTGCGCCGACCGCCTGCGCGCCGCCAAGGCCGCCCTCGAAGCCAACGAGGCCCCCGAGTTCATCGCCCTGGAAATCCGCGAGGCCCTCCAGGCCCTCGGCGATGTCATCGGCCAGGTGGATGTGGAGCAAATCCTCGACGTCATCTTCTCCACCTTCTGCATAGGAAAGTGACATTCCCTGCGTTCTCCTCACCAGCCATGAACCGCCGTACTTTTTTCACCACCGCTGCCGCCGCCACTGTCGCCTCCCAGGTCAGCGCCCAGACCATCGCCAAGGCCGCCGCAGACCCCGCCTACGTCATCAAGAACAAAGGTATCCGGCACACCCTCATGGGCTGGTGCTGGAAGCCCATGGACATGCTTGTGCTGGCCAAACACGCGAAAGAGATTGGCCTCGTCGGCATTGAGGGCATCGACTCTAGGCTTTACCCCGACGTGAAGAAGCTCGGCCTCGACATTTCCCTGGTCGGCAGCCACGGCTTCGCCAAAGGTCCCTGCAATCCCGCGTTCAAAGACGAGGTCGTTGCCAAGCTCACCGAGTCCATCAACCTCGCTGCCGATGTCGGCTGCAAAAAAGTCATCACCTTCACCGGCATGAAGTTCGACGGAATGGACCGCGACGCCGCCATCAAGAATTGCCTCGACGCCTGGAAAGCCGTGCTCCCCCTCGCCGAGCAGAAGGGCGTCACCCTTGTGCTGGAGCATCTCAATTCGCGCGACAGCTCCCACCCCATGAAGGGCCACCCCGGCTATTTCGGTGATGACGTGGACTTCTGCGTGGACCTCATCAAGCAGGTCGGCAGCCCCAACTTCAAGCTGCTCTTCGACATCTACCACGTCAGCATCATGAACGGCGACATCATCCGCCGCCTCCGCCTGCACAAAGACTACATCGGTCACATCCACACCGCCGGTAATCCCGGCCGCTGCGAGCTCGACGAGCACCAGGAGATCAACTACCCCGCCGTCATGCAGGCCGTGAACGAAATCGGCTACCACGACTTCGTGGCGCACGAGTTCATTCCCACCTGGGACGATCCCATCCTCGCGCTGCGCCACGCGGCCATGGTGTGTGATGTGTGATGTCGGCCCAGGGCTTCCAGCCCTTGTTTTTGGGCAAGGAAATTTTGGGGGTGCCCCGGTCCGCTGACAGGCCGGAGGCCTATCCTCCGGCGCTGGTTGCTCCGGCCTTCTTCTTCGCCTCCTCAAACACATCCACACCGAATTTCTCCTTCAGCAGCTCGGTCATCGTGGCGTTGTAGCCCATGGCTCCGCCGATGATGCCGTTTGACAGTTCGCAGCCTGCCATGCGGGAGATGACGACACCGTGGCGTGACTTGAGCCGCTCCTTGTAGGCAATCTCCTCCGCATTTTCTGGCCCCGGCAGGCCGAAGGTGAGCATCTGGTAGTCACCCTTTCTGAAATGCTCCTTGGCCAGCTTGCGCCCTTTCTTGATGCCTGCGGCCTGGGAAAGCCCATCGAATTCCGCATAGCCGTCGATGGGCTTTCGGGGCGTGGTTTCGCCAGATCGTGGTGGCTTGTCTGATTCAGCGTTGGGTTTCGTCGCACACCCGGTCAAGGCAAGGGGAAGCAGGAGGAGCCAGCGTTTCATGTGTGCAATGAATCACTCCGTTTGTGAGCGGGCAAGACTCTTGTGGGCATGCCAGAGCCAAGGAGAGGCACTTGGCAAGTGCCGGTCTGGGTGGGCGTTTTAGAACGTGGCGGTCCCAATCCTCAAACCCCGGCACTTTGGCAAGTGCCTCTCCTTGCCCGGAACCGTATCATCGCTAGCCTTCCGCCAAACAACCCGCCCATGTCCTTCGACACCATCCAATCCCTCCTCGGCTCCAGCGAACCACGCTCCGCCATCATTGCCCGGGGCTGGGTCCGCACGAAGCGTGACTCCAAGGCCTGCTCCTTCCTGGAAATCACCGACGGCTCCTGCTTCAAGGGCTTGCAGGTCGTAGTGGATGCCACCCTCCCCACCGCCGACCTCCTCCCCCGCATCCTCACCGGCGCCTCCGTGGAGGTCGTGGGTGATCTCATCGCCTCGCCTGCCGCCGGGCAGAAGTGGGAGATGCAGGCCAAGGAGCTGCGCATCCTGGGCGAGGCGGATGCCACCTATCCGCTGCAAAAGAAGGGCCACACGCCCGAGTTTCTCCGCACCATCGCCCACCTGCGACCGCGCACGAATCTCTTCGGCAGCGTCTTCCGCGTCCGCAGCAAGATGGCCTTCGCCGTACACCGCTTCTTCCAGGAGCGCGGCTTCTTCTACGTGCAGACGCCCATCATTACCAGCAGCGACTGCGAAGGGGCAGGAGAGATGTTCCAGGTGACCACACTGAAGCCCAACACGCCCACAAAGCCGGAGCAGGACTTCTTTGGCCGCCCCACTTACCTCACCGTCAGCGGCCAGTTGCAGGGGGAGGCCTTTGCCTGCGCGCTAGGGAACATCTACACCTTCGGCCCCACCTTCCGTGCGGAGAACAGCAACACCACGCGCCACGCCGCCGAGTTCTGGATGATCGAGCCGGAGATGGCCTTCTACGACCTCACTGCCGACATGACCCTGGCCGAGGAGCATGTGCGCTACCTCGTGCAGGCCATGTTTGATGAATGCCCCGATGAGCTGGAGTTCTTCAACAAGTTCATCGACAAAGGCCTCATCGAGCGCCTGAAACAAACCCTCGCCAAACCCTTTGAGCGCATCAGCTACACGGATGCCGTGGACATCCTGCTCAAGTCCGGCCGCACCTTCGAGAACCCCGTCGTGTGGGGCGAGGCATTGCAGACGGAGCATGAACGATTCCTGGCCGAGGAGCACGTCAAAGGTCCCGTCACCATCTTCAACTACCCGAAGGACATCAAGCCCTTCTACATGCGCCAAAACGACGACGGCAAAACCGCCGCTGCCATGGACCTCCTCGTCCCAGGCATTGGCGAGATCGTCGGCGGTAGCCAGCGCGAGGAGCGCCTGGACGTCCTCGAAGCTCTCATGGCCAAGCAAGGGCTGGAGCCTGAAAACTACTCTTGGTACGCCGATCTCCGCCGCTACGGCACCGTGCCCCACGCTGGCTACGGTCTTGGCTTCGAGCGCCTGCTCATGTTTGTCACAGGCGTTCCCAATATCAGAGATGTCATTCCCTTCGCACGCACTCCTGGTAACGCGGCATATTAAACCCATGACGACGCGATATACCGAAGTGCTTAGTGCTCAGTGCTTAGTGCTCAGTCAGAAGTTGAGTGTCTTACGCGAGGCATTGCGTATGCGCGTGCGCCTGCCGTCCTGGAGTGCGCCGGTCCTCCGGCGCTTTCGAGTGCCCCCTGACAATCGTTTTCCCCCACGCACCCCCTCCAGAAAACTGAGCACTGAGCACTGGGCACTGAGCACTTTGTTCCTGGCCCTCTTCATCTGCTTGACGCCCGCCCACAGCCAAGCGCTAAAAATCGAACTCGTCTCCGAACAAACCGCCATCCTCCCCGGCAAGCCGTTCACCCTCGGCCTCTGGCTACAGCATCCGGAAGGCGCTCACACCTACTGGCGCACGCCGGGCATTGTTGGCGTGCCCACGCAGATGGACTGGCAACTGCCCCCTGGCTGGAAGGCTTCCACGCTCATCTACCCGGAGCCGGAACGTACGCTCATGTATCAGATCAAGGCACAGGGCTACGATCGCAATGTGATGCTGCGTGCTGACATCACTCCACCTGCGGATTTGAAGCCCGGTGCCCAGGTCACCCTCACCGGTCGTGCTTCCTGGATGTGCTGTGGCAACTCCTGCAACCCCGGCATGCAGGACCTCAGCATCACGCTGCCTGTGGTCGCCAAACCCACGGAAGTGGCCCTGCATGAAAAGTGGCACAAGCTTCTCGAAGCCGAGCGTGCCCGGACCGAGCAGCGTAGCGATGCCTGGACCACTTCTACGGTTAGCGAGAAGGGCAACGTCCTCAGCCTCACGCTGAAGCCCGCCACGTCCGAAGCGCGCCTGCCCCTGGACCAGGACGAAGTCACCAAGATCATCGTCTTCACCGAAGACGGCTGGTTTGACAGTGACGAGCCACAGACAGTCACCCGTCAAGCAGACGGATCCCTTTTCATCACCCTCACCAAGGCTGACGCCTACGTTGGCAATCAGCCCCCTGCTACCCTTCGTGCCATCCTTCGCAACGAACGAGGCTGGCTGAAAGGCGGAGAACTGCGGTGCTTGCAGATCGCGCCCCGGATTGAGCGGTGAGGACGCTTTTCGCTCGCGCCTTCCTGAAGGTGATGAAGGCCACGCCCTCCTGCTGCCTCAAGGACTCATAGGCTTCAACGCCCAGGTTCCTGCCTCAGACCGGTTCCAGGTGGAGCTGGTGTGAATCCACGTCCCGTCCCATCGGCCGTCCTCCAGCCGACAGCCCATGTAACGGACACCCAGCATGGCGCTGGAGGCTTTGATGGCCTTGGTTTCTTCAAACTCGATGATGTCTGAAGTCGAGCCGAGCCTGCCCATGATTTCATGAATCGCGCCCAACGCCTCCCATGAAATTGTGCCGTGAAATTTGCCGTCTTTGTCCACGCTGAGGATGTCCAGCTGGAAACTCCACTCCTTATCTCCCTGGTGGGCGACTCCTTGAAATTTCCGCTGTGGCAGCTCGGGTGCGGATGTCTTGGACCGCTGTTCAGAAAGAGAGCCGGAGCCTTGCTTGAGAACGCGAGAGGACCAGTCGTGGATGGTGACCACACCGGGGGTCAAAGAACTGGCCTTTACCTCTACATTCATCTGAATGTCCGCCTGGAAATAGCGGTCCTTGGCCTTGTTCTCCGTACGATGTTTCAAGAGGTAAGAAACCTGGAAGGTGTCACGCTGCGTGAGAGTCACGGTGAATTGATGCGGGAAGTCCATAAGCACCGGCCAGTCTTTGAGATATTGCTGTTGCTCTTCCTCCACTTCCTGCCGTGATCTGCGTTTTCCATTGCTGGTAAACTCAGGTGAGATGTCTCTGGCCACTGCGTCCGCCTTGCGGTTGGTGAGGGCTTGGTGGACGATCGCCACGCCCGCGATGGCGTTTTGTCTGCTGCGTTCGTCTATGCTGGGGGACATGCTGCCGCTCCTGCCGCCTCCATTGTCCGTGGGAGCGCCTGAGAGACGCGACATCATGCTTAGCAGGGGCGGCTCCTGCTCTAGTTGCGGAGCTTTTGGCTTGGGTGTTTGGCTCTTGAGGAATGCAGGCAGCGCGGGCGCTGTGTTGGAAATTTCACCCTCGGCCGCCGTCAGGGGGAACCACTGGTCCTTGAAACGGGAATGCCACACGGAGTAGGCACCGGGCAGCCCGGCTCCGAAATCTGTGACAATGTCGCCCGCGCTGAGATCTTCTTTTTCAATGCCGGAAATGAGGTGGACCTCGGACGGCTGCCACTGTGCCACGCGCACCGTGCCTTTCAGCTTTTTCCGGTTCGGTCCAATGACCTTGTCGTTTAGCGGATTGATCATGGGGGCGTACACATTCCCCCACAGGGTGATGCCTTCCGTGAGATGCTGGTACAACTCGTTCTGTTCCGTGGCAGACAGGCCTTTGGCCACGGCGAAGGGCACCTGGAACCGGCGCTGGGAGGGGGGGCGCCGCTCGAGAAACAAATGCATATTCCCTTTGTCGGACAAGACCAGCACATGGTACATGTCAGGAGAGGCGTGGGCCCGCGCATGAAAGGAGAAAGAGTTGCTGAGCAACTTTTTAAAGGTGTTGTCCAGCTCAGCCACATAGAGCGATGTGGGTGCATCCACCCCCTGCTGGGAGTCCGTCTCCGTCATGGCATGCACGAAAGGATGCAGCCCGGGATTTTTGGCCAGGATTTTCTGCCAAGCCGCGGCTACCTTGTCCGGATCTGGATCCTGCATGACGGAAGTCATTTGAAGGGCGTCCAGGTTGAGGGCGAGGATGCCCCCGTAGGCGCGTACCGCCACTTCATCGGGGCTGTGCCAAAGCATTTCCATGCAGTCGAGAGGCTGCGGCAGAGTGACGGAAACGGAGCGCTGGTCCGCACGGTTGTAGACCACCATCGTGTCCGAAGAGTTACTCATCATGCCGATGAGCTTTTGGCCGTCGTGGGACCAGGCCAGCCTGCTGAGCCTGCCACCTGGCTGCCAGCGGTCCACCACCGCGTCATCGTGAAGGCTGATCAGGAGGATCTCCTGGGAGTTGTAGTCTGCGCCGCTGAGCACGGCCACATGTGTACTGTCCCAGGAAAAGGCCGGTGTGAGATTGGCTGAGATGGGGTGATCCACGGGAACCACCTCTCCAACGGCAAACTCCCAGGCGTGCAGGCTGCGGACCTCGGCCTGCAGCTGCTTGCTTTTGTCGCTCCTGGGCGGCGGACTGGCGCTGTCGCGTAGCCGTGGGATTTTTGCTTCGACGGAGGGCGCTGGTTTGGAGGCGTCTGCCACCGGAGGTGGTGCTTGCACGACCTGCGGGCCTTTGGTCAGTTGCTCCACGCCTTTGTCCACCTTTTGCTGGAAGTCGCGCATGTTGTGGTCCACGGCGTGCACCAAATCCTGGGCGGCTTTGTTGATCCGGGTCGTGGTCAGTACATACCACAGAGTTGGTGGCACGATGGCCGCCGCAAGCAGCAGCGTCAGGCCGGGGACGATTTTCCTACTCTGGGTCATGGCCACGATGGCCAGGGCGAACGCCGCGACGAAGAGCGGAATGTAGATCAGAAAGTTCCACACGGAGACATACATGGCGATGACGCCTAGAGCAAAGGTGATCCAGCCGCCGATAGCCGTTCCGCGCCGCGGCTTTGAGCTTGTGTCGTTGTCCGAATTCATAAGTGATGGATACGGTGAATACTCCTTGGGTAATCATGGATCTTTATTTAGACTCCACGTCTAAGCAAGTGCTTTGAAATGAAACCGCGCTTCTGTTTGGACCGCTTGGGGGGCGTCAAGTGGCAGCGATCGCCTCGCGGTTTCGCCAGAGATACAAAATCCGCCTCGAGGTGTTTGGGTGTGTGGCACCCCGGTCGTCCACCTCGGCCTCCAGGTGGAACAGCACATGATCCGGGTGGTCCTCAATACTCCGCACCAGATCTGGCAGCAGGCGGCGAGGGTCCTTGATCACCTCGGGCAGGGACGCAGGTACCTTGGCCAAGCTTCGTGCAACGCGTATCTTTACGATGGACTCCTTCAGTGCGTCTTGGTCGGTGTCATCGCTTTTGAAGGCAAAATTGAAGAAGCCTTTCAGCGATGACTCATTGTGCTCAGTCAGCCGACGTTTGATGCCCTGCTCCAGCTGCGCGCGGGCCTGGTCCGACTGCACACCGCCGAAGGGCATGGCGTCCTCATACTCCTTCAGCAGATCGGCGATGGGCACGCTGGCGTGGCGTCGTTTGGCCTCCAGCACGCGCAGTAGCAGCGCCTGGCGCGCCTCATGTTCCATGCCTAGCTTGATCTCCGTGGTGATCGCTGGCACTAGGCCCGCCGCGCGCGCGCCGTGGTCATCGCACAAAAACTCCACCAGCCGGATCTGCGTCACCCATGTGGAAAAAGCCACCCAGCGCGCCGCACCGATAGCCAGCAGCGGCGCGCCGATGTAAATGTTCGTGTGCTGCAGCAGCTGCGCGATCACCAATGCCAGCACCCCGGAGAGCAGTGCATGAATGAGCATGCAGCGGCTGGCGATGGGGGAGTAGGCCTGCACATGTCCCAGTTCATGTCCGATCACAGACTCCAGCTCCTTTTCATCCAGCAGGTGAACGATGGAGCGGTTCAGTTGCACGCTGTTGAAGAAGTGCCACCCCGGCAGCAGCTCCAGCCGCGTGGCAAAGGCGTTCACGTCTTTTTCCCGGGCCAGATAAACGGGGACGCGCTGCCTTGTCATCCCCAAGCGCTCCTGCACTCGCTTCACCGCCGCCAGCAGGGAGTCGCGCGTGTGCATGCCCAGCTTTGCGTCCGGGCGTATGTCTTCCAGCCGCTTCCGGTTTGTCATCTGTTGGGTCAGGATGAAGTCGAACATCCCCAGAAAGGCGAAGGCAAATAGCAGCGCAAACTGCCAGCCCGGCATGTCGCCCGGCGGCTGGGCTGCCCACCATGCCGTGCCGCCTAGAATGACCAGCACTTCCACCGCGATCCAGAGTTTCGACCGCGTCTCATGGGCGGCAAAGCTCCGCAGCAGCGCCTCCCGCGTGGGCGTCACCAAACGTCGTGGCCCTGGCAGCGGCCGCGCGTTTTCTTCTGCCTGCGGCTGCTCCTCCATGGCGCGTCAGGTGATGGTCTGGATGAATCCGCGGATCAGTCCCATGGATGGCCGTGCACGGGTTTGATAGATGACCTTGCCCGGTCCGGTAAACCGTACCACAAACCCCTCGCCGGAAAAGAAAGAGTCCTTCAGTGACTTCGTCAGCACCACAGACTCAAACGCCATCGTGTCTGTGAAGGCCACGATATTCCGGTTATCCAGCACAAAGCGTTCGCCCTCCTCCAGCGTTTGCTCAATAACCCCGCCGTAGCTTGAGAGGAACAGCGTGCCTGCACCCACCGTTTTCAGAAAGAACAGCCCCTTCGTGGCCAGCATGCCATGCATGCCCGCGTTGTACAGGTCGAAGCTCAGCTCCGGCGTGGATGCCAGGAAGGCACCGCGTGCGAGTTTCAGCCCCGTTTCCGGGGTGACTTCGATGGAGCGGATCTCGCCCATCTGGTCCGGCGCCAGCATGATGTGCTGGCCCTCACGCTTGGCGCGGTAGACCACGGTGAAAAAACTCTCCCCGCCAAAGAGGCTGCGCATGCCGCCCAGCATGCCCTTCTTGCCGCCCATGTGCAGGCCGGCCTTCACCTCAATGTGGAAGCCGGGCGTCATGGCCTGCATGCTGCCCGGCTGCGCATGGATGGTCTCGCCCTCCGCCATGTCCAGACGCAAAGTCGAAAAGGCGGGGGCGTGCAGAACCTCGTGACGCATGGAGATGGCTAGATGTCCGCGTCAGCCTGGCCGCTCATCTTCTTGCGCAGCATGTAGCCCGCGAAGGTGATGAGGAGCATGATGCCCAGGAAGATGAACAGCGCCACCATGCGGCTAACGCCCAGGATGTCCTGGATCCCTGTGATGCAAATGTCATAGATGACGATCTGGATAAACCAGCGGACAATGCCGCCGATGCCGCCGCCACGTGCCGCCAAAACCGGTAGAAAAGTATTCTGAGCCATGAGCCTCATTCAGAGCGATTTTTGCGCCACAATTCAAGCGTAAAGATGGAGCAAGTTCGTCAATTGTCTTATTTTTTCGGCGTTTTTGGCATGACAATCAGTGAAAATAATCATGCAAAAAAACCAAAGCATTAGGCTTGATGCCTAAAATTTCAAAGCTGGGTGGTTGGGGGCGGCTGCCACAGCGCTGCTGCTCGACTGGCGTGTCTTCATTTCTTCGCCTCCACAAATTCCCACCCCTGGCCAAAGAAATCCGCCGCCACAACTTTGCCGGCAGCTTCGGCGCTAGGGGACTGGGTGATGTCGAGAAGAGCCCAGTCGGGGAGCTTGGGGTTTTGGAGGGAGTTGGTGCGGTCGTGGGACTCCCGGAAGGTGAGGCCGGAATTGAGAATGTACATTCCCTCTCCGCTGGGGTCGAGGGGATTGGGACGGGTGAGGACGGGGACATGGGTGGCACCGGGAAGAGTGTGGGTGCCCAGGGTGAGTTCACCCTTCGACCAGCCGAGGCGGAGCGCCGGGGTCCTGGCTTGTTCGGCGGCAAGGATGTCGGCCACCAAGCGGTTGGAGCGCGCGTCGCCCCAGAGGACGAGGGTGTTTTTCCGCCTGTCCTCATCGGTGATCTCCGCGGCTTTTTTCACCCGGGCATCGCCGCGCATCAGGGAGCGCCAGCGGGTGAGGAAGTGCTGGGACTCGGCATTGACCCAGGCGGTGATTTCTGGCGACGCACTGTCCCCCTCCGGCAGGACGACGATGAAGGGATGCATGAGGCGTTCCTCGATGGGGCCGGACTGGCCGGGGCGCTTGGCAAGTGGCAGCGGTGAGGGGGAGTTGTTGCGGGATGATGGCGTCTTAGGCCTGATCTGCCACCGGCCCGTGGCGGGGTCTTTTTCAAAGGTGCGGGCCGGGCTGGTGATTTTCTGGCCGTCGATCTCGTAGTTGGCAGACAGACCGCCGAGGTCGGGGTGAAGGCTGAAGGACCGCACGTTTCGGGTGGTGGCGCGGATGGTGCGGTCTGGCAGCAGCTCGGCATCTATGCGGGTGTCCTGCCATTGCTTTTCCTGGGCGAGGAGGCGCACCCAGAACATCTTGGCGTATTGCAGGGTGCGGGTCTGGAGGAAGACCTTTTTGGGCTGGGGATCGCGGCCTTTGGCGACGGCTTTTTCAATCCACGCCTGCACTTCCTTGATGACCTCCGGGTGGTATTTATGCCCCATGCCGGGGCCGATGAGGTGGGGGCGCTCCATGCCTTCCTTGGCCAGGACCTCGGTCATGTACTCGGCGCTGTCTCGCTGGGTGTCGTTTTCTCCGCTGTAGGAAAGGAGGGGCACGTTTTTGAAATTGCGGACATAGGCGGGCACATCGTACACGCCCCAGAGGGTCTGCTCATACCACGGGGGCATTTTGTCGGGTGTCAGCTTCTGGTAGCGTTTCACATCCACAAAACCCGCGCCGGTGTGCACGGCGGCAAACTGGTCCGCAAAATGCGCGCCGATGTGCCAGGCTCCGGCCCCGCCCATGCTGAACCCGGCCAGGGCGACGCGGTCGGCATCAATGGGGAAGCGCCGCATGGCGGCGTCGCGGCATTCGAAGACGTCCGTCTCGCCGGCGGATTTCCAGCCGTTGCAGTAACGGCCGAAGGGGTGGATGACGATGGTGCCGGAGGGGGTGAACTGGCCGGGCTTTTTGGCCATGAGCTTTGAATAGACGAAGGGGAGGTCGGTGGCGGTGTCGCCCCGGCCGTGGAGCCAGATCCAGAGGGGGATGTTCTGCTTGCGCTTGGCCGAAAAGTCGAGCCCCTCCGGGATCTCTACGCCGTAGGGCTGGGCGGAGCCGTCGATGGCGGAATAAAAGCCGAGAACCTTCTGGCCGGCGCCGGTGAGCCAGGGCATCTCGCCCTTTTTCAGCGCGGCGGTGCGGGCGCGTGCCTCGGCCAGCAGGGCCTGCGCTTTCTTCAGGCTGTCCTCCGGCTTCTTGTCATACCACTCGTCGAAGTCCAGGGCGTAGCGCACGGCCTTGAGGAAGATCTCGATGTCTGCGGCGAACGGGGTGGCGCGAAGCGGGGCGAAGCTGACCTCCACGGCGGCGAGTTCCTGCTCCAGCTCGGCCTCCTGCTGCTGGCTGAGGGCGGAGGTCGGCTTTGGCGGCAGGCTGCCCTTGAAGGAGGCAGTGGCGCCGTCCGCGCGGAGCTGGGCGGTCGCGTGTGGCGCGAGGGTCAGGAGGGCGGCTAGGACGGGGGGGAGGAATGGGCGCATGAGGCGGGGCGGTGGAGGACGAGGAAATGGTGTGGAGGCTAAACGTGGCAAGGGGTGGGTTCTTTGAGGCAACGCTGGACAATGAACAGGAAACAGGGAGTCGAACGGTAAGCCTTTCCTTAACGATCCTTATGGGAAGTTGAAGGTCTCGACGCTTGACCTTTCAAGCTCTTGCTGGGAACTATGGCGACTCTCCCAACCCCTGGATTTATATTTCTGATGAAACCAACTCTTCTCATTCTTGCTGCCGGCATGGGCAGTCGTTACGGTGGCCTCAAGCAGCTCGACGCCATGGGGCCTTCGGGTGAGGTGGTGCTGGACTATTCCGTGTTTGACGCGATCCGCGCCGGGTTTGGCAAGGTGGTGTTTGTGATCCGTCGGGACTTTGAGGAGCAGTTTCGCACGCAGGTCGGGGCGAAGTTTGCGGGCCGCATCCCCGTGGAGTACGCGTTTCAGGATCTGAATGATCTGCCCGCGCCGCACACGGTGCCGGAAGGCCGCACCAAGCCCTGGGGCACCACGCACGCTCTGCTGGCCGCGGAAAACGTGGTGCAGGAACCCTTCCTGATGATCAATGCGGACGACTTCTATGGGCGCGATGCCTTTGAGAAGATCGCCAAGGACCTGACGACGCCGCGTGCGGAGGATGGCAAGGCGCATTACTCCATGGTGGGCTTTTACCTGAAGAACACGCTTTCCGAGCACGGCAGCGTGGCCCGTGGCGTGTGTACGGTAAACGCGGATGACACGCTTTCCTCCGTGACGGAGATGACCAAAATCTTCCCGCATGGCAGCGGTGCGGAAAATCGCGAGGTGGAAGGCGCGTATGTGCCGCTGACGGGGGAGGAAGTCGTGTCGATGAACTTCTTCGGCTTCACGCCGGACGTGTTTGGCCGCCTGCGCACCGCCTTCAAAAAATTCCTGGAAGCCAGCGGGTCGGACCTGAAGGCGGAGTGCTATGTGCCGAAGGAGGTGGATGTGCTGATCCGCAATGGTGATGCGGATGTGAAGGTGCTGAAGTCCACGGGCAAGTGGTTCGGCGTCACCTATCCAGAGGACAAGGCGGAGGTGATCGCCAGCATCCGCGCGCTGGTGGATGCGGGGGAGTATCCGCAGAACCTGTGGGCGTGATTTTTTGGGCCGCAAAAAACGCGAGAAGCCGCAAAAAGTTGAAGTTTAAAAGGAGACCGGAGCCTTCGGAAGAGGGCTCCGGTTTTTTGTGTCTGCGGGGCGGTGTGGGGAGGGCGCAAAAGTCCGCAAAAAGTCCAAAAATCCGGCTCTGCTTTTTGCGGCCAGTTTTCAGGCTTGGTTCTCACTCAAACACGATCGGGAGAGAGCAAAAAAACCGCAAAAAAGATTCCAGAAATCCGGCCCTGATTTTTTGCGTCCCTTTGCGTTTTTTGCGGCCAGCCTTCTGGCTTGGCGCTCACTCAAACACGATCAGACTGCGGGCGACTTCGCCGCGCTGGAGGGCATCATAGGCATCGTTGATGCCTTCCAGGGGGTAGCGGGTGGTGATGAGTTCATCCAGCATCAGTCGGCCGGACTGGTGCATGCCAATGAGCAGCAGCAGGTCCTGGCGCGGCTGGGTGCTGCCGTAGAGGCTGCCGCGCAGGGTCTTTTCCGCGTACACAAGCTGGTTCACATTGATGGAGGCGCGGTCGGCGGCGCTGGTGATGCCCACCATCACGCACATGCCGCCCTTCTTTGTGGCATCAAAGGCCTGCTCCGCCGTTTTGCCGGAGCCGTAGGCCTCGATGGCGTAGTCCACGCCCTTGCCGTCGGTCAGGTGTTTGATGGCCTCCACGGGATCGCCGAGGTTGGCGTCCACATAGTCGGTGGCGCCAAAGAGGCGGGCGTCGGCCTCCTTGCGGGCAAATTTGTCCACAGCGATGATCTGCCGCGCGCCTGCCATGCGGGCGGCCTGGACGGCATTGAGGCCGATGCCGCCGCAGCCGATGACGGCCACGGTGCTGCCGTGCCGCACCTTGGCGGCGCGCTCCACCGCGCCCACGCCGGTGATGACGCCGCAGCCGATGAGGGCGGCTTTTTCAAAGGAGAAGCCCTCGGGGATCTTCACCACGGATGCCTCCGGCATGGTGGAAAGGGAGGAGAAGGCGGACACGCCCGCGTAGTGGCGGATGGCCCCGCCCGCGCTGTTCTGGAAACGGGTGGTGCCGTCCGGCATGAGGCCGGTGAAGCGCATGGCGGTGCCCATGTCGCACAGGGCGGGGCGGCCGCTGGCGCAGTATTCGCACCTGCCGCAGGAGCCGCGCCAGACGAGGATGACAGGATCGCCCACGGCCACGGAGGTGACGCCCTCGCCGACGGCCTCGATCACGCCCGCGCCTTCGTGGCCGAGGATGATGGGCGTGGGCATGGTGAGGTCGCCCTTCATCACATGCAGGTCGCTGTGGCAGACGCCTGCGGCCTTCATGCGCACGGTGACCTCGCCCTTCTGCGGGGGCAGCACGCGCACGGTTTCGATCCTTAGCGGCTGTTTCGCTTCATACAGGACGGCGGCGGGAGCGAGGGTGGGCATGGTGGGGCAGGGGATGGGAATCAGGACAACTGGAAGCTGATGAGGCCCCAGATCAATTAAATGCCGAAAAAAGAGACGGCGATCTTCTGCCTGGTTTTTCTGGAATGGCCGCACAGCCAGTCCTGGCCGAAATAAAGAGCGGCCACCTGAGCAGTGAGGGCCACGATTAACCAGCCCGTCCCCGCCAGCCCTGCGGCCAGCCCACCCACCGCGCCGACAATGCTCACCAGCAGGACCAGTGTGATGGCCTGATGCTGCAGCACTTCGTAGCCCGACCCCTCATGGAAGAGCGCCAGCAGGAACCACAGGATGCCTGCATTGATGACAAAGGTGAGCATGGCGGTGCTGGAGCGGGGCGGGTTGAATACGCTGCATTACCAGAGTTCCCATGTTTTGACGAGATGTTTTCATGCCCCGCATTTGAACACTCGCCGGTTGCAGCCGCCGCCGGTCTCGCTGAAATGGCGGCAGCATGTTTTTTCACCACACCACATTTTCCTGCCTTGGCGCATGCGTGCTGCTCGCCCTGGGCTGGGGCGGTCTCCTGGCGCAGACGCCGGAGGTGCGCCAGGCTGAAGCGGCGGTGCCTGCGGGCAAGCCTGACCTGACCGCGTTGCAGGCCGCCGCACGGGAGGCGGAGGCAAAACTGCCCAAGCCCACGGAGAAAACACAGGCCTACTTTGACCTGTCCGCCATGCAGCGGGAGCGCTGGCAGCAGTTCCTGCCGCAGACGTTGCTGAAGCTGACCCGGCGGCAGCCCCTGCAGATCGTGGTGCTGGGGGATGTCATCCTGGAGGGCGCGCAGCCGGACCCGGACACCGATCCGCTGCTGAAGAGCTTTGCCGGAGTGTTTGCCAGGGCGCTGGCCAGCCAGTTCTACTACACCGGCGGGGTGCGCGTGCTGCGCCCGGGATCCAGGCTGCGCAGCAAGGAGAGCATGGTGCTGGGGCCGGAGATCCTGCTGCAGCCGGTGCGCACGCCCAGCATCGTCTCCGCCGCCAGCGCGCTGGCCACGGTGGGCTTCCAGGGCCGGCCTGACCTGGTGCTGGTGGCCCACGGGCTGGATGATGGCATGCACCACACCGCCTTTGCCGACATCGCCGCGTCGCTGCGCAGCCTGCGGGACACCGTGCGCAACCACAAGCTGGAGATGATCGTGGCCGGTCCTGTGCCACAGGTCGCCGCGCCAGAGGAGACAAGTCTGGCGCTGCCGCATGCGGCGGGCAGTGTCATGCGTGACTTCTGCGCGGCGGAGAAGGTGCTGTTCTCCGACCTGGGGGATTTTGCGCGGCTGGTGTCGCCCTCGAACGCCACGCAGGAGGCGCATCAGCTTTTTCCCGCGCTGGTGCAGCAGTTCCAGAGCCGGCTGAACCTGGCGCCCGCAGGGCAGATCGCCACGCCCAGCGCCCCGCTGCATGAGGCAATGGGCCGCATCTTGTTTGAGGACGTGATGACCGGCGCGCCGACGGTGCCGTGGACGCTGGGTGACGCCACCGCCGTGCTGGAAGGGCAGGGGAGGCTGAGGCTGGAGTTTCCGGTGACCAACAACGACAAAGAGGCGCTGACGCTGACGATGCTGCCGCTGGTGCCCGCAGGCTACCGGTTGAAGGAGGCCAAGTCGGAGCTGAAACTGGCCGCTGGTGCCAGGGAAACGGTGAAGGTGGATTACACCATTGTCGACACGCGCTACCTGCCGCTGGCAGATGGCAAGGTACGCTTCCCTGTGCTGGTCATCGCGCCCAAGGTGGCGCGCATCACGGATCTGGTGGCCGTCCTGCGCCCCTTCAGCGCGGGGTGGGCCACGCGCGCCGCCTTCAATGTGGACAAGGAGTTTTCCCCCGGTGTGGAGATCGAGAACAGCACCGGCAGCGCCCTGGCCGCCACGTGGGAGTCCACCTGGGCCGGGCAGAAGCAGGAGGGCAAGGTGTCCCTGGACGCCAGCGGGGCCGAGACGCTGAAACTGGCCCTGCCGCTGCCTGCGGATGAGAAGGCGCCCTTCCGCCAGCGGCTGCCGCTGAACTTTGCCGTGGCCGCCAACGGCACCCGGCAGATCTTTGACCGCTACATCGAGATCACGCGGAATTTTGGGCTGAAGGAAGCGGTGCCGTTGACTGCGGTGGACGGCCAGGCCTGCGGCGTGACCTTGCGTGCGGACGCCGACAGCATGAAGCTCTTTCTCACCCTTGAGCTCGGCGGGGTGGACTTGGTGGACAATGACAACGACCAGGGCTACGAGCTGCTGCTGAACCTGGATGCCCGCAGCTACGGCCAGCGGCTGGCACCCGGTGCCACGGCTGCCATCCGCATCACCGGCAAGGCGGGGGATGGCAATGCGACGATCGATGAGATCGCCCCCTGGGCTTTTGGTGGCGGGTATGCCGCCGTGTTTGATACGAAGGAGATCGGTGCCGCGCTCAGCAGCTCCCCCGGCGGCGCGCGGCGCATCACGTTCTCCATCCCCAAGAGCTACCTGTATCTGCACGAGTGGGCGCTGGACAACGGCAACAGCCAGCTCGGCATCAATGTGCGCCTCACCGGCGGCGGGCGGCAATACTACCTGACCCACAGCGACCGCCAGGGCGACGACGCCGAAGGGCTGAGCGTGCTGGAGCTCACCGCCAAACCCACCCGCCGCTGGACCGTCCGCCTGGAATAGCCATCACGACATCTCATGCCTCAAGATCAAGAAGAAAGAGCGAGCAAGAAACTGTGGGATCGTTTGGCGTGGAAGGACGCGGGCTTTTTCCTGACCTACCTGCGTCCGCATTCCAATGTGTTCATTCCAGCGCTGATCGCGCTGGCGATCACCGGCGGGATGACGATCGTGTTCATCAGCGAGCTGGCCGCCCTGGCCGGCAAAGGCATCGGCGGCGCCAGCGGTCCGGCCTGGATGGCCGAGCTGACGCAGAGGGCCTGGTGGCTGGTCGGGCTGGTGGCTGTTCAGGCCTTCATTGCCTTCTGGCGCATCCTCCTCTTTGCCAAGGCGTCTGAGCGCGCGCTGGCGGCCCTGCGGCTGGACACCTTCAGCCGCATCATCCGGCTGCCCATGGCCACGCTGAACCGCCGCCGTGTGGGGGAACTGGCCTCCCGTCTGGCCAATGATGTGGAGGCCATGCGTGAGACTCTTGTGGTCACCATCCCCATGCTGATCCGCCACACGGTCATGCTGTCCCTCTCCCTGGTGCTCATCCTCAGCATGTCGGTGAAGCTCTCGCTCTTCATGATCGGCACCATCCCGGTGGTGATCGTGATGATCGCCATCTTTGGGTCCCGCATCCGCAAGCTGACGAAAAAGGCGCAGGACAACCTGGCCGCCTCCCAGGTGGTGGTGGATGAAAGCCTGCAAAGCATCGTCAGCGTGAAGGCCTTCCACAACGAGGCGTATGAGCTGGCGCGCTATGACAAAAATCTGGGCCAGTATCTGCGCACCGTCATCCGCGCCGCCGTGCCGCGCGCGTCCTTCATCGCCTTCATCATTTTTGCCTTCAGCACCGCGTTGATCGTCGTCACGTGGTTTGCCATGCGCATGCTCAACAATGGCGAGATCGGCCAGGCGGAGCTGACGCAGTTCGCGGGTTTCAGCGGCATCATCGCCTCCTCCTTCATCCAGTTCCCGGAGCTCATCACCCAGATGCAGCGCTCCCTGGGCGCCACCGAGCGCGTGCGTGAGATCCTGCGGGACGAGTCCGAGCCGCAGGATGCGGAGACGGAGGCCAGCCGCCGCTTCAAGGGGGAGATCGAGATGCGGCACGTCAGCTTCGCCTACCCCACCCGGCCCGAGGCCACCGTGCTGCATGACTTTAACCTCACCGCCAAGGCCGGGCAGCGCATCGCTCTTGTGGGCCCCAGCGGCTCTGGCAAGTCCACCAGCGTCTCCCTGCTCTTCCGCTTTTACGACCCCACCAGCGGGGAAATTCTCATTGATGGCGAGCCCATCAAGGACATGACGCTGACCACGCTGCGGCGGAACCTCGCCCTGGTGCCGCAGGAAGTGCTGCTGTTTGGCGGCAGCATCCGTGAAAACATCGCCTACGGCAAGCCGGGCGCCAGCGAGGAGGAGATCACCAACGCGGCCAGGAAGGCCAACGCGCATGAGTTCATCGCCCGCCTGCCGCAGGAATATGACACCATCGTGGGTGATCGCGGCACCCAGCTCTCTGGTGGCCAGCGTCAGCGCATCGCCATCGCCCGCGCCATCCTGGCCGACCCTGCCATCTTGATTCTGGATGAGGCCACCAGCAGCCTCGACGCCGAGAGCGAGCGCCTGGTGCAGGATGCCCTGGACAAGCTGATGGAAAACCGCACCAGCATCATCGTGGCCCACCGCCTCAGCACCGTCCGCCGTTGCGACCAGATCCTGGTCATGTCCGGCGGCGCCATCCTCGAGCGTGGCACCCACGACGAGCTTGTGTCCAAGCCCGGCGGTCTCTACGGCTCACTCGCAAAGCTCCAACTGGAGTAGCCTGCAAGCAGGATGTTGGAACACCTGGGCGGGAAGGAAATGCCGCACAGGGTGGGGCTACGGTCATCCGCCGGAGGTTGCCTCACTTCTTCCCACCGCCAAAGAATCCGCCGAGGCCGCCCATGACCGCGCTCATCAGCGCGTCTTGAATCTGGTTGCCGCTGGGGTGGTCGCCCTCGATGCGGCCGTTCGGGGTCAGCTTGTCGATGACCAGGGGCAGAAACTGTGACAGCAGCGGCAGGACGCTGCCGACATTCATGCCCACATTCGCGGCCAGCTTTTCAATCTCCGCCATGCCCACGGAGCCTTGCAGCTGTTCCGGGGAGATGTTTTCGTTGTCGCCCCCGCCCACCCAGGAGGAGAACTGCGCGCCGAGGCCGGCAGCCTCAAATTTACCCGCCAGCCCCTGCAGGCCGCCCGCGTCTGCGAGGAGGCCGGAAAGCAATGTGGCAGGGTCCTTGCCGCCGAGCATGCCGCCCAGCGCGTTTTTGGCGAGAGAATCGAAAAGTCCCATGATCTAGGATGGTAAGTTGAAGGAAGAACGGCATCGAGTGTGCGGGCGGATGCAACGAAGTCAACCCGGTGCTGGAACAGGTGGAAGGATTTTGGGGCGGGGATCAAAGAAAAAGCGGACAGGCCGCATGGGCTTGTCCGCTTTTGGAATGAGGGTCGCGATGCTGATGCAAGGGCGGCTTACGCCAGCTCTTTCAGCTTGGCCTGGATGGCGCTAAAGTCCGGCAGCTCCTTCGGGCTGGGGGTCTGCTCGGCGTACTGGATCACGCCGTCGGCATCGACCACAAAGGCGGCGCGGGCGGAGGTGTCGCCGATGCCGGCGAGGCCGGGGAAGAGGACATCATAGGCCTGGGTGGCGGCCTTGTTCAGGTCGCTGACCAGCGTGATGCCGATCTTTTCCTTCGTGGCCCAGGCTTCCTGTGCAAAGGGGCTGTCCACGCTGATGCCGATGACCTCGGCATTCAGGTCGCCATAGGCGCTGAGGCCGGCGGTAACGTCGCAAAATTCCTGGGTGCAGACGCCGGTGAAGGCCAGGGGGAAGAAAAGCACGACGGTCTTCTTGCCGGGGGCGGGGACAACGACGTCGGCCAGGCCGTCGGCGTTTTTGGACTTGAGGGTGAAGCTAGGAGCCTTGGTGCCAGCGGAGAGTGCCATGATGGTGTGGAGTTCGGGTTGGAAAGCGGGGCGGCGAGTGCCGCTGCGCGGAGGTGGCATCAAGCGCAGTTCACGGCGCAGGTCAAGGTGAACGGGAACTCAGGGGCCGGTGCTCAGCAGGGGCAGGCCTTCCACCCGGCGGACGTCGGCGGGGTTGTCTGGAAGGTGTTGCAGCAAGGCGGTAATGTCGGCGTCGAGGCCGGGCAGCTTTAAATGAGGCCGGATGTCGGCGAGGGGCTGCAGGACGAACCGGCGCAGGTGCAGGCGGGGGTGGGGGAGGAGGAGAACGGGATCGGTGCTGACGATGTCGTCGGCGTAGAGCAGATCCAGGTCGAGGGTGCGGGGGGCGTTGCGCTCACGCTGCTCCGGGCGGCCGAGGGCCTGTTCCACGGCCTTCAGGTGGGTGTGCAACTCCTGCGGGGCGCAGGGGGCGGTGGCCTCCACCACCGTGTTGAGAAAGGCCTGGGTGCCAGGCGCGCAGTCCATCGGCTCCGTTTCGTACACACCGCCGCAGGCGATGATGCGCAGCTCCGGCATGCGCTCTTGCAGGAGCGTCAGGCCACGGCGCAGGTTTTCCGCGCGGTCGCCCAGATTCGAGCCGAGGGCGATGCCAAAATGAGAGGGAAGGGGAGATGGGCTGGCGGGAGGGGACACATCCCTTCCATCCAGCCAAAATGGGTGCCGCGCAACGTCCTGGACGGGGGGCACCCGCGCGCGGAGAGGAAAAAGCAAGGCGGCTGACCTCACCTGTTTAGGTGAGGTGTGGGCTGATGCTGGATGTGACAAATAACGGTTTGTTAGAAAAACTAAAACGCTCACTCATGCACATCATCTCCTTCTTGCGCACCTTCCGGGCCACCCGGGTGATCAGAGGCAAGCTGACATTCCCAACTCCACAGGGAGTGAAGATGCACTTCGCCTTCGGTCAGCGCGATGTGGAGTTCAGCGAGGGGCAGCAGGTCGTCGTGACCACTGCCCGGCAGGGGATGCTGGTGGTGGCAAACCGCCCCGAACTGGGGGATGTGGTGCTCGACTCCGCCGTGGAAGGCGTGGACTTCGAGGTGCTGAGGACAGCCGTACGGACGAACTGACCTGCGCCCGGAAGCGGCGCGGCTTGCCGTTGTTGACCGTCAAGCATCGTCAACAACTGTAAACGATCGTAAACTTCTGCTACTTCAGTCCCAGCACATCCTGCATGTCATACAGTCCGGCGGGCTTGCCGGCCAGCCAGCGGGCGGCGCGGACGGAGCCACCGGCGAAGGTGTCGCGGCTGCTGGCCTTGTGGGTGAGCTCCACGCGCTCGCCCACGTTGGCGAAGACAACGGTGTGGTCGCCCACGACATCGCCACCGCGCAGGGCGTGGACGCCGATCTCCTTGGGCGTGCGGGCACCCACGTCACCAAAGCGGCCGTGGCGGCAGTCCTTGTCGTACTCGAGGCCGCGCACATCGGCCAGGATTTCCACCAGGGTGCGGGCGGTGCCGCTGGGGGAGTCCTTCTTCATGCGGTGATGCATTTCAATGACCTCGAGGTCAAATTCGGGGCCGAGCAGTTCGGTTGCCTTACGGGTAAGCCAGAAGAGGGTGTTCACGCCGACGCTATAGTTCGAGGCGAAGACGATGGGCAGAGTTTTGGAGGCCTCCTTGATGGCGGCCAGCTGCTCATTCGTATGGCCGGTGGTGCCGATGACCATGCTCTTTTTCTGCTCCAGGCAGGTGCGCAGCAGCTCATCGGCAAAGTGGTGGGAGGTGAAGTCGATTACGGTGTCAGCCTTCTCCAGCGCCGGGGCCAGGGCGTCCCCCATGTCGATGGTGGAGGCGACGGTGACGTTCTGGGCTTCAGCCGCACGGATGATGGCCTGGCCCATGCGGCCTTTGCAGCCGGTGATGAGGAGTTTGAGATCGGACATAAAATGAAAATGGGGAGGGGTACTAAACCTTGGCGGGGCTTATGCAAGGGGCGGCTGCTCCACGCTGTGGAGGGCGTCATGCAGCAGCATCTCCTCAAAAGTGGTGTCGGGGGATCGTTCCGCAGGCGGCCAGAAGCGGCCCTCCAGGATGCGCTGCACAGCCGTCTCGGCGCATTGCAGCGCGGCGTCGAGAAGGAAGTCGTCGAAGTCCTGCCACTCCACGATCTGCGTGTCCTGGATGCTCTTGGGCAGGATGAAGTAGGCGGCACCGGCCACGTTCATGCCGCGCCTGCGCATGGCTGCCGCATAAAGGGGGAGCTGCAAATCCAGCCACATGGCGCGGCCGCCCCCGGGGATGTTGAAGCACTTCCACTCATCCGCCTCCCCCACAGGCTTCGTGCGGGCGGAGAGGAGCTTGAAGTGGCGCTTGTCCGGGGAGTCGGCCTTGTCGGAGGTCTTGAAGTCAATGATGCGCAGCCTGCCGTCGGCGTGGCGCTCCACGCGGTCGATGCGCCCGCTGAGGCGCATGCCGGCGATAAGCAGCGGGCTCGGGTCGTCGTCCTGGCCCAGCACTAGCTCAGCATCCTGGCAGGTCCAGCCCTCCTGGCGGTTTCGGGCCTCGACCGCCGCAGCCTGGCGCAGGCGCTGCACGATGCTTTCCAGTTGCAGCGTGACCAGCGGCGCGGGGCGGCTGCCGTAGCGGCGGTGTACGTCGTTGCGCACGGCGTCCTCCATGAAGTCGGCGATGTGCCCCTCATGCGTGCTGTTCTGCATGGCCTCGCTCAAGGACAGGCAGTGGAAGGCATGGTGGATGATGCGGCCGAACTCAGCCGCATCCAGCTCGCGCGTGGACGGGTCCACGGCGGCCATCCGCTTGCCATGCGTGAGGTAAAAGCGGAAAGGGCAGGTAAGGTAGTCGCGCAGCCGGGAAGGGGAGATGGACTCGAAGGTGCGGGGCGTCCAGTCGGGCCGTAGTTTCCACGCGAGGGCGCGCGGCGGTTCGGCGGCGGCATGCTGCTCCTCGTCTTTGGGGAAGAGGTGGGCCACACGCTGCGGCAGGCCGGAGTCTGGACAGAGAAAGAGCAGGCGGGAGGGGCGCAGGGCGTCACCATCATCACTCCACTGGCCGCAGAGCAGCTCCAGGCGGCCGTGGCTTTGGCGCTGATGCGTCAGGGCGGCCAGGATGAAGGCGTCACGGGCAAAGCGTGTCTGCTGGCTGGGCAGGTCCAGCGCCTGACGCGCGGAGTCTGGCAGGAAGGGGTGGCTGATGAAGATGCCGGGCACGTGCTCCTCGTTCAGACCGCTGACCACAAGGTTCGGCGACTTCTCCCACAGCAGTTCCAGCCAGCCCTGGAGCACGATGTCGATCTCGCCGCGAGGCTCCGCCAAGTGTGTGCGGGAAAGCATGTCCAGAGACAGGGAGAAGGCGTCCTCCGCCTTGGGCTGCAGGCCGAAACGGCGGGCCTCCTGCTCCAGTTCTTCGGTCACGCGCAGCCACTCTGCGGCCAGCTCGGTGCGTTCGCGCTGGCCCGGCGCCTCGGGTTTGAACTCGCGCTCGCCAAAGAGTTTCAGGATCAGCGCGCGTGCGGCCTTGGCGGGCGGCAGCCTTTGCAGGGTGTCCAGCAGCGTCAGCGTCTCATGGATGACGTGGCCCAGTTCCTCGCGCCCATCCAGTGGCAGTTCGCGCGCATGAGGTAGGCTCACGGGCAGATGCTCGGCGGCAAAGTCATCCGCCTGCTTCAGCAGTTTGGAGATGCTCGCCCCCCTGGGCGTCACCGCCTCCCGAAACTCCGCCACGCGTAGCAGCGCGGCAAAAGCGCGCCAGGAGCCGCCGCTGAGCAGGATGCGGAAACAGTCCAGCACATGCCACAGGCCCTCCCGCTGCACGGGAATGCCGCCGGGCTCAAAGCTGCGTGCGTTTTCCAGCGTCAGCTTTTCCAGCAGCAGGCTGCCCACCTCCGCATCGCATACGCCCAGGGCGGTCTTGTTCAGCGGGACGAGGCCGCGCATGAGGTCAAGCGCGCGCGCGGCCTGGGCGGCGGGATTGCGCGTGACGTGGATCTGCGCGTTGTCCAAAGGCAGCGTCAGGTCCGCATCCTCCCCCCAGTGGGCAGGCAGCGGGCGGCCGTGGCGGTCAAAGCTGTGCTGCCAGGACTCCGGCGCATGAATGGCGACAGTGACCGGGATGCCGCGCTGCGCATGGGGGGTGATCCAGGCGTCCAGCAGCGGCGGCAGGTCGGGGGAGGCCAGCACCACCACGCGGCGCACGCCTTCCGGCAGCGTGGGCGCGTGGGCGTTGCGGCGCTTCAACATTTGCGCGTCGGTGACGTCTGCCCCGGCCAGCTGGTCGAAGTAGGCGTGCTCGATGACCGCAAGGTCGTGCCAGCGCGCCGCATCACGCTGCATGGCGGGGAGTTCCGCCGTGGCGGCAAAGGTCAGGCCGCCGGTGCCCAGCAGCATCTTCAGGTCTGCCAGCATGCGGGCGGTCTCGGCCTGCCAGCCCCAGCCGCGTTCCTCCGGCAGCTTGGGAAAGAGCGCGGTCAGAGCGGCCAGGTCGGTGTCTGCCAGCGCGCGCTGCCACGCCATCTGTGACTGGAGCGGTGTGGCGGCCTCGAACCGGTGTGTCTGCGGCAGCAGCGCCTGCTCCGGCAGCCAGAGGTACGGCACCACGGCGGCGGTGTCCGCTTTGTTCGTCTCCTGGGCCAGGGCCTCGCGCAGGCGGCGTCCGGCCTCGCCATTGGGCACAAGGATCAGCGTGTCGCTGAGATCCAGCGCATGGGTGCGGTCCCAGCCCTGGCAGAGAAAGGCCACGGCCTTTTCCAGCACGGGCGCGTTCCAGCCCCAGAACAGACGCTGAACGGTGGCGGCGGTGCTCATGCCTTGGCAGAAGCGGTGGCCAGCTTTTGCAGGATGTCCTCCACAATGGCGTCCGGCGTGGCGTCGATGGACACGCGTGTGAGGTCCGGCGTGGGCTCCAGTGTGGCCAGTTGGCTGTCCAGCAGGCTCAGCGGCATGAAGTGGCCCTTTCGCGCCGCCATGCGGGCGGTGATGAGCTCGCGTGTGCCGTCCAGCAGCACAAAGCGCAGCGTGTTCGGCGGGTCCTCCGCGCGCAACCTGTCGCGGTAGGCGGGCTTCAGCGCGGAGCAGGCCAGCACATGCACCGGGGTGAGCCCGCGCATTTCCTCAATTCGCTGACGTAGCACGGCATACCAGGGCCAGCGATCCTCGTCAGTCAGCGGGGTGCCGGCGGACATCTTCGCCTTGTTGCTGAGGGGATGGAAGTCGTCCCCGTCCTCAAAGACGCCGCCCAGCTTCTCCGCCAGCAGGCCGCCGACGACCGACTTGCCGGAGCCGGAAACTCCCATGACGATGATGGTGCGCAGTTCGGAGGGCAAAGTGAGGGCGGAGGACATGGGCGGGCCGGGATGGCGCAGAGCACAGCATGGTTGGCACACGGAGACAATGGGAAGATTGTGTATATTGAGGTTGGGCGGATTGTTTTTGAGGCGGAGGCAACCGGATCGTGGGTGTCCGGCGATGTGTGGGGCGGATCTTTTCCGTTGTGGCGCTCAAGAGGTGGCTGGGTATGTCATGTGACGATAGTCATGTAGATGAACTTTGGCTTGATACTGGGTGAAACCTTTGGGAGTGATGCCGTTTCTGTCCCCTCCCCCCTACAACCTACTTACCTCCCGTCATGAACAAGGCAGCAACGACCAAGCTGGGCAAGAAACAGATGATGCTGCGCAGCCAGGCTGCACAGGCGGAGCGGGGCATCATGTCCCTGCTGCCAAAGAGGCGTCAGGGCCTCATGGCCCGCGCTTCCTCAGCGCCGAAACAGGCACCTGGAGCCTGAGCAGCTCCCGGCACAGTTCTCCGCCACGGGTGCTGTTGGTCATGATGACCAGCCCGTGTCCTCGCTGCGGTTCGAATTCGACAAGGCTGCGGAAGCCGGTGCCATTGGAGCCGCTGTGAAAAACACGCTGCTCCGTGGCAGAGCCTGCGCTTTCGAGGCACCAGCCCAGGCCGAAACGTGGCTGTATGTCTCCGCGCATGGCGACGTTGCCGACGGGAGGACCAGAGGGCGTGAGCATGGCGCGCAGGCTGGCTGCGCCCACGGAGTGAGCCGCCTTGCGATCAGATTTCAGCATCTCGATGACAAAGGCCGCGTAGTCGCGTGGCGTGCAGTAGAGGCTGTAGGCGGCATTGGGCCTGTGGTAGAGCTTTCGGTCCGTTTTGACACGGCCCTGATCATCATGTCCTGCTGCGACGCAGGATGCAAAGTGCTCCGCCCACACGTGGCTGCTGCTGGTCATGCCCAGGGGGCGCAGCAGCATCTCCTGCATGAGGCTTTCGTAGGGCCTGCCCGTGATTTGGGTGAGCACCAGCTGGAGCAGTTGGAACCCCTCCCCGGAATAGCCATGCCGGGTGCCCGGCTCATGCAGCACCTTCAGTCCCTGCGCACCCCGCCAGTTGGGGAAGCCGCTGGTGTGGTTCAACACCATGCGGGCGGTGATCTTGAGATGCAAAGGCTGATCCCGCAGATAGGGCTGGCTTAGATAGGAGGCCAGCGGACGATCCAGATCCAGGAAACCCTGCTCCACCAGTTTCAAGGCGGCGTAGGCGGCCAGGGGTTTGGTCATGGAGGCAGCTTCAAATACCGTTGCCGCATCAACCGGCGCCTCTTTCCCTGCCTCACGCACTCCCAGGTACTTTGCCCATGCGATGCGACGGTCCTCGATTCGCACCACGGCCGCGCCTGGGACGTGGTGCTTGGCCATGAGCTTTGGCAGCCGGGTTTCCACCTCATGGATCAGGCTTGTGTCCTGCGCTGGCTGGGCGGCCAGCAGGCCGGGCATCATCAGGAAAGACAAAAACCGAGGCGGAATCATCGTCATCGATTGAGGAAACGCCGCGTGTGTGCGGCAATTTTCACTTCCTACCCATCATCCGGTCCGGGCGGGGTTGAGATGTGGGGGCCCCCGTGATAAGGCCCCCCCGTGTCCGCCTCCGACTATCCATCGCCGCCGTCTCTTCTCCTCACTGGTATTCCGGGAATGCCGGAGAACCCGCTGCACCGGCATGAGCTCGCCAATGGGATGACGCAGCGTGGGATCGTGCTGCTTTCGGCGAATGAGGCCAGCCTGCTGCCGGAGGCGCTGTGGTGTTTTGAGAAGGCCATTGTACTGCGGCGGGACCTGCCGCTGGATGACAATGCCTGGTTCCGCTGGGGCCTTTCCGCCGGCTGGATGAACCGGGGGGATGTGCTGACGCGGATGGGCAAGCCGGAGCTGCTGCCGGAGGCTGTGCGCAGCTATGACGAGGCGCTGGCGCATCTGGAAAAGATGCCTGCGCTGGAAGGTGCCAATGTGACGGGACGCCATGCGCTGGCCTGGATGAACCGCGCCATCTCCCTGCGTGCTCAGCGCACACCGGAAAGCCTGGCGGAGGCGCTGTGCTCCCTGGACAAGGCGCGCATGCTGCTGGAGGCACATGCCACGGCGGAGATGCCGGTGGATCCGATGACGCTGGCCACCCTGGCGATGAACCGCGCCGCGCTGCTGCTGGAAATGTCCCCACCCTGCACGTTGGAGGCCATGGATGTGGCCACTGAGGCGCTGGACCTCTGCCAGAGGGAGGAAAAGACAGTCCTGCTGGCGGCGGAGGTGGGGCTCAAAGCCCGGCATGCTTACTGCCATGCGGTGGCCACCCTGCTGGAGTCCCCGCCGGTGGATGCCCGGCGCGCGGATGGCTGGATCATGCAGGCCACGGAGCGCGTGGAGGAGGCGATGGCGCTGACCGTCCTGTGGCGTGGGCAATCGGCGTTTTTTGACGTCCTGCGGCTGGAGTTGTTTCACTACGGCTGCCGCATTTATCTGGCCTATCAGCCGCATTTCATGGCGGAGTTTCTGCTGGATGTGCTGGACCCGGAGCGCGGCTCTCCACTGCACGCGGGGGCGGAGGACCTGCATGCCGCAGGGCTTGAGGCGCTGACCATGGCGGCGGAGGTGCTGAAGCGGCGCGGGCCGCTGGATTTCGGCCTGCAAGGCGTGGACCGTCTGCTGGAGGTGATCACCAGTTTGAATGCGGCGGCGGAGCGGATCAAACGCTGCCAAAACCGGGCTTGATTCTGGCTTGGTAGTGGCCCGCGAGGTCGGATTGGGAGGTGGGGACGTTCCTCTCCCGGCTTTTCTCTTGAGGAGACGCTGATTCATGTGTCTTCGCCGCCCTTTCACCTCCTCCCGGAATCAGGGAGCCAGCAGCCAAGACAGCCGGGAAGCACAGTAAAAGCAGGATCATGAGCTCGGTCTAGATGTAATCAGTCTTTTCCTGACCGTTGAGTCTGGCGGCTGGCGTGTGGCGTGAACTGCCACAATGGGATGTCTGCTGCCTGCATTGACGGAGCAGGCGCGTTTCCGATACGACTTGTGGATGACATTTCCCGCCCGGCTGCTGGCAGCCTTTCTCTTCTTCCTCTCTGGTTTCGCGGCCTTGGTGTACCAGGTGGCGTGGCAGCGGATGCTGGTGGCCTTTGCGGGCGGAGATGTGCTGGCCATCACCCTCATTGTGGCGGTGTTCATGGCGGGGCTGGGCTGCGGCAGCCTGGCTGGCGGCGTGGTCGCGGACAAGACCGGTCCGCGGCGCAGCCTGATGCTCTTCGGCGTGGTGGAGGCGTTGATCGCCGTCTTTGGCCTGTTGAGCAAACCGCTGCTGCATGACCTGCTGTACCTGCGCCTCGGCGGCATTGCAGACTCCCGCGTGCTGACGGCGCTGGTGCTCATGCTGATCCTGCTGATCCCGACCTCCCTCATGGGGATGTCGCTTCCACTGCTGGCGCGGGCGCTGGTCCGGCACCTGCCGGATGCGGCGGTGAAGACCGGGCGGCTGTATGGCGTGAACACGCTTGGAGCGGCTGCTGGCGCGCTGCTGACAGCGTGGATGCTGCTGCCGCTGCATGGCATCGAGGGCGGTATCCGCGTGGCGGTGCTGATCAATGGACTCTGCGCCCTGGGCGTCCTGCCGCTGCTGTGGTGGGCCGGGAAGGACCGGGCGGCCACGGCCGCTGCCATCGCGGAGCCGCCGCAGGCAGCGGGGACAGGGGCCGGGCAGGGGCAGACCGCCTTCCCTGGACTGCGCCAGTGTCTGGTGATCTTTGCGCTGTCGGGCTTCATCGCGTTGGCGCTGGAGATGCTGTGGTTCCGCCTGTTGGGGGTGATGCTGAAGTCCACAGCTTTTACCTTTGGCACGCTGCTGGCCATTTACCTTGGCGGTGTGGGGCTGGGCTCCCTCGCAGGCACACTGCTCGCGGGGCGGCTGCGGAACCCGGCGCGCTGGTTCCTGGGACTGCAGGGCGGGATTGGTGTGTATTCGGGGCTTAGCCTGACCGTGCTGCTGACAGCGGCGGGGCAGTGGCCCTCCCTGGAATGGATCCGCGCCTACCTGGACAGCTACGAGCCTGTGGATGCCAACACCGCCGTCATGCTGTTGCAAAAGTGGCGGGCGGGCACCCTGATCCCCCAGGAGGCGGCGCTGGCCGGTCTCTTCCCCGCGCTGCATCTGGGGCTGCCGCTGCTGCTGATCGGTCCGCCGACATTCCTCATGGGCCTGGGGTATCCGCTGCTGCAAAAGGCGGCGCAGAGTGACCTGGCGCTGGTGGGCCGCCGCGTGGGCGGGCTGCAGGCGGCGAACATTGTGGGCAGCATGTTGGGCGCTGTCTTGGTCAGCACCTGCCTGCTGCCCTGGCTGGGTACCGCATGGACGCTGCGCGTGCTCGTGGTCCTGTGCGGGTGTCTGGGGGCCATGGCGGCTGCGCGCGGCCGTTTCCGCCTCCCGGTGCAGTTGTCCGTGGCGGCGGTGGTGGCCGCCACCCTGGCGCTGATGCCGGGCCAGCAGGAGCTGTGGGCCTGGGCGCATGGGACAAAGCCGAGGCGCATCCTGCTGGCGGAGGACGGCGCGGGCGTGTCGGTGCTGAAAAAGCCGGCGTCGGACGACGCTGCCGGGGCCACCATGGTGTTTGTGAACGGCATCGGCCAGAGCTGGATCCCCTTTGGCGGAATCCACAGCGCGCTGGGGGCCTTGCCCGCTCTGCTGCATCCCGACCCCCAGGAGATCGCCGTGATCGGCCTTGGCTCCGGGGACACCCTGTTCAGCGCCACCGCACGGCTGGAAACGCGGGATGTCGTGTGCATCGAGATCATCGCTGCGGAGCTGGACACGTTGAGGCAGCATGCCGCCGAGTCTGGCTACGCCGGACTCAAGGCGCTGCTGGAGGATGAGCGCGTGCGCCATGTCGGCGGGGACGGGCGGCAGTATCTCATGACCACGGAGCAGCGGTTTGACATCATCGAGGCGGACGCGCTGCGCCCGACCAGCGCCTATTCGGGAAACCTGTACTCGGAGGAGTACTTCCGCCTCCTGCTCAGCCGCCTGAAGCCTGGAGGCTTTGCCGTCAC
>CAZPSQ010000021.1:0-41346 GCA_964588755.1 uncultured Prosthecobacter sp. | reverse complement strand
TGCCAGGGAGAACGGCACCATCTTTGACCACCACACGGTGGAGTTCGAATACGACAACGGCTTCCGCCTGCTGAGCCAGTGCTGCCAGATCGGCGGGAAGTGCCAGAAGGATGTGAGCGAGCACTTCCACGGCATCAAAGGCAGCGCCGGTCTGGCAAACAACGGGCGCTTCCTCATCAACGGCCAGCCGCCCGGTGGCAAACGTGCGCGCACGGTCAACAAAGAGGACGCCTACCAGCTGGAGCATGACGCCTTTTTTGAAAACATCCGCACCGGCAAGGTGCGCAACGACGCCGACTACGCCGCCCACAGCACCATGATGGGCGTGATGGGCCGCATGGCCACCTACACCGGGCAGGTCATCACATGGGAGCAGGCTTTCAATTCCAAGGAGGCGCTGGTGCCCGACAACATCACCTGGGCCACTGAGGCTCCGGTGCGGCCGGATGAAGACGGGGGGTATCCTGTCGCCATTCCTGGAACGACAATGCCAGCGTGAGAATGACCAAGGAAGCCCCAAGCACCGACGAACGCTTAGCCGCGCCCGAGCTTTTGGGCTTTGGCCATTCCTTGGTCATTTGAGACACGCGCTCCATCTCCCCTCCCCTGCCCTTCTCTCTTCACATGTCCTCCGTCCCCGCCAAATGGCACTCCAACGTCACCCGCTACCAATGGCTGGTGCTCATCGTCGCCTCGCTTGGGTGGGTCTTTGATGCGTTTGAGGGGCAGATCTACAACCTGACGCGGGCGGACATGCTGCCGGATCTGCTGGGGGTGAAGGGGGATGATCCGCTGGTGAAGGCGTGGGGGGAGCGCTTCCTGGGCATCTTCCTCATTGGCGGGACTTTTGGAGGGCTGCTGTTCAGCTCGCTGGCGGACAAGTGGGGGCGCAATCCGGTGATGGCGCTGACGATTCTGTTTTACTCGGTGTTCTCCGGCGTCACGGCTTTTGCGGACGAAATCTGGCAGGTGGGCGTGCTGCGGTTCCTGGTGGCCATGGGCGTTGGGGGAGAATGGGCGGTGGGCGCGGCGCTGGTGGCGGAGGTGTTTCCCAAGGAGGCGCGGGAGCGCGCGGGCGGCATCTTCCACGCCACAAGTGTGGCCGGCCTGTGGCTGGCGGCGGCGGCGGGACTGTGGGTGGGCACACAGTGGCGGCATGCGTATCTGCTGGGCGTTGTTCCCGCGCTGCTGGTGCTGTGGGTGCGCCTGAGCATCAAGGAGCCGGAGACATGGAAGCAGGCGAGGGAGACAAAGAGGGAGCGCATGGGCAGCTTTGGCGAGCTGCTGGGCTCCGCGCGGTGGCGGCCGCGGGCCATCTTCGGCGCGCTGCTGGCGATGGTGGGCCTGGCCACGTTCTGGGGCGTGGTGGTGGCGGGGCAGGACATCGCGGCGGACTTCCTGAAACGGGCGGGCGATCCAGACTGGAGCAGCAAGTCGAAGATTGCCTTTGGCTTTGTACAAACGGCGGGCGCCGGGGTGGGGATGCTGGCCTTTGGGCCGCTGAGCGCCCGCTGGGGCTGCCGGAAGACTTTTGTGGTCATGCATGTGGCCGCGCTGGTGATGACGCCGGTCATTTGCTGGGTGCCGTCGGTGGCGGGCAGTTACTTTGTCCTGCTGGTGCTGCTGCCTGTGTTTGCGTTTTTTGCCCAGGGCATTCATGCGGGCTATGCGGTGTACTTCCCTGCCCTGTTTCCCACGCATCTGCGTGCCACGGGCTCCGGCTTCTGCTTCAACACGGGGCGCATCCTGGCCGCGCCGGTGCTGATCTGGCTGAGCGCCTGGATGAAGTCCACGCTGGACCTGCGCACGGCCGTCACCTGCCTGGGCGGCTTCTTTTTGCTGGGGCTGGTTTTTCTGGCGTTCCTGCCAGAAACGCATGGCAAGGAGCTGCCGGAAGATTGAGAATCCGCGCACGTCATGCCCGTCGTCCAGTTCACCGCCAATCTTGCCCGCCAGACGGATGCGCCCGCCTGCGAGGTGACGGGCGCGACGGTGCGCGAGGCGCTGGATGCCGTGTTTGCCCGCCATCCGGCGCTGCAAGGCTATGTGCTGGACGATCAGAAAGCGGTGCGGAAACATGTGGTGGTGTTTGTCGATGGCACGGCCATCACAGACCGAGGCCAGCTCTCGGACACGGTGAGGCCGGAGTCGGAGATTTTTGTCATGCAGGCGCTTTCAGGCGGCTGACCCCCAACTTTTCATCATGAGCTCGAAGCTTTACCTCGGCACGCGGAAGGGACTGATCCAGGTGGAACGCGGCCCGGACGGCTGGCAGATCGTGCGGGATTCTTTTCTCGGCGTGCCGGTTCCGATGCTGCTGCCGGACACGCGGGATGGAAAGCTGTATGCCGCCGTGGAGCATGGACATTACGGCACGAAGATTCAGACATCCGCCGACAATGGTGTGAGCTGGGAGGAGACCGGCGTGCCGGTGTATCCCGCCAACGAGCCCGAGGTGATCTGCGCGATGAGCCAGCGGCCCATTCCGCAGTCACTGGAAAAAGTTTGGGCGCTGGAGGCAGGCGGGGCGGATGAGCCGGGCGTGCTGTGGTGCGGCACCGTGCCGGGCGCCCTGTTTAAATCCACAGACAGCGGCGCAAGCTGGCAGATCGTGGAAGGCCTGTGGCACCGGCCGGAGCGCAGGGAGTGGTTTGGCGGCGGCCTGGACTGGCCGGGCATCCATTCCATCTGCGTGGACCCGCGCAACGCGCGGCATGTGACCCTGGGCATCTCCTGCGGCGGCGTGTGGGACACCCGTGATGGCGGAGCGACCTGGAACCTGCTGGGCCACGGGCTGGAGGCTGACTACATGCCGCCAGGAGAGCAGGAGAACCCCAACATCCAGGACCCGCACCGCATCGCCTGCTGCGCGGCACACCCGGAGCATTTCTGGCTGCAGCATCACAGCGGCATCTTCCGCAGCGGGGATGAGGCCAAGACCTGGGAGCGCATCACCACGGCGAATCCTTCGGACTTTGGCTTTGCGGTGGCCGTGCATCCCGAGGACCCGCTGACGGCGTGGTTCGTGCCGGGGGTGAAGGATGACCGCCGCCTGCCGGTGGACGCGGCCTTCTGCGTCATGCGCACACGTGATGGCGGGCGGAGCTTTGAGCCGCTGCGGAACGGCCTGCCACAGCAGCATGCGTATCACCTTGTGTATCGCCATGGCCTGGATGTGGCAGGCGATGGGCGCACGCTGGCCTTCGGCAGCACCACGGGCTCGGTGTGGATCAGCGAGGATGGCGGTGACTCATGGAACCGCCTCAGCGCGGAACTGCCGCCGGTGTACTGCGTGCGGTTTGGGTGAACTGGCGCCCGGCCTGCTGAAAAATCTCATCTTTCTGCGAACCTTTTACCGGCATGCGGCCACGTTAGTGAGTGACAGGCGCGTTCTCCACGCCTGCCGCCGTCGTCATGACCGCCCTTGTGGACACGCCCCCATCCCAGCCGCCGCCCTCCTTGCTTGAGCGCCTCTTCACCGAGAGCGCGGAGGAGCTGACGCGCTACTTCACGCGGCGGCACGAAGGCAGCGAAACGGTGCGCGACCTGGTGCAGGAGACTTTCTTGCAGATGGCGCGCGGCATGAGCGAGGGGAAGACACCGAAGTGCGCGCGGGGCTACCTCTTTGGCATCGCACGACACCTGAGCCACGCGGCATGGCGGCGGCGGGAGGAGCACAAGGTGCTGCCGTTTGACGAGGCGGCCGCGCGCGCCACTGAAACCGACGCGGCCACGCCGGCGCAGGATGACCGGGTGGACGCCGCGCGGGAGACAATCTCGGCCCTGGAGCCGGTGCAGCGGGAGATCCTGGACCTGCGGTTCGCCCAAGGTCTGTCGTATGCCGAGATCGCCGAGGCGCTAGGCATTCCTTTAGGCACTGTTCGCTCGCGTCTTCACCACGCTGTGGCGGAGGTGCGTCATCGTCTGGATGCGGAGGCTGAAAATGCCCCTGGGTGACGGAACCCACCCCCCACTGACTTACTATCTCGCTTATGAATCCTTCCTCTCTTCATGCGCTGGTCATTGACCGCCACTTTGGCGAGCTTTCGCCTGAGGCCGCCGAACTGCTGGAGCTGCACCTGGCCAGCGATGCCGACGCGCAGGCCGAAGCGCAGCGCATTCTGCGCGCCCTTGCCGTGACCCAGAAGACCGTGCTGCAGCATCCTGAGCTGGCACGCGTGGCATGGGTGGACAAGGCGCCTGTGCCCGCGCCAGCCGGGCCACCACGCCGTGCAGCCCCCATGTCATCATGGCTGGCACGCGCCGCAGCCGTGCTGCTGCTGGCGGCTTTGACGGGCACGGGCGGCTTCCTGGCCGGACGTGCATCCTCCGCTGTGGCGATGACGGAGGCGCAAGCGCCGACAGCCCCCCCCGAGCCTGCCCGCACGGAAAGCCCCTGGGCGCGCTACCGCACAACGTATGATCCGGCGGGCCTGGGAATGCAGGTGGTGCGGGTGGACACAGCAAAACTTCAGGAGAGGTCCCTTCCATGAAAATGTTGTTTCATCTTCTGCTGCCGGTCCTGGCGATGCTGGGCCTGAGCGGCTGCCTTCCAGAAGAGCGCGTGTGGTGGTCGCCCCAGGGGGACCGCGCGCTCGTCCTGGTCGCGGGACGCATCCACCTTGCCGGCACGGACGGGGAGCTGGGCGCCCCCCTTACCGACGCGCTGCGGCAGGAGGATGTGCTGGTGCAAACGGTGAGCTGGCTGCGCGATGGCAGCGGCTTTGTCTGCCAGCGTGTGCGTTTGATTCCAGACTGGGAGCAGGCACGCGCCTTGATCCCCATGGAGGAGGTGGAGGCGGTGGACACGGTGCTGCCGGCAGTGCTGCCGCTGCTGGAAGCTGCCGTGAAGCTGGCAGGCAGGGCGAAAAGCGTGGATGACCTGCAAAAGGCGCTGCCAGTCACCCAGCCGAAGGCTTTTGGCATGGCACTGCGGCGCATTCTTCATGAGGAGCCCGCGAAGGTGGAAAGCCTGCTGCAAACACTGCCGCACGGCGCGGAGATCGTGGCCGCATTGAAAAAGGACGGGGTGTCCTTTGCGCTGAACGAGCTGTGTGTCTTCAAGCTGAATGCGAACGGTGGCGGGGCGGGGCCGCCTGTGCCGCTGGTGCGCAGCCTGCTGTGCCCGCTGGTGCTGCCGCGTGTCTCCCCACAGCATGATGCGCTGGCTTTTGCGCGGGTGGCCGAGGACACGGAGAGCCTGACGCTGGAGGTAGTGCCGCTCGACGGCCGTTCTGGTTTCGTCGTGGCGCGCCATGCCGCCGCCGCCTTTGACTGGATGCCAGACGGCCGCGATCTGGTCTTCATGGCCCCCATCGGTGGCGATGGCGAGAAACTGCACGGCATCCATCGGATGACCGTGGTGAGGGAAGACGGGACGCTGCCAGACAAAGAGGCGCGGGCGGAACCCGCCACGCTGGCCACCGCCGCCACACTGAACCGCCCTGCCCTGCAGGCGCTGGCAGATGGGCGTGTGCTCTTTGCCAGCCATGCGGTGACACTGCCCGCCGTGGGCACGGGACCGGAGCTGGAGCCACGGCTTTTCATCATCAGCGCCGATGGGAAAAGCGTGGAGCCGGTGCCCACCGCGCCCGGGGACCTGCCCACGAATCTGGCGTGGTTCACCGCCGCGCCGGACGGCGGGCACGTGGCCGTGGTGGAGGGCGAGACGGACGCCGTGGCCGTGGTGGAAGTGGCGACCGGCAAAACGCAGATCATTTCCCCGCCGCATCCGCGCTGGCAGAGCCGCACCGTCCCGGCCTGGAAGTCGGCCACGGAGCTGACCTTTGCCGCGCTGCATGAGGGCGTGCCCGCCTGGATGCTGTGGAGCGAGTCCGCAGGACTGCGCCGCCTGAGCGAGAAGTGGCCCGCCGCCGCCACGGCCCGGTGGCTGGAGCAAAAAAGCGCCGAGACCGGCAAGGGGCCGCCTGCTGCCAAACCCGCCACGACACCCTGATGAAACGCTGGCTTCCTCTCCTCCTGACCGGCGCCTGCGGCACTGCGGCGGCCGATGATGTGGCGTTCTTTGAATCAAAGATTCGCCCGGTGCTGGTGGAGCATTGCTATGACTGCCATTCAGCGGAGTCCGGCAAGTCCAAGGGCGGCCTGATGCTGGACACAAAGGGCGGAATCCGCACCGGTGGCGACACCGGGCCTGCCGTGGCACCGGGGGACCCCGCCAGGAGCCTGCTGCTGACGGCCATGCAGCACAGCGACCCCGACCTGGAGATGCCGCCCAAGAAGCCGAGGCTGCCGGATGCGGTCCTCGCGGACTTTGCCGCCTGGATCAAGGCCGGTGCCGCAGACCCGCGTGAGGCGGCCACGAAGACGGCTGAGCGCCCGCCCGTGGACGTGGAGTCAGGCAGGAAGTTCTGGAGCTATCAGAAGCCACGGCGCCCAGCCAACACGAATGCCAGCATTGATGGCTTCATTGAAGCGAAGCTGAAGGAGAACGGCCTCACACCAGCCGCCGAGGCGAAGCCTCTGGTGCTGCTGCGGCGGCTTTACTTTGACCTGACCGGCCTGCCGCCGACCCCGAAGCAGGTGACGGCGTATATGGACGGACAGGCAGAAGACGATGGAAGGTATGAGGCCGTGGTGGATGAGCTGCTGCGCTCGCCACGCTTTGGCGAGCGCTGGGGACGGCACTGGCTGGATGTGGCGCGCTATGCGGAGTCGAACGGGCGGGAGTCAAACCTCACCTTTCCACATGCCTGGCGTTACCGCGACTATGTCATCGACGCGGTGAACGCGGATGTGCCGTTTGACCGCTTCATCACCGAACAGATCGCCGGAGATCTGCTGCCGGCGAAGGATGATGCGGAGCGGGCGCGGCTGCTCATTGCGACCGGCTTCCTGGCCTTCGGTCCGAAGGGGCTCAACGAGATGAACGCGGCGCAGTTCGCGGCCGATGTGGCGGATGAACAGCTCGACACGGTGACGCGCGCGGTGATGGCCAGCTCCGTGGCGTGCGCGCGCTGCCACGACCACAAGACGGAGCCTTTCAGCATGGAGGACTACTACGGCCTGGCCGGCATCTTCAAGAGCACGCAGACCTTTTACGGAAACTGGATCGACTCTGAGAACAACAACCACGGCCGCCTCATCCGCCTGCCCCAGGTGCCCGGCCAGGTCATTCCAAACCGGCCTCTGCCAGCCGAGCGTGTGAAACAGCTCAAGGCCGACCTGGCCAAGCTCAACCAGGAGGAAAAGGAGGGGCAGGAGTACGCGGCCAAGGCCAAGCTGGAAGGGCGTGACATCAGCGGCGAATTTTATGAGATGCTGCGCAACGCCATCCGCATCCTGTGGACACGCGGCAGCATTGAAGGGCAGCTTGAGACGGTGGATGACGAGGGCCGCGCGCTGCCGCTCTGCATGGGGGCCCAGGACGCGAAACGCATTCAGGACTCCCAGCTCTACGACCGGGGAGAGATCGCGCATCCTGTGAAGGCGGTGCCACGTGGCTTTCCCCGTGTGGTGGAGGTGGCCGCCACCGCCGCCAAAGATCAAAGTGGCCGGCTGCAACTGACGCAGTGGCTCACCAGCCGCGACCATCCGCTGACCGCCCGTGTCATGGCCAACCGTGCCTGGCATCACCTCCTGGGCAGCGGCATTGTCCGCACGGTGGACAACTTTGGCTTCAGCGGCGAGCGCCCCAGCCATCCGGAGCTGCTCGATTATCTGGCGCTGCGTTTCATGGACGGGGGCTGGTCGGTGAAGAAGCTGGTGAAGGAGGTGGTGATGTCGCGGACGTACCGCCAATCAAGCGCTCAGGCCGGAGAGCATTCACCCCGGCACCCGGCACTCTCTGATCCAGACAACCGCCTCCTCTCCCATGCGAACGCACGCCGCCTCGACGCGGAGGTGATTCGGGACTCGATGCTGGCCGTGTCCGGGCTGCTGGATGTCACACGCAGGCCCGGTTCTCTGGTGGCGGAGCTGGACGGGCAGTCCGTCTCCCTCATTGGCTTCAACACCAAGCTTCCCCCGGACCTCGACGGCTCACACCACCGCGCCATCTATCTGCCCGCCCTGCGCGATCATTTGCCGGATGTTCTCGAACAGTTCGACATCGCCAATCCCAATCTCGTCACCGGTGACCGCGATGTGACCAATGTGCCGCTGCAGGCCTTGTATCTCCTCAACGGCCCCTTTGTGCAGGAGATGGCCGCCGCGCTGGCCGCGCGCGTGATGAAGGAGAAAACGGCCGCCGCCGACCGCATCCGCCGCGCTTTCTCCCTCTGCTTCAACCGCCCGCCGGACGAGCATGAACAAGGCCTCGCGCTGGCATTTTTCCACACACAAGCCGCCACGACCGATGAGATGAAGCTCATGACCGCGTTCTGCCAGTCCCTGCTGGCCAGCGCGGAGTTTCGGTTCGCGGATTGATCAGGCCAGCATCATCGCACCATGAAGACGCCCCCATTTTTCTCCCGCCGGGAAATGCTCAGCACAATGTCCTCTGGCATCGGCTGGCTGGCGTTTTCCGCGCTGGCACAACAAGCCGCCGCAAGGAGCGCCCTGGCCGCCCGGCAGCCCCATTTTGCGCCTCGGGCGAAGCGGGTGATCTTCCTGACCATGCGCGGCGGGCCTTCCCATGTGGACCTCTTTGACCACAAGCCGGAGCTCATTGCGAAGAATGGCAAGACGGCCAGCCTGGGGCGTGACTCCGCCGGGGCCAAGCTCTTCGGCCCGGTGCATCCCTTTGCGCAATTCGGCCAGTCGGGCCAGTGGATGACGACCTTGCACCCCAGGCTGGCAAAACATGCGGATGACCTGTGCATCATCAACTCCATGCACACCGACCTGCCGAACCATGCGCAGGCCTTTGGGCAGATGCACACGGGCAGCTTTCAGTTTGTGCGCCCGTCCATCGGCGCGTGGACCCTCTATGGACTGGGCACCGAAAACGAAAATCTGCCCGGCTTCATCACCCTGAATCCCCCGGCGGACAATGGCGGGGCGCAGAACTATGGCAGCGCCTTTCTCCCGGCCATCTGCCAGGGGACGCGCATTGGCGGCAGCCAGCTGCCGGACTTGTACGCCGCCCTGCTCAAAAAGGATGTGGCGCCCGGGCCGCCGATGAAAAACATCGAGAACAAGAACGTCCCGCGCGATCTCCAGCGCGCGCAGATTGACCTCATCCGCGGCCTCAATGAGCGCAAGATGGGGCGTGATGGTGTCCATCCCGAAATCGAGGGAGCCATCGAGTCGTTCGAACTGGCCTTCCGCATGCAGAGCGAGGTGCCGGACGTGCTGGACCTGCGGGATGAGCCCGGGCACGTGCTGAAGCTCTACGGCATCGGCCAGGGCAAAGCGGGCGTGAATGAGCAGTTCGCCCGCCAGTGCCTGCTGGCGCGCCGCATGGCGGAGGCTGGCGTGCGCTTCATCGAGATAGCCTCCCCAGGCAACTGGGACCACCACAACCGCCTGCGCGAGCAACTGGGGACCGCCTGCGCCTCCACGGACCAGCCCATCGCCGCGCTGCTCACAGACCTGAAAACGCGCGGTCTGCTGAAGGACACGCTTGTGGTCTGGGCGGGGGAGTTCGGCCGCACGCCGTATGCGCAGAGTGATGATGGACGCGACCACAACCACAAAGGCTACTCCATCTGGATGGCCGGCGGCGGGGTCAAAGGCGGGCTGACTTACGGCGCCACGGATGAGACCGGCCACAAGGCAGTGCTGAACCCCATGCACATCCACGACTGGCATGCGACGATTCTGCACTTGCTGGGCATCGACCACACAAGGCTCACCTTCAACCATGGCGGCCGCAACTTCAGGCTCACCAATGTGGGCGGCGAGGTGGCCACGGGCATCCTGGCGTGAGCGGCGCAGACATCGGAATGCGGCCTGATGGGCGGCTAAGGAATCCGGGCCGCGTCCTCCGTTGGGAGGTCGCGGCCAAACGGAGAAAGCTTTCCTTCTCCTCTTTCTCTTTCCCTTCAGCCGCCGCCAAACGGTCCGGCACCGGGCGCAAGTTGCACATTGCGTTTGGCTTTATCTCCAAGATAAAGTCGAACAATACCGCCAGAGACAACGTCTGTGCGATCTACAGGTCGGTTCTTACCCTGATGCGCCCATGAACGATGATTTCGCCGCCGTAAAACCGCCGTCCCGTCTGGGCAGCATCTTTCTGGGCCTGCTGCTTGGGGGTGTGGTGGGCGCGGGGTCGCTGTATGTCACGAAGGTTGACCCCACGCTGCTGGACAAGGTAACTCCCGCTGCCGCCCAGCCGCCTGGGGATGCCCCGGCGGCAGGCAGCACGCCGGAGGAGGTGGAGGTGAAGATTCCGCATGAGGGGCTGCCGCAGACGCCGTTTGAAATGGGCACGCTGCCAGCCGCCGAGCCGGTGGAGACGATCAAGATCACCCTGGGCGTGGGCACGGAGGGCGCGGCGCTGACGGAGGCGGTGGACGTTCACCTGGGCCTGGGCTTCCCTCTGCGTTTGTATCCCCTGGGCGGCATCAAGCGGGAGCCGTCCTTTGGCGCGTTTCCACAAAAGTCGTCCTTGGAAGGCATGGCAACGACGATCGAGCCTGGAAAGATGGCGACGTTTGAGTTTTCGGCGAAGGAAGACACCGCCGGGCTGGATGTGCTGCGGACCACGCAGCAACTGCTGGCGGATGTGAAATGCGGCGATCTGCAGCGCATTGGTTTCGCCTCGCAGGGCCGCACGGACTGGGTGCTGGCGGGCTACCGGATCGAGGTGAACGGCAGGCTGTTTGCCGCGAACGGGCAGATGAACGCCCGGCCGCAGGAAAGGCTGGCCAAAAGCCGCGAGGACCTCATGAAGATCCTGCCAGACTACGAGGCGAAGACCCAGAAGACCACGCTGACGGAGGAGGAAAAGGCTGCGCTGCGCACGGAGCACGCGCTGGTGCGCGCGCTCGCTGGCCGGGTGATGGGCTCGGTGCCGTGGGTTGAGGAGACTGCGGCAGAGTTCAAGCCCGCTCCCCCCCCAGGCACGCAGGTGGAGAATCTGCGGATCACGCTGACCGGCGGCACAGGGCCGCAGCAAGGAACGCGGAACCCGCTGTATTTCCAGGCGGGGGGACGGAAGTTTCTGCTGTCCTCAGAGGAGAGCCCGCTGCGGGATGCGAACGAGCCGCAGATGTATGACCTGGCCCCGTTTGAGCTGGCCATGAATCCGCTTTCGCGTGAGGCGCTGGCCCAGCCGGGCGTGGGCGTGGTGGGCAGCGGCGAACCGGGCGACAAGGTGCCCGACCGCGCCCAGTTGCAGCGCGTGACCATCGAGGCAGACGGCCAGGAGGTCTATGACAGTGACAAGCAGCCAGCGGACCAGAAGACCCTGCCCTCCCTGTGGCTGACGCCTTCCGCGCATTTCGATGCGGCAGGGGATGTGGTGCGCACGGCTGCCACCAGCCGGGAGGTGCCGGTGTGGCAGTCCGGCATGAAGGCGCCTGAGACCGCGCCCGAGGCCCTGCCACCGGAGGCGCCGCCACCACCACCGGGGCCGGAATTTCTCCCGCCGATTGTCGGCCCGCCCATCGGCCTGCCGCCCCCGCCGCCCTTGCTGCCGCCGGACCGTTTCATCCTGCCTGGGGGGCTGCCGCCGCCCGGGGGAGGCGGCCTGCTGCCGCTGCTGAACGCGCTGGCCCACCTCCTTTTTCCACTGCCGCCGCCTGCCGCGCCGCTGATCAGCGGGGTGCGTGTCGCGCCGACGACCCCCATCGTGCGGGATGGCGACGCGGTGACTGTGAACTGGACGGCCGGGGGTGTGACCTCCGGCATTGCGTCCTACCGCGTGGACCTCTTTGCGGTGCTGCCGCACAAGGCCGCGCCGGTGCTGAACACGCCGGTGGCGACGCTGCTGGGCGTGCCGGCCTTTGCCACCAGTGTGGTGATGCCGCCGCTGAACCGCGCGGCGGTGGCCGGCCTGCTGGCCCCCGGCTCGGCGGAGGCGCTGTATCTGCACGTGCAGCCGCGTGTCACGGCGCTGGGGCCGCTGGGAAATGTGCTGACGGCGGCAAACGGCTCGCTGCTGCCGCTCTTCCCCGCAGGCACCGCCGCCGCCACCGTGAGCCTGCGCCGCGGCGGGGTGCTGCCGCCCCTGGGCCTTGGCCAGGCAGCCGCGCCGAGCTTTCAGGTGACGCCCACGGTGCCACCGCCCCAGAAGTGGAAAAGCATGCCGCTGGCGGACCCGCTGGCCGTCCGCAACGCGTGGAGCCTCACGGCGGAGCATGGCAGCCACTTTGGCCTGCTGTTTGCCAGCCATGAGAACATCCCGGCGGTGACGCTGCCCGCCTGGAGCACGGCCACGCGCCCGACCGGGGACGGCACGGAGCAGATCACCATCCGCTTTGAGGGGCTGGTGCCGATGCCGGCAGGGGCCAATGGCCTGCGTGCGGTGGCGCACCTGTCCTTTGTGGGCGGGGCCGCCCCGGCCACCACAGGCGCGGCGCGGGTGCGGGCGGAGCTGAGCAGCGGCCCGATCCGCCGCAACATGGCGGGGAATGTGGTCCCCCCGCCTTTTGGCGCGCAGCCCTTTTTCACGTTGCAGACGGCGCTGGCCCCCTTGCCTGTGGCCAAGGGCACGCCGCTGGTGCTGGTGGACATGCCACTGCGCTTTGACCGCATGGCCGCAGCCAGCTTTGGCGCCTATCCGCTGGACCCGGTAAATGGCGCGGCCTACGCGGTGGCACCGCTGAACGCAGCCACCTTTGGCTTCAATGCGGCGGCCTACAACGCGCAGGCGCTGACGGGAACCATGTATGTCACGCTGACGTACATGTTCACCATGACCACGGCAGACCTTACCGATGCGGTCGGCGTGCTCGGCGTGCGGCTGGTGCCAGACAACACGCCTTGACAGATTTTGCCCTCACCAGACCGGTGTCCCACAGAAACGTCACGTTCAGCAATGACCTGCCATGAAAACGCTGCATCTTCACCTCGCCGTTCTCCTGTGCGCCACAGCCCCGCCCCTGCTGGCCGCTGACGGCAGCGTGCATGGCCGGGTGTATGGGCAGGATGAAAAAGGCGCCAACCTGGGGCCGCTGGCCAATGCCAGGGTCGAGCTGAAGAGCGAATCGGGTGGCGCGGGAACCACGGTGACGACCAACGCGTACGGCTACTATCAGGTGGCCACGCTGACACCGGGTGCTTACCGCTACAAGGTGGAGGCCGCAGGCTTCAAACCAGAGGACGAGCAGCGCGGCTTTGTGCTGCCGCAGGACACGCGGGAGTTTGTGCATGACTTCCTGCTAAGCCGCGAGGCAAAGCCGGGCACACCGGGACCGGCGCAGACACAGGTGATCCTGCCCGCCCTGCACGGCCGCGTGTACGGCCAGGATGAAAAGGGCGCGCCGCTGGGGCCGGTCCCTGGCGCAAAGATCGAGCTGCTGAAAGGTGGCAAAGGCGGACAGGTGGTGGCCACGGCGACCGCAAACTCGCCAGGGGCGTATTACGAGATCAAGAACCTGCCACCGGCAGATTATGCCTACCGCGTGACTGCGGCGGGATACGCCCCGGAGGATGCGGGGCGCGGCTTCACCCTGCCGCAGGCGACACTGGAGTACGTGCATGACTTTCTGCTGTCCAAGGCACCCGCCAAACGCTTCAACTGCGACCAGCCCATCCTGGTGGTGAAGCGCCTGGGCACCGGCAAGCAGAGGAGTGACAACGATGTGCGGGTGCCAGTGCCCAACGCGAAGATTGTACTGCGGCCGTCCACCAACCAGCAAACGCCGCTGAACCAGCCCTACGTGACGGACGCCAAAGGGGAGCACACCGCGCAGGCGCTGGCGGAAGGCGGCTATGCCGTGGCCATCGACGCGCCGGAGTGCGAGCCCTTCAACGGCGTGCTGCAAGTGGTGTGCGATGCCCTGAAGAACAATGAGACGGTCATCTTTGAGCTGGAGCCGTGCAACGAGCTGCTGCACGGCTATGTGCGAACGCTCCTGGTCGATGGCTGGGGGCCAACCGCACAGGCCAGGGGCGCCAGCGACCGCGCCTACCAGCGGGCCTTAAAAGCGGATGGAGAGAAGGACTGCCGGGTGAGCTATGCGCTGGCCCTGGCGCAGCTCAGCGCGGGGAACCATGCCCAGGGGCAGGCCAGCCTGGCAAGGGCCATCAGCCAAAAGTCAGATGATGCGGCCTGGGACCGCGCCTGTGAAACACGCCTGTGGATGAACCTCGTCCTGCACCAGCCCGAACAGGCGATGAAGGAGATGCGCTCCCTGGCGAAGAACCACTATGGCACCCGGGCGGACACCCCCGCCGCCCGTGACACGGCGCGCCTCTGCGGCCAGGCCCTGGGGCTGATGAAGGGCCCGTGGAAGGACCTGGTGCCCCCCGGTGACACGGCGCTGCTGGAAAGGGAGTTAATGGCAAGCCTGAAAGGAGACCTCCAAACAGCGTGCAGCAAGGGCCGCGACGATGTGGCTGCTGAGCATGGCAAGCTGAAGGCAGCGCTGGACGACGCCCGCCAGCGCCTCATGGCTGACCTCGTCACGAAGCGGAACGCTGAGATTGCCCGCATGGTGGAGCGGCAGACGGAGATCAGCGCCACCGTGACGGCCCTGGACAAGGAAATCACCGACCTGCAGGAATCGGTCAACCGCTGCAATGAGCAGTTCCGGGTGCAGATTCTCGGCTTCACCCAGCAGCGGGAGGGGCTGGTGCCACAAATAGCAGCTCTGAACGGTCGCCTACAGCAGGTCAACGCCTGCATGGCTCAGGACCAACGCAACTACCAGGGAATGCTGATGCAACAACAGCAGATGCAGCAGCAGCAACAGATGCAACAGCAGCAGGAAATACTCCGCCGCCAGCAGGAGGAAATGATGCGGCGTCAGCAACAGCAGCAGCAGCAACAACGGCAGCGGCAGCAGCCAACGCCCACAACGCCCATGCTACGCCAGCAAGGACCGTCAAAGGTTTACCAGCCCGGGCAAACAGACGGCATAACCATCCAGCAGACCGGCGGAACTCAGGGCGGTGTGACGACACAGCCGGGCATGCGGGGTGGGGGGGGCGTGAACACACAGGCCATCCAGATGGAGATCCAGCAGCACATGGCAGAAATCCAGCAGATCCAGGCGCAGATGGCGGTGCTGCAACGGCAGGACGCGCAGTTCGCGGCGCAGATCATCAATCTGCAAAATCAACACAGGGGCTGCACCGGAAATGCCCAGGACGCGCTGACCGTCAAGCTGCGTGAACGCGCGCGGCTGGCCAAGGAGTTTGAAGACACCGAACGTGAGCGCACCCGGCCCCATGACCCCAGCGGCGACACCACGCCGGAGATCGACCGCCTCAAGCGAGAAGAGATGTCTGTGAAAACCTACTGCGACCTGCCGCTGGACAGCCGACGTGAGGAACTGCTGGAGCAGTTTGACTGCGGTGCGGCCAAAGATCCACAACGCCCCGCCCGTGGCGGACAGGGCGCGGCACCCACCACCATCCAGGAGCCTGAGTTTCCCAAAAGCAGCATGCGCACGATCTCCGCGCCAATGCCAGCGAACACCCCTGCGGCAACACGGGGCCTGCCCGCCGCGCCAGCCATCTCCACAGCCCCCGCCGTGAACGCGCTGACCACGCCGCCTGCTGTCATCCAGCCTGAGGCCGTGCGCAATCCTGGCAGCGTGCGGCCGCCTGCGCCTCCACCCGCTGCAGGCAGTGTGACAACTGGCATCAAAGCCCCCTCTCGCGCGGCACTACCAGCCACCACCACGGCCCCTCGTCCTGCGGCCAATGTCGGTGACTCGGCCGAGGTCATTGTGTCCAACAATCACCCAAACACGATCCGTGTCTTCGGCCTCGCCCCTGGCTCGGATAACGAAATGCTGGTACGTTCCATGAAGCCTGGGGACGAGGCCATGATTCCCTCCACCATCGGCACCACCTTCATCATCCGCTCCGACACCGGAGGCAAAGAAATGCAGCGGCACAAGGTGGGCAAAAAACTAGAGGTGCTGAAGCTGGGCGGGCCACGTGCCGAATGAACGCGCCTGCCGAGGCAGCCTGTCCTTGAATATCCCCCCTCCTCCAAAGAGGAAGGCAGATCTGCGGAACAGGCAGAACCAACAGCCAGAGAGGTGGAACCGAAGACCTGGGCCAGCCGCCCCTTGGGCTCACATCTTGTCCAAGCGGCGTTGTTTGCCTTGGAAGTCGAGGGCGATGACTTTTTCCTGGAGGGGGCTGAGAGACCAAGTCGGCCTGTTGGAGAGGACGAGGTGGCGGCCCATGAGCGGGTTGGCGGAGGTGTAGGTCATCGTCACCAGGATACGGGGGCGGTTCTCCGGCTTGCCGCCTTTGTGGAAGCCGATGGTGTCAGCAATGATGAGAGTGTCTTCCGGGCCAACGCACTGCTTCCACTGGCCGCGGGGATAGGCGGTTTCCATGCCCTCGTCGGTGACGCGGACGTTGTCCTTGTAGGTGGGGGTCTTGAAGCCTTTTTTGCTGCGGGAGTGGGAGCCTTTGACGTAGTTGAAGGGGCCGGTCTTCTCATCCACATCCCCCAGGTAGAAGAAGACTTTCACCACGTGGTAGTCCTCGGGGTCGCGGTGCCAGAGCTGGCTTTCGATGGCCTCGCCCTCGGTGGGAAGATTTACCCAGGCGCTGACGTCGTGCCAGATGGGGTAATAGCCGAGGTAGGTGGAGACGACCTGAAGCATGCCTTCGTCGAGAGCGAGGCGGGCCAGCGGGCCGTCGGCATCCTGGGCACCGGTGACGAGCTGGATGAGGAAGGGCTTCTTTTTGTTGTCGGCATTGACGCCGGCATTGATGCGGTTCTGTACCTCGGGGGAGGCGATTTTGGCAAAGACCATCTCCTTCACGCCCTTGAGGGCTTCCTGACCGGCCGGGGACAGGATTTCTGCCGAAGGCTGCACGGTGATGCCGTCCTCCTGGATGGTGCTGACGGCCTTGGTGCGGCCAGCGTCCAGCACGGGACACCCCGACTTGGGCAGGGCCTGCTTGGAGTTGTCCCAGTGCTTCCACTTCATGTAGGACAGGCCGCGGCTTGTCATCTTCCTCTCGTGCTTGGTGACCTTGGTGCTCATCGTGTGCTTGTTGAGACTGAATAGCAGAAATGGGGACCTCAGGCAAAGGCCAAAATGCGCTATCGCGGTGTGTCTTTTGGCATAGGCACCTCGTTTTTTTGCCTGCCTGGGTGCAGGGATGGTGGGGGATAAGAGCTTGGGGCGAAGGCGTGGCGTTCCTTGTTGCACAGCAACAAGGCTACTTGGCCAGCCAGCGGTCGGCGCGGCTCATGAGGTCCTGGCAGGCGGTGTCTTCGGCGGTTTTGTCTCCGGGGATGCCTAGCTTGGTGGAGATGGCCTCGGAGATGGGTGTGGCGAGATGCCAGTGGTTCACATTGGTGGGACCAAAGAGAGTGACGCAAGGCCGACGGAAGGCCATGGCGACGTGGGACACGAAACCATCCACACAGAGCACGAGGGCGGCCTGGGAGACGATGCGCATGACTTGGCGCAGGCTGGTTTTGCCGCCGAGATTGATAACGCCCGGCGAACCTGCGGCGATCTCCGCGCAGAGACCGCGCTCCCACTCAGAATTTCCTCCCGTCAGCACCACCGGCATGTCCGTGCCGCGACGCAGGTGGGCGATGACCTCCTGCCAGGGGCGTGCGGACCAGCACTTGCGTTTCCAGGCGGAGGTGGCGTGGACGAGGATGAAGGGCTGGGCGGGCAGGTCGGGATGATGCCAATCTTGCGGCGGCGTGTTTAGCAGGGGCGGCTCGAAAGCGGTGGCCTCAGCACCGGGAGTGATGTCCCAGAAATAGCGGGCGCGGTATTTCTGCTCCTGCTCCTCGAGGTGGAAGTCGTGGAAGATCCAGGAGTGGTAAAACTTGCGGTAGTGGCGGCTGAAGCTGAGCAACGTCTTGTGCCGCGCGGGGCACCACAGGCTGATGAAAACGCTACGATCCCCTGCCTCGTAGCAAAGGAGACGGGAGACGCGCGGCGCCTCGCGCCAGTGCACGGGGACGACACCGGGCATGAGGCGCACAAGGTCCTCAAAGCCAGGGCGAGTGACCAAGCCCACGGGCTCCCCATCCTGCGCGGCCAGACGGGCCAGCGCGGGCTGGAGCAGGAGCGTGTCGCCCAACTGTTTGTGATAAACAGCGAGCGTCTTCATGCACCGCCGCGCTGATAGAGCTCCCATGCCTTGCGCAGAACCTCGGCAAAGCGGTCCTCATCGTAGGACCAGTTATGATCCTTGTCCTCCGGTGTGTCGCGCAGCAGCATGACGGTCTGGTTGTCACCCATCCGTGAGATGTGGTGATAAGCGCGGCCCCAGGAGCGTTTGCCGGGCCAGAGCTTTTCCTCCAGCGTGGTGAAGATGACGAGCTTGCCGGAGGCGAAAAGGAGATTGGTAAGGTTCTGCCCCACCGCGCCAATGATGACGGTGGCGGAGGCGAAGAGACGGAGCTGCTCGTCCAGCGGGTGCTGGGAAAGCTTGATGATGCGAACGTCTCCGCCGAGGACCTCGCGCGCGCGTTCGGCCAGTCGCTCCTCATTGAGCAGCTTCTTGTTTGGCGCGTCCAGGCGTGAGGCAAAGATGCACAACGGCGCCCCCTCAGCCACCGGCGGCACGGCCAAAGCCTGGCGCACGGCGTTGTGCCCGGCAGGGTCGGACAGCTTGGCGATGCCATCAAGGGACTGCAGGATGGGGGCATACCAAAGCTCGTCTGTCTCCAGGGTGCCGTGGTCCATCTCGATGACGCGGTCAGGCGTGATGCCAAAACGGGACAGGTAGCGGCACTGCCACTTCTTCCGGCCCGGGCTGAGCAGGAGGCGGGCGGAGGGATCGGCATGGAAGCGCTCCAAAAAGGGCATCAACTTCGGCAGGTAGTCGAGGATGAAGTGGCCATGGTTCTCGGAGTTCGGACCACAGAGATGCAGCAGCGGCCCTTTCTCCACGCGGGCCAGTCCCTTGATGGGGCGGCGCACGGTGCGCTCTTTTTTGATGACACGGGTCAGCGGGTCCACATTGAAGAGGGAGCCGTCCTTGAAAAAGATGTGGCCGCCACTGCCGGCGAGACTTACGTCCTTCAGCCGGTAGGCCCAGGAATCCGGCCAGTGGTAGTCTGTGGTGGTCTCCTGCGTGCCGAGCACGGCAGCCTCAAAACGGTTGTCGAAGACTTTCTCCCCGGCCGTCTGCACCTGCCACTGCTCCAGCAGCGAACCTGGAGGCGGGACATCCACGCGGTTCAGCTTCGAAAGTTTCGAGGCCAGGGCGGCGTGGGTGTCGTGGATCTTGCGGGTCAGTGGATGCGGACTGCTCATGCAGAATGAAAAGAGACCAAGGCGGGGCTGATGTAATTCATGGATATCCGGCTGCCTTCGATCTGCTGGATGACTTCCAGCTTGGCACGGACGACGGCCTCATCGAGGCCGGGGTACTTTTCCCGGGCATGGGCGTTGCTGGATTTTTTCCGGCTACGGAGGACGGGGAAGCGCTGGCGCAGCCATAGCTTTGTGCGCAGCTTGCGGCCTTTGATTTCAAAAGCGCGCAGGCTGCCGAGGATCTCCGTCTCTGCCCCCACGGCCTCCAGGGCTTCATTGGCGGCACCTGCGAGGAGGCCGAAGCCATCACTCTGCGGACTGAGATTGGCGATGACAGACTCGGTCTGCGCCAAGGCCTGCGGGTTCACGGAAGCATCGTGGCGGCCCTCCAGCACCGCGCGGGTGGCGGCGATGACTTCCTCCGCCGTGCGGCACTGGGCGCCGAAACCTGCGGCGTCCGCACAGAGGAAGCGCTCGTCATCCTCATGGCGGTAATGCACGATGGGGAGGCGCGCGGCATGAGCTTCCAAGGCAGTGGTGCAGTCGGTGTGGATGAGAACTTCTGCCGCATGCAGCCAGGCAACGAGGGAGCCGCTTTTGCGGATGTGGATGCGGGGCACGTGCTTCAGCAGCGTCTCGTAGATGTCCGTGCGCTCGCTGGGGTGCGGGCGGAGGACGATCTGCCGGTCTGGAAACGCGTCCGAGAGGCGGCTCATGAGCTGCACGTAGTAGGTCAACCGGCGCAGATCGTACCCAAAGTAGTCGAAGGCGCGGGTGCGGGCGGCGGCGTCATTGGCCTGGATGCTGTCGCGCTTCATGCACCAGTCCCAGCCCTGCATGGAGTTGGAAAGGGTGAAGTTGGTGTTTACCAGCAGGAATTTCCCAAACTCCTGGCGCAACGCGTCGGCCTCGGCGGCATAGAGCGGGCGGTAGCGGTCCTTGCACAGGTCAAAGCGGGGATGGCCGGTGGTGCGGATGCTGCCCGCGTGGCCGGGGGCCAGACGTTTGTAAACGTCGGCCTGGGCCTCCCCCCAGGCGCAGATGGTGTCCTCCGGCTTCATCCAGCGTGGGTCGAACTTGCGGATGAGGCCTTTTTCCCAGGCGGCGCGGTCGCCATTGAAGATGGCACCCTCCTCATGCAGGAACACCACGCGGTGGCCAAGGGCCTTCATCTCATCGTAGCGCTGGGTGACACATTCGGGGTTGAGATTGAGGATGTGCTTGCCGACATACACGGCCCCGCGCATTCTCAGGCCCAACTCATAGATGTCCGTGTGGTTTCCCATCAGCAATGTCACCCCCGGCCGGACCAGCCTAGCGGCCAGGACCAGGCGATAATCCAGCTCCCGTACGATGGTCTCGAGCGGGAACAGCAGAACTTTGGAACGGGGGTCAATCACAAGCCTTCATCCATGGCGTATTTCGGCCCTTTTCGCATCTATTCTTCTTTGATTTTCCATGATTAAGATCGCCCACGTTTTCATCCGCATGCCTGTCGGTGGCGCCGAGGATCTGGTGGGGGACATCCTGCGCACCGCGCCGCCCGGCGTGGACATCCGCGTGGTGTGCCTGCAGAAGCTGGACAAGGTGGGCGAGGCGCTGCAGCAGCAGTTTCCCGGCGTGGTGGACCTGCTGCCCTGGGTGCCGGACAAGCGCTTCCGCTGGAGCGCGGTGAAGCAGCTGGCGCAGTGGTTCAAGGACCAGGGCATCCACATCGCCCACAGCCATGTGTACAATGCCCATGTGTATGCGGTGCTGGCGGCACGGCGCGCGGGCATCCCGGCGGTGATGCACCACCACAAGACCTACGCGGAGATGCGCTGGCGGCGGAAGATCGTGCTGAAGTGGCTGGGCCACCACGCCAAGGCGCACATCACGCTGTCCGCGCAGACGAAAGAGGACCTGTGCAGGGTGTTGGGGATCGCCAAGGAGAAGGTGCGGGTGTTCATCAATCCGGTGGATGACGTGACCTTCCACCCGGCGGCGGACTGCGCGCACCTGCGGCGCACAATGGGGCTGGACCCCGCGCAGCCGCTGGTGGGGACGGTGGCCTCATTGACGCCGCCGAAGAACCATGGGCTGAATGTGGCCATGACAGCGGCGCTGAATACGAAGGGGTTTGCAGGACGGTTCCTGGCATTCGGCGAAGGCGGCGAGCGGACGAAGATTGTGGAGGCTGCGAAGGAGAAGGGCCTGGCGAATTTCATGCTGATGGGAGCGCAGCGGCCCATCGCACCCTGGATGCAGGCGCTGGATGTGTTTGTGCTTGGCTCGACCTGGGAGGGGCAGCCAATGGCGCTGCTCCAGGCGCTGGCATGTGATCTGCCGATCGTGGCCTCGAACATCGAGGGGAACGCGGCGGTGCTGGGCGCAGACCACCCTGCCCTGTTTGACGTCACGGATGCGGAGGCTTACGCGAGCACGGTGTGGCGCGTGCTGAATGACGCGTCGTTTCGGGCGGAGGTGCTGGCGCACCAGATGCGGCGGAAGACGGAGCTGCCGATGCTGCGGGATTACAGCCGGGAGCTGGGGGAGTTTTATGGAAGCCTCTGATTGAGGCAGAATGATCACAGAGGGATTGTTTCCCTCACCATGGGCATCGTGTGCGAAGCTCTACCCATGATGCCGCGCAAGAACCGCCTCGAAAAAGCTGGCTGAAGCCGCGGAAAACTTCCAATGATCAGGCTCCTCGGGGCTGACAATTGCCACCGCCTCATATTTCGTCACACCAGCCGTTTTTGCAGCGGCAGCGACATGACCGCGGGCCGCCGCAGTCAGTTGGAACGATGGAAAGCCGTCACTCCAGGAGCGCTGCCAGAGCGTGGGCGCGGAAGAAGCTTTCCCCCAGCCAAGTTCTTTTAGCTCTTCATACATAAGCTCACGTTTTGCCGTGAGCACCTCAGCAAGGTCAAGGAAGACGTAGACGTTCACGATGGAATCCAATTTACTCTGTTAGTGGGTGACGCCCCCCCTGGCTCCGCGAGCCACACCACTGAATGCGCGGAACCAGGCCAAGTGTGCGTTGTGGGAAAAAATGGCCCGGCCTTTCTTTCCATCATCTGGAAAACCGGCCTGCTGCAGACGTTCGAAGCAAAGCATGGAAAAAGCTGGCTCATTGGTTTCGTGGCCTCCCATGGCGTGAGTCGGTTGACAACCGCATATGAGCCTTATATCATATCAAGTCAATAGGATTTAACATTTACCAGCCCCAGCCAGGGATTGGCAGAAAATTGGGACGCTGGTCCTTGGTGAATCTGACTTGATCCCACTCAATAATCACATCCTCATGGCTCACTCCGCCCACACTCCGCAACAGAAGCAGATGATCTGCGAGGAAGCCCGCCGCATGACAAGAGAAGGCGTGAAATTTACCTCCATCTGCACCGCCTTCAATGTGAAGCCCACGACCCTGCGCGCGTGGATCAACAACCAGACGCGTGACTGGCTCTACCCCCAAGTGCATAATCAGGGAAGAATGTGAATGCGAACGTCTTGATCACAAGGTCTCAGCCCTTCACATTCTGGCCACCGAGCTGACGAAAGGTGAAGCTCCTTGATGTCCACCCTAGGGCCGTGTAATCGTTTGGAAAGCCTCCTCAGCAGAAGTCATCCGCGCTCAGGAACTGGGCGGCCTTGACCGAGTGCTTGAGCTTTTTGCCGAGGACGGACTCCAGGCTGGCGGCGGAGATGCCGTGGCCGGGTTTGCGGCAGGAGAGGTTTTCCTGGGTGAGGAGGGTGCCGGCGGGGAGATCGGTGGCGGCGACGAGGCTTTGGCCGAACATTTTTCTCAACGGCTCCAGGGTGGCGGCTGAGTCGTCTTTGACGGTGGGACTGGCGAGCATCTTCTCAGTGAAGCGGATGCCTTCGACCATCTGCGCGAAGTCCTGAGTGGTGAGGGAGGCTGAGGTGTCCGGGCCAAACATCTCCTTGCTGAAGGCAATGTGTACCTCAATGAGCTTCGCCCCGAGGGCGATGGCGGCGAGGGAGGGATAGGGCGTGCCGGAGTGGTCGGAAAGGCCGATGGGGCAGCCGTAGCGGGCCTGCAACTCGGCGATTTGGTTGAGGCCGATTTTTTCAGGCGGGCATGGATAGGCAGTGGTACACTGAAAGACGGCGACGGGGGACTTGGCGGCCTTGATGAGGGCCACGGTGGCGTCCATTTCCTCGAGGTAGCTCATGCCGCTGGAGACGAGCACGGGCTTGCCTGTGGCGATCATGGCGTCGAGAAAGAGGCGGTTGGTGACCTCTCCGGAGGCGACTTTCCAGGCGGCCATGTTCAGGCGATCGAGCAGGCGGATGGCGGCGAGGGAGAACGGGGAGCTGAGGAAGACGAGGCCTTTTTCCTCGGCATGCTGCTTGAGCTCGATCCACTGGGGCTCGGTGAACTCCATGCGCTTCCAGTAGTCGTAGCGGGTGGCGTCCTGCCGGCTGAACTTGACGCGCCAGGTGTCGAGGTCGGAGCTTTCCTCCGCCGCGATGTGGGTCTGGAACTTGATAGCGTCGGCACCGGTCTTGGCGACAGCGTCGATGTAGGCGTGGGCGGAGCCGAGGGAGCCGTCGTGAGCCTGGGCGACCTCCGCGATGATGAAGGAGGGGGCGGCTGGAGTGGTCCAGAGGTCGGTGATGTCGCGGAGGGGCTGGCTCATGAGTCGGGTATTACGTGATTACTCAGCGTCAGACCTGGGATCTGGCAAGGGGTCTTTGATGCACGACCCGCTGATGGCAGGGATGCTGGCCCTCCGGTCTTCCACCGCGTGCCCAGCGGCTCCAACGGTTGGGAACGGACATTCGCGAACTACAGACCTCCCGGCGGCGGGAGCAGCAGCCCTACCTTCCGTGCGCTACGTGAGACTCCATGAAATGCTCCGACAATCTGGCGCGTCAGGTCTGACGCGATTAACCGGCAACCTACGCCTTGAAGACGTTCTTGCCGCCCTTCGGCAGCACATTGCGCGTGTCCACGATGAGGGACGCCCACTTGGCCAGCGCGGTGTAGTCCACATTGGTGTGGTCGGTGCAGATGAGGACGGCGTCGGCGGCTTTGACGGTCTTCTCGGTGAGGGGCACGCTCTTGCGGGGGGCGAGGTGCGGGAAGTGGTGGTCGCCGGGGAACTGGGGGATGTAGGAGTCGTTGAAGGTGACCTTGGCCTGGTGGCGCTCCAGGATTTCCATGAGCTTCAGCGTGGGGGACTCGCGGAAGTCGTCGACGTCCTTTTTGTAGGCGAGGCCGAGGAGGAGGATCTTGCTGCCGCGGAGGGACTTGCCTTTGCTGCCGAGGGCGTCCTGCAGTTTCTGCACGACGAAGTAGGGCATGTTGGTGTTCACCTCGCCGGCGAGCTCGATGAACTTGGTGGAGATGTCGAACTCGCGGGCCTTCCAGGTGAGGTAGAAGGGGTCGATGGGGATGCAGTGGCCGCCGAGGCCCGGCCCCGGGTAGAAGGGCATGAAGCCGAAGGGCTTGGTCTTGGCAGCGTTGACCACCTCCCAGATGTCGATGCCCATGCGGTCAAAGACGATCTTGAGCTCGTTGACCATGGCGATGTTGACGGAGCGGAAAATGTTTTCCAGCAGCTTGGCGGCCTCGGCCACCTCGGCGCTGGTGACGGGGATGACCTTGGAGATGATCACCTCGTAGAGGGCGGCAGCCAGCTTGCCGCTGGTGGCGTCGGTGCCACCGACGACTTTCGGGATGCTGGCGGTGGAGAATTTGGCGTTGTTCGGGTCCTCGCGCTCCGGGCTGTAGGCGAGGTAAACATTTTTGCCTGGGGTGAGGCCTGCCTTTTTCAGGATGGGGGCCACGATGTCGCGGGTGGTACCTGGATAAGTGGTGGACTCGAGAACCACAAGGCAGCCGGGGCGGACATTGGCGGCCACCCATTCAGCGGAGGATTCGACGTAGGACAGATCGGGCTCGCGCTGCTTGGTCAGCGGGGTGGGCACGCAGATGAGGACGGCGTCCACCTTGCTGAGGTCCTTCGGGTCGGCGGTGGCGGTGAATTTGCCGCTCTTCACGGCGGCGCTGACACGCTCACTCTTGATGTGGCGGATGGGGGACTTGCCCTGGTTCAGCACCTTGGTGCGGCGCTCGTCCGGATCCACCCCGATGACGTTGAAGCCCTTTTCCGCGTAGAGGAGGCCCAGCGGCAGTCCGACGTAGCCCAGGCCCATGATGCCCACGGTGAGGCTTTGGTTGCTGAGCTTTTCCTGCCAAGTGGACAGAACAGAGGCGGCGGACGACGATTTTTTGGCGGGCATATTCGATGTGGAACGCCCTTCTAAAGCCGTGGGAACGTCCGCGTCAAGGCCCCAGTCCACCAGAGATGTCTCACTCAAAGACGCAATGCCGCAAAGGTTCTGATCCAGAAAACCTGGCCCAGGCGTTGTTCCTCATGTCCTTCTTTTGGGCCTTTGTGCGCCGTCTTCAAGGGCTGACCGCCCCGCCTTTCTGGTTGAGCCGGGGGCGAGCGGCGGTTAAGGCTTCCCCTTTCCCCGAATGTCCAGCCTGCTGACCAAAGAGTCCTCCAAAACCCCGCCGCTGAAACTGACCGACCCGCAGCTTGCCGCTGTGGTGAAGAAGACGCTGCGATCGATCTGGAAGTATGTGGTGCCGTATCGCGGCCGTTTTGCCATGAGCATGCTGCTGGGGATGCTGAGCGCGGTGTTCAACGGCGTCATGCTGATTGGGTTTCAGCTCATCTTCTCCCTGGTGCTAAAGGGGCAGACGCGAACGCTGGGGGAGACCACGAAGCTGCCGCTGATCGGAGAGATCAATCTGGCGCATATCCTGGGCGCGGACTCGGACCAGCCGATCGGCATCACGGGGGTGATGATTGCGTGCGCCTTTATTCCGGTGCTGATCTTTCTGCGCGGCTTTCTGGCCTACCTGTCCAGCTACATGCAGGCCTGGGTGACGAGCAAGGTGGTGTACCAGATCCGCAATGACGCCTTCCGCAGTGTGATGCGGCAGTCGCCGGGATTCTTCAACAGCGCGAAGACGGGCGAGCTGATGCAGACCGTGACCAGCCAGACGAGCGTGGTGCAGCGCAATGCGATGCTGCTGATCCAGACGGTGGCGCAGCGGCCGCTGACGATCATCTCCATCCTGGTGGTGCTGTTTGCGCAGGACTGGTTTTTCACCACAATCTCCCTGGTGGTGTTCCCGGCGTGCCTGTACCCGATCATCCGCATTGGCAAACGGGTGAGGAAGACGGGCGCGAAGGAGGAGTATGACTCCCGCGCGCTGATGGTGGCCATGCAGGAGTCCTTCTCCGGCATCCGGCTGGTGAAGTCCTACGCCCGCGAGCAGCATGCCATGGACCGGTTTGAGCGCTGCAACGCGAGCATGACGCGGAACATGCTGCGGTGGGCGAAGGCGCTGGAACTGGTGGGGCCGATCGTGGAGACGGTGGCGTCCGTCGGCATCGCCGCCGGTCTGGTGTATGCCTGGCACCGAGGCCTGGAGGCGGAAAATTTCTTCATGATGGTGATGGCGCTGACGCAGATCTACCCGCCGGTGAAGGAGCTGAGCCGGGTGCAGATGCTGCTGCAAAAGACCACGGTGGCCGCAGGCATGGTCTTCGAGATCCTGGACCGCACACCGGACATCACGGACAAGCCGGAGGCCAAGGACATCGGCAGGGCCACGGGAGCTGTGTCCTTCAAGGACGTGACCTTCCACTACCGGGACAAAGACGGCACTCAGAAGGACATTCCTGCGGTGCAGGATGTGAGCCTGCAATTTGAACCGGGCAAATTCTACGCGCTGGTGGGTCCCAGCGGCGCGGGCAAGAGCACCATCTTCTCCCTGCTGCTGCGCTTTTACGATCCTGACGCAGGAGATGTGCTGCTGGACGGGCAGGATGTGCGCGACCTCACGCAGGTTTCCCTGCGGGCAAACATTGGCATTGTCAGCCAGGACACCTTCCTGTTTCACGACACGATCCGCGAGAACATCCGCTACGGCCGGCTGGATGCGACGGAGGAGGAGATCATCGCCGCGGCAAAGAAAGCGCACGCGCATGAGTTCATCATGCAGATCCCGGAGGGCTACAATGCCACTGTGGGCGAGGGCGGCTGCAATCTGTCCGGCGGGCAGAAGCAGCGCCTGTCCATCGCCCGCGCCATTCTGCGCGACTCCCCTGTCCTGCTGCTGGATGAGGCCATGTCGGCACTGGACACGGAGAGCGAGAAGATCATTCAGGAGGCGATCGCAACATTGGCGGCGGGCAAGACGGTGGTGGCCATTGCCCACCGCCTGTCCACCATCCTGGAGGCGGACCAGATCATCGTCATGGAACACGGGCGGGTGCTGGACCGCGGCACAAACGCGGAACTGCTGGAGCGCAACGCGCTCTATCAAAAGCTTTACCACCTGCAATACAGCGGAGATGAGCGGCGGGAAACGGTGGCGGCGGCTTCGCCATGAGCTGGATGCCCGTCATCGCGTCGTCGGAAGGCATTCCGCCGATGTTCGCCCTGCTCGCCCTGATGCTGGCAGGCGTGGTCATGGTCTCGCTGCTGCTGCTGCACCTGCGGCAGTCCATGCTGGCAGGCTACTTCATCTGCGGCGTCATCATCGCAAACTCGGGCGTGCTGGGGCTGCTGGGCGGCGGATCGGAACACTCAGGCGTGTCGCAGGAGGGGGTGTCGCAGATGGCGGAGTTCGGCGTCATTCTGCTGATGTTCACCCTTGGGCTGGAATTTTCCCTGGGTGAGCTGCGATTTTTGCGCAAGCTGGCGTTTGTGGGTGGAGGGCTGCAAATGGGGCTGTGCATGCTGGCCACGGCGCTGCTGACGCCATTCATCCACCCAGACTGGCAGGGCGCGGTGATCCTTTCCGTGGCGCTGGCAATGAGCTCCACCGCGGTGAGTTTGAAGAGCTTCCAAGACTTGGGGCTGGAGGCAAGCCCTGGCGCGCGCATGGCGCTGGCCGTGGCGATCTTTCAGGACCTTTTTGTCATCGTGTTCTTCCTCTTCCTGCCGCTGCTGCTGCCGCATGAGGGGGAGGACGCCTCCCTGCTGCCACGACTGGGCTCGCTGGCGCTGCGCGGCGGTGTCTTTGTGGTGCTGGCCGCAGTGATGGCGCGCTGGGTCATCCCAGGGCTGCTGAATGCGGTGACGCGGACGCGAAACCGGGAGCTTTTCACCCTGACCGTCATTGGCTCCTGTGTGGGGCTGGCCTTCATCGGCGGACTGCTGGGCCTGGGGCTGGCCCTGGGCGCTTTTGTGGCCGGACTGGCGGTGAGCGAATCCATCTTCAAACACCGCATTCTGGCGGATGTGATGCCGCTGAAGGACCTGTTCCTGACGATCTTCTTTGTCTCCGTGGGCCTCATGATCGACATGGGCGCGGTGCTGCGGCTGTGGCTGCCCATCTCCGCGCTCACCATCGTGTTCATGCTGGCAAAGGCGGGCATCATCACCTTCGTCGCACGCCGCCTGGCCCTGGCGCCGAAGCAGGCGCTGATGGCGGGCATCGGCCTGTGCAGCGCGGGGGAGTTCTCCCTGGTGCTGCTGCAGCAGACACGCTCCGCCGCGCTGTGGGGGGATGACACCCAGCAGACGCTGCTGGCAGCCTGCGCGCTTTCCATGGGCCTGCTGCCCGCCCTGCTGAAGGCCGGCGTGCCGCTGGGCGAGTGGCTGGTGAAAAAAGGCTGGGGCCGCAACAAGCCGGTCCGGTTCGACGCAGGCAGCCTGCGCCAGCGTGTCAAGGAGCTGAGCGACCATGCCATCATTTGCGGGCACGGCCCCGTGGGAGAGCGGCTGAACACAGCGCTGCTGGACGCCGGCGTGTCCACGCTGGTTGTCGAACTCAATGCCGAAACAGCCCGCAGGCTGCAACGCGAGGGCCAGACCGTGCTGTTTGCCGACGCCTGCCATGAGGAGACCTGGGAGCTGACGCGCTTGAAGCACGCGCGGCTGGTGGCGCTCACCTTCCCTGATGCCACCGTGAACGCCCAGGCTCTGAGCATCATCCGCGAGCAGCGGCCTGACATCTCCGTGCTGGCACGCGCGCGCTTCAGCTCGGATGTGGAGCGCCTGAAACGCCTGGGAGCCACGCAGGTGGTGAATGATGAGACGGAGGCCGCCCGCTCCATCGTGGAACTGGCCGAGACGCTGCAGGGAGCGTGAAGATAACAGACAGGCCGCTTATCGTACGATTTTTCGCAAATTGCCAAGCAGACCACGGATTCGGCTGGACCAAGATATGCCACCCTCCGCCAGTGATGCTAGCGGGCAGACCTTAAAGGAGCGCAAAAACTGCAGCACAGCGGTCTTGTGGTCCCCAGCTTCCGCGTACATCAAAGCAGACTGATATAGGCAGACCGCGCGTGCCAGACGACGGTCCTGACCGGTCAGGCGCAGGGCCGGGTTTGCAAACGCCTTGGCCAGCACCTGTTCCATCGCCGTGGTCTGTTGGAGCGCCTGTCGTGACATGCTGGAGCCGTGAAGCCGACGAAGGAGGACCACCTGGTCTAGCATTGCCACCGAATGACTGGCAGCTGTGCGGATCCACATGTCGCGGTCCTCAGAAGCGCGTAGCGTGGTGTCAAAGCCACCCAGGCCCAGCAAAACACGACGATCTGCCAAGACAGTGGTCGGGAAGCGGTTCCGTAGAACCAACGAACGCGCCGAAACCGGGGTCACCTGGCCTGTGACTGAATGAGGCGGGGCAAGCAATTGCTTGTCCAGCGCAATGGCCTGGTCGCGTCCAGCCATAACTACGGGCGGCTCCACTTGCGCAGCGCGTGCAGCTAGGAATGCAGCGACCGTGCCGGCCGGCAGCAGATCATCCGCGTCAAGAAACACCACCAGATCGTGAAGGGCGATCCGCATCCCCGTGTTGCGCGCGGCGGAGAGACCCGCGTTGGCCTGAAAGTGGTAGCGAATCCTGTCCCCATAACGTGCGGCGACGGCAGCCGTGTCATCCTTGGAACCGTCATCGATGACCAGCACTTCCAGTGGATTGCCCGTGTCAGTCTGAGCCAGGGCGGACTCTATCGCATCTGGCAGGAAGTGGGCATAGTTGTAGCTGGGAATGATGACGGTGACCATGAGCGGCAGGAATGAACTTGATGTGCGCCGGAGATGCACATGAAACAAGCAAAAGCCATCACTTCAAGCACCCACACGTTGGTTGCAAATCATTGCTCACCGACCAAAAGTGATCACATCGTGCGGCCAACAAAGTAAACGCCGAAAAGATCAACCCACATGAAATTTCGTCACTTTGTCGAATTCGCGACAATGCGTGCAAAAGACGCAGCACGCCACTCTCGCACGCTCAGACATCTAAACGCTTTGCGCATGGCCGCCCAAGCCGGGGTCTCAGACAGCGTTCGCTCGGCCACCCTTGCATGTCGAGCCATCGGATTCTGCGAACACGGCAGTCTCCACCGACAGTTGTCAAAAAAGCTCCAGCCTCAGATTGACGCCCCCCCGCAGCCAGGATTTTGGGATGAAGTAGTGCGCGGCAGTCATGAACGCTATGGTGACAACTTGCGCCAAAACCCATCTTTGACTCGCTCCATCATTCTAAAAGCGCCTTCGGCAAATGGTGAGAAGGGAGTACTCATGATACCATTTGAGTATAACTGGGCACGTTTGGCATTGGGTCTAAGCAATGATGAGTTTGCCTGGCTGAACAAGCGCTATGATTTTGCTCTTAGTTGTAGCTGGTCACCCACAGACTACGCCACGCTTTCTCTCATTTTGTCCAAGACGTCGACCGATATTTTTGTGCAGGCGTCCAATGCCCGTGAGTTCACAAAAATTGCCGACTTTCATCCGCGCATCCGGTTGATCCCTGGTATTTCCGCCTGCGACTGGATCAACCCCGATTTTTACCCAAACTTAACAGGAGAGCGTCCCATCGACTTTCTCATGATTGCCAACTGGGGCGAATTCAAAAGACACTGGGACTTTTTCAACGCCCTCCGGCATCTGCCCGCCACGCTCCGCATCGTGCTTGTTGGACAACGTGAGGGTGGACGAGATGCCGAGTTTATTCGCCGGCAGGCTTCTTCCTTTGGAGTCCCGCAAAACCTGGAAATTCATCAGTCACTTCCTATCACCGAAGTCACCCGGCTCCAAACTCAGTCCAAGGTTGCTCTCATTTTCAGCCGCAGGGAGGGGGGATGCGTGGCCTTTGTTGAGGCCATGTTTGCGGGTTGCGCGGTCGGCATCCGAGCAGACGCCCACGTTGGAGCACTTGCTTACGTCAATGAAAACACGGGGTTGCTTTTACGTCCCGGACACCTCGCGGAGGATTTGATGACGTTGCTTCAAATGGCAGGCAGCTTGCAGCCAGCCACCTGGGCAGCAGGGCATATATCGTGCCACCACACCCACAAAAAGGTAAATGCTTTTTTTCGAAAGTACGCTGCTGAAAAGGAGCTTCCTTGGACTTGCGATCTTGCCACACACCACTGGCGCCCATATCCAGCCCACACAAGCCAACAGGAAGCCTCTGCATTGCTTTCAACTTATCGCGAACTTCACGACAAGTTTCCAAAAGTCTTTGGAGCAGAGTTCTTCGCCCATGCAACTGTCGTTGTGTGAACCTCCGCCGCGCCCCTCCGGCGCAACGGCACACGCCATATGTAGAAATGGTTCTTCACCACTTCCAATGGGTAACGGGCACCTCTGAATAGGGGTGATTTTTCTCCTTTAAGAGAGGTTTTGCAGGCTTTAAAACGGTGAGGCTGAGCCATGATGCCGATGAAGGCCTGATAGACGAAGGCTTCGTAATGGTGGGGATTTTTTCATGGTCACGGATTAGGTGACGTTGTTTGACAGCGCCGCCCGAAGCTGCGCTCAATGCCCCAGCGCTGCGTCAGCAGTCCACAATGTAGACTGGCTCGTTGACCTCGCGCCATCGGCAGAAGCCCGAGTCGGAGCGAAAGATGGGACGCACGTCGGGGAAAGTCTCATGCAGAAGCGCTGTTGTAAATACGCCTCAATTCCCAGCACGCACAAATGTGTCTTGCACCGGCTGGATTGGCTCTTATTGGAACCCGAAACGCCTATCGCCCCCATTCGATAAAATGTCAACGCGAGCCATTCGTCTCCTTCAGATTGTGGACAGCCTGAATCAAGGGGGCATGGAAAATATTATGATTCGGGTATGCAATCATCTGGCTGCCCGAAAATTTGAGGTGACCGTCTGCTGCCTGGGAGAAGCAGGAATGCTGGCTGGCCGTCTTGATCCGCAGGTACGTTTGCGCACTTTAAAAAAAGAGCCGGGCTTTCGCTTGAAGGTCGCACAGCAAATGAAGCATCTGCTGAAAACAGATGCGGATGTGGTCCACACCCACCACCTCGGAGGACTCATCTATACTTCGCTGGGTGGCGCGCTGATCGCACGCCCGGCCATGGTACACTCTGAGCACATTCTTTGGGATTCTGACGAGCTTGCTTGGAAGCGGCAGATGCAGAGGAGGCTCCTCTACCGGCTTTGCACGTGCCTGTTCACGGTGTCCACCCAGCAGATGGACCAAATGCTTGCCCTTGGCCACAAGCACCGCTGGCAGTTTGTCCTGCCAAACGGTGTGGATCTCCAACAATTTCGACCCAGCGAAACGCCCAAGAAACTGCTGCGGCAAGATCTAGGCCTGGATTCCGAGGGTGTCTGGCTTGCCAAAGTGGCCCGTTTTGGCAAGCCAAAAAGGCATGTCGACTTGATAGCAGCTTTTGAGCAGGCCTCACAACGCGATCCTCGGTTGAGACTGCTGCTGGTGGGAGATGGGGGAAGCGAAAAGCAGCGGGTCTTGTCCCGCATGGAGGCAAGTCCGGTGCGGGACAAAATGCACTGGGCAGGTTTTCAACAGGATCCCACGAAGCACTATCAGGCAATGGACGCTCTGGTGATGTCCTCCTCTTTTGAGGGCCTGCCCAATGCGGTGCTGGAGGGCATGGCATGCGGCCTTCCCGTGCTGGCGAACGACGCCTGCGGCGTCAGCGAACTTGCGCGGGATGGGGAGCATGGCTGGATCGGCGATTTCTCAACTGTGGAAAAACTGGCCGAGGCGCTGAACGCGGCGGCCGCCACACCGCAGGAAAAGCTGCGGCAGATGGGCAGGTCTGCGACGGAGCATGTGCGGCAGAACTTCTCCATCGAGAAGATGCTGGAAAAATATGAAAACCTGTACACAACGGCTGCCGCAGGGGGACACCTCGCTCTTTAACAGGCTTGGCTTGACGCCCTTTTATGCCGACTGAATTTCCCCCGCCCTCCTATGAGCCAAGAGCCCGCCAGCCATGAATTCGACGCCTATGATGACGAGGTGCCGGCCCGCATGGTTGCCACACACACGACAGTGGTTTTGCTCACTGGTCGCTTGATAAATCCTCTAGCCAGATGGTAGTGGCAAGATGCCCGAATCATGTCCCCCGCCCGTCGTAGGAGCCCGCTGCCCAGGATGGCATGTCATCGTGTTTTTCCTCCTCAGCGCGCTTGCCATGGGCATTTTCATCCAAGCCGGTGGCGCCTTCTCCTCCGACCTGGGTGGCGACCCGGACGAGGCGGCGCATGCGGTGACAGCGCTGATGGTGCGGGACTATCTGATGGAAGGCCTGGGGTGGCCACCGATGAAGTTTGCCAGGACTTACTATGATGACTTTCCGCGGGTGGCGCTGGGACACTACCCGCCGTTGTACTATCTTCTGGCGGCTCCTCCGCTGATGCCGCAACCTTCGGTAAAGGTGCTTCTGGTGTTGCAGGCGCTGACGCTGGCCGGACTGGCCACACTGACCTATGTCATCGGCGGACGCATGCTCTCCAGGCCGCTCGCCGCAGCAGCCGGGCTGGGCCTGTTGGCGCTGCCTGTGGCATTGAAGCTGGCACTGCATGTGATGTCGGACATTCTGCTGGCGTTGTTCTGCCTGTGGGCCGCGCTGCTGTGGGCGTGGTATCTGCGTGCGCCTTCTGTGCGGCGCGCACTAGTGTGGGGCTGCGTGGCCGCAGCAGCCATTTTGACCAAGGGTTCCGGCATGGGGCTGTGCCTGCTGCCGCCTCTGGGCACACTGCTGGCCAGGCGCTGGCGGCTTGTCTTCTCCTGGTCGTGGTGGTGTGCGGCGCTGCCCGTGGCGCTGCTGGCAGGGCCATGGATGCTGTATTCCGCAAAGATCTCCCAGGAGGGCATGACGCAGCTTTCCCCAGCGCAGTATTTTCTGGAGGCCGTGCCGTTCCACCTCAAGGCACTGCCCACGGTGTTTGGCTGGCCCCTGACAGTGTTTGCCACGCTGGGGCTGATCGCTGCTGTTGTGGCAGCCTGCCGCCGCAAATTATCGCTCTCCCCGGAGGCAGCCTCCCTGGCGGCCATGTTCTGCGGCATCCTTCTGGTCCTGCTCCTGGTGCCGGTCGGGCTGAGTACGCGCTACATGCTGACGCTGGCCCCCCCCGTGATGCTGCTGGCTGCGGCATGGCTGAACGCTTTCTCCGTCGCGCAATGCATGAAGGCGGTGGTGATGCTGGTCGCCAGTTTTGCCGCATTGTACCAGGCGGGTGCCATCCCGTGCAAAGAGGTGCACGGCTTCACTTCCGCCGTGGCCCGTTCCCAAACTACGGCACCGGACAATGCAAAAGACCACTGGCTGGTTGCCTCTGATCCGCGCGGTGAAGGGGCGATTATCGCGGCCGCAGCATTCGGACTGAACAAGCGCGCCCCTTCCCCGCTGCGCGTGCTGCGGGGCAGCAAGATCCTGTCCACAAGCGACTGGATGGGGCGGGGCTACACCCTGACGGCCAAGACAGAGGCGGAGATGCTGGCACTGCTGGACAAGGAAAACGTCACCCGTGTCTTTGTGGATCTCTCCCTGCCGGAACCACAACGTCCGGCCCATCTGCAATTGCTCCTCTCCACCATGCAGTCAGGAGACCCGCGCTGGAAGCCAAGTTTCGAGGAGCCTGTGACACGCGACGCGCGAAAAAAAGGCACCCTGCTGGTTTACCAGCGTTCCTGACAGGATCTGACATTCCTCCTCATTCCCATGAATGCAGCACAGATTGACTGTCCGATCTCGCGAACTCCCATGGATTTCGCCTTTGAGGCCACAATCCTCGGCCGCCTCAAGGTTCAATACTACTCTTGCGCTGTCTGCGGATTGCTGCAAACGGAGGCTCCCTACTGGCTGGAGGAGGCATACCAGACGCCCATTGCCCTTGGCGACACCGGCCTGATGGCCCGGAACATCGACAACAGCCGGTTTTTGACAACGTTCCTGGCGCAGACCTATCCGAACACGGCAAAATTTCTGGATCTGGCCGGTGGCTACGGAATCCTTACCCGGTTGCTACGGGACAGGGGCTTTGAGTGCTTCACCACTGACCCTTATTGCCCCAACCTGTTCGCCAGCGCCTTCGAGCCGCCGACCGGGTTCAAGGCTGACGCGCTCTTCGCTTTTGAGGTCCTTGAGCACATTCACCATCCGTACGAGTTCATCGAACAGCAGTTCACGAAATTTGACTGCCGAACGCTGGTGTTTTCAACACTGACATTCCCAGCGGCCCCGCCTCCCAGGGACTGGTGGTATTACGCATTCGACACCGGCCAGCACATTACCTTTTATCAGCGGCGATCCCTGGAGCTTCTGGCCGAGCGGCTGCGCTGCCACTACCACCAAGTCAACCCCGGGCTGCATGTCATCAGCGATGCCGCCTTTTCCAGAGCAGGTCGTCTTGTGCTAAAAAACAAGTGGGCGCGCCTTCTGCTGTCTTTTCACTCGCGGATGAAGATGCGGGGGAAAAGCCTGACTTGGCCGGATCATCAGGCCCAGACGAGACAGTAGGCCTGCATCCTTGCCATCACGGAGATTTGGCGCATGCCATCGGCCTCCTCAATCCCCGCCATATCTTCCTCCTGATCCGGCGGAGCAGGGGTGGCGGGCGGCAGTACCGGTTGAAATAAGCGCTGTCAGCCCGGTCGCCCGGCATCAAGGTGCCTGGATGCTGAAGCGGGAAGCAGACCGGATCTGTTTTCATGAACGCACGCGGGTCATGCGGATCATGAGTGTGTGTGGAGTCCTGTCCCCAGCCGAGGTTGGAAACCAGATTAACGGAGGGAATCAGCCCCACGCCCCCCCGGGATTGTTTGGCGAATTCCCAGGCGATGCTCCAGGCATCAATGCCGCCTGAATGAGCGCTGTCGTAGAGCTTTTTCCGCCAGGCGACCTCTCCGCGGAACTTGCAGGAGGCTTTCCAGCGTGGGTCGGCGCGACTTGCCGGCCACCCTGCCATCGTTGCATCGTGGTTTTTCCATGCCCTGCGCCAGCTTGCCCAGCCCCAGATCGTGGAAAAGCGGGATGCATAGTAGCTGCTGCCATCCTGCGCCGCGTGCCCGCTGAGATTGCTGCCGCAGATCTGCATGACTTTGTCATCGTCCTGATACCGATCCAGCAAGTCTGTGCAGAAACGAAAAAAAGATGGTTCTGGCAGGCAGTCATCCTCGATCACGATCAGACGCTCATGCACCGCAAAACCCCAGTCCAGAGCTTGTGATATGGCCTTCCGGCAGCCGAGCCGTTCCCGGGAAAAGCGTGTCAGCACACTGCAAGGCCAGTCAATGCCTTCCAGCACCAGCCTGCGCGTCTCCTGACAGCGCGCGTCCTCCTCCGGACCATCTGCCGCCACCAGCAGATGCGCTGGCCTGACCTCACGAATGGCAGACAACACCCTGGCCGTCAGCTCCGGACGGCGCTGGATCAGCAGCAGAACCGGCGTCTGACAGCCCGGTGGGGTGGAGTCAGCCGACGGAGCTAAGTCACGAGGGAGATTGTCTAAAACCATGGGCTTGCTGCTGATTAGACGAGTTTGGCAGCCGCGCCAAGATTTACTTCCGATCCGAAGCGGTGCGCCTCCCCTGGTGGGCCAGCCCTGGGAAAAAAAACTGTCTCGGGGTTTACAAGGGTCTGGTATCGCCCAATAAACGGGGTTCACCATCTTCCCATTCTCCGTCGTCACCCACATGAACATCTCAGTTTTTGGCCTTGGTTATGTCGGCGCTGTCACCGCCGGGTGTCTGTCGCAGCAGGGACACCGCATCATCGGGGTGGACCTGCACCCCGCCAAGGTGACGGCCTTCAATGACGGCATCTCCCCCATCGTGGAGCCGGGGCTCGGAGAACTGCTGAAGACAGGCAGCGCCAGCGGACAGATCACCGCCACACTGGACCCGAAACAGGCGGTGGCCGAATCCGACGCGAGCATCATCTGCGTGGGCACGCCTTCCCTGCCCTCTGGCAGCCTGGACCTGGGCTACGTACGCAAAGTTTCAGCACAAATCGCGGAGGCGCTGGAGCAGTCCGGCAAGGAGCATGTGCTCATCTTCCGCAGCACCATGCTGCCAGGCAGCACGCGGCAGATCGTGGCGGATGTGTTTGCCCCGTTGGTGGTGGCAGGGAAGATCCACATTTACTACTGCCCCGAGTTCCTGCGCGAAGGGACGGCCGTGGCGGATTTCAAGGACCCTTCCCTCTCTGTGGTGGGTACGGAGGACGGCAATCCGCCCCGGCACGCGGAAATTTCCAGCCTGCTCGGCGGCACGCCCTCCATCCTGCGCTGGGAAGGCGCGGAGATGATCAAGTACTCCTGCAACTACCTGCACGCGCTGAAGGTGGGCTTTGCCAATGAGATCGGCCGCCTGAGCAAGCACCTGGGGGAGGACGGCATGCGCGTGATGAATGTGGTGTGCCAGGACACCAAGCTGAACATCTCCCGCTACTACATGCGCCCCGGCACGCCGTTTGGCGGCTCATGCCTGCCCAAGGACGTGTCCGCCCTGCGCGCCTTTGCGCGGCAGCAGGGCATCACCCTGCCGCTGCTGGAAGGCACGCTGCCCACGAATGAGTCGCATCAAAACCTCTTCATGCAGCTCATCGAAGGCAAGGAAAAGCGCCGCATCGGCTTCCTGGGCCTCGCCTTCAAGGCGGACACGGACGACCTGCGCGGCAGTCCCCTGGTGGCCGCGGCGGAGACCCTTTACGGCCGTGGCAACACGCTGAGCATTTACGATCCGCAGATCAATCTTTCCCGCCTCATTGGTTCCAATGAGGAGCAGATTCAGAAGCGCATGCCGCACCTTGCCCAGCTGATGAAAAAGACGCCGGAGGAGGTGCTGGCGGAAAGCGACGTCATCGTGGTGTCGCAGAAGTGCGCCTCTCTGGAAGTGCTGAGGGCCGCAGCCCGCCCGGACCATGTCGTCATCGATGTGAACGGCTGGGCGGAGCTGGCCACGCTGCCCTGGCAGTATGAGGGCATCTGCTGGTGATTCGAGGATACCAGACAGAACAGGTCGTGGCGCGCGTGTTCTCACGCATCATGAGATGCGCCCGCCTCCTTGCCATGCTCCCGCTGACCTCCCTGCTCCTTTCCACGGCCACCCATGCCGCTGAATGGGAGGCCCTGCCACCGCTGCCCGCGCCGAATGGCGGATGTCTGGCCGGGGTGCAGGAGAACAAGATCGTCATCGTGGGAGGCACCCACTGGGAAGGTGGATTTAAGAACTGGCTGAAGGAGGTCCATGTGTTCGACACCGCCACCAGGAAATGGACCACCCTGGAGGGGGCGGCGGACGCCCCCCTGGCCTATGGCCTGGAGGTGCAGGCCAGAACACCGCAGCGTGAGGGTGTGCCGCATTTCGGCTTTCTCGGCGGAACCGACGGCACGCAGGCCGTGAAGGCGGTCGGCACGGTCCGCAATGGCAAGGTGCAGCTGGCCCCCATGCCCAATCTTCCAGCAGGCCTGGTCCTGATGGCGGGTGGTGTGTTCGAAGATCAACAGCTTGTGGTGATTGCGGGTGGCATGGATGACCCCGGGAACCTGGCCGGAGTGAGGCGCGAGACCCACCTCATTGTGAGGGACGTCGTCAAGCGCGCCGCAGACTACCCGGGCAAGCCGTTTGCAGTGGCAGCTTCAGCCGTGGTGGGAGATGAGCTGCTTGTCTTCGGCGGCATGAACCACGATGCCACCACCCAGATGCCGGTGAACACGGATGCGGCGTATGCGTATTCTCCCGCCAAGGACGCATGGCGGCCCCTGAAGCCCCTGGTCAGGCCCAACCGCGGCCTCTCCGCCGTGGTTCTGAACGAACAGCATGTTTACATTGCAGGCGGCTACACCGACGACTTCACGGCGGATGCGGTGGTCTATGATGTGAAGAACGACACTTACACGTCCGCGCCGCCCCTGCCCCTCGCCGCGATGGTAAAGCTCATCCGCTGCGGCGATTTCATCTACTGCCTCGGAGGAGAGGACAAGAAACAGTCCCGCACGGACAAATGCTTTCGGATCAGCGTCGGGCAGCTCCTGATGCCAAGCCGGTGAAAGCGCGCCCTGAGGGCAGGCAGGCCCGCGTCGCACGCGGTCATTGGCGGCTGGACGCGGTGACTGCGCAATCGAGCTTGAAACAGCGGCCCTTAGACAGGTATCTGTCCCGCCCCGCTTCGACGGCTCCCTTGGTCGAGGGCGTTGTTCCGGCCCTGCATTCGGCATTCTGATTTCGTCACTCCTTCATGTCCGCGCTTCCCATTTTTGAACTTCGCCAGCCCTTCACCGCCGCGCTCCTCGATCCGGCCGTCCCCAATCTGCTGATCAAGGCGCCCACCGGCTCCGGCAAGTCCACCCAGGTGCCGCAGTTTGTGCTGGATTCCGGGCTGATGCCGGAGGGGAAACGCTGCATCGTGCTGCAGCCGCGGCGCATTGCCGCGCGCATGCTGGCGCAGCGGGTGGCGCGTGAAAGGAATGCACGGCTCGGAGGCGAGGTGGGCTACCAGGTGCGGTTTGAAAACATCACCAGCAAGGAGACGCGACTGACGTATGTGACGGAGGGCGTGATGCTGCGCATGATGCTGGAAGACCCGGCGCTGGAGCGCGTGGGCTGCATCTGCATTGATGAATTTCATGAGCGGCATCTGGATGGGGATCTGGTGCTGGCCTTTGCCCGCCGGCTGCAAAAGACGCGGCGGCCAGATTTGAAGATCATCGTCATGTCCGCCACGCTGGTGCCGGGGCCGCTGGTGGACTTCATGCAGCCGTGCAGGCTGCTGGAGTCCCAGGGACGCACCTTCCCGGTGGAGGTGCGCTACCAGCCGCCGAACCGCCTGAAAACAGGCGAGACCGAACCGGTGTGGGATCAGGCGGCACGAGCGTGCGAGGAGCTGGCAAACTCCCCCGGCTTCAGCGGGGACATGCTGGTCTTCATGCCCGGCGGGCATGAGATCCGCAAAACCATCGCCGCCATCCAGGGGCGCGGCATTGCCCGTGGCCGCAGGGTGGTGCCGCTGCACGGTGAACTGACGCCGCAGGACCAGGACGCCGCCGTGACGCCGGGCGAGCAGCCGAAGATCATCGTGAGCACGAACGTGGCGGAAACCTCCCTCACCATTGAAGGCGTGCGCGCGGTGATCGACGCCGGTCTGGCACGCATCGCCAACTACGACGCTCGGCGCGGCATTAACACGCTGACCGTGCAGAAGATCAGCCGCGCATCGGCAGAGCAGCGGGCTGGCCGCGCTGGCCGTCTGGGGCCTGGCATCGCCATGCGCCTGTGGCCGGAGCGCGAGCAACTGCACCGCGCGGAGTGCGAGGCGCCGGAGGTTCATCGACTTGATCTCAGCGAGGCGCTGCTGGCGCTGCGCGTGCTTTCGAGGGAAGCCTTTGACTGGTTCGAGCCGCCAGCGCCTGCCGCGCTGGCCCGTGCGGAGGGGCTGCTGCATGATCTAGGTGCCACGGATCTGAGTGGGCAGATCACGCCTGTGGGCCGGCAGATGAGCAAGTTCCCGCTGCATCCGCGCTTTGCCCGCATGCTGCTGGCGGCGGCCGAGTTTGGCTGCCTGCGCGAGGCCGCGCTGTGTGCCGCTGTCTCCCAAGGTAGGGACATCCTGCTGGTAGGAAAGAACAACGCCTCGCACAAGAATGAGGAGTTTTGGGAGAATGGGGACATCAGCGAGTTCCAGGCGCTGCTCCGCGCCTTCACGCGCGCCGAGGCGATGAACTTCGAGCCGGATGCCTGCGCCCGGACAGTCGACAGCGGCGGCATCGTCAGCACGCGCGGCCGTCTCGGCATCAGCGATGCCC
>CAZPSQ010000020.1:0-41371 GCA_964588755.1 uncultured Prosthecobacter sp. | reverse complement strand
AGTCTATCTTCCCCGACCATGATGAAGTTGCACCACCTTCTGGCGTTTTCTCTGTCTTTTACAATCCCTCCTTCGCTGGCTGCCGCGGAACCGGCGGGCGGTGTGGGGGTGGACGCGAAGGCCCCTTCCCCGTGGGGGGATTTTGTGGAGAAGGATTTTCCTTTTTTCAGCAGCGTGCTGGACGCGCGGGATGCGGGGGAGGGATTCCCGAAGGACAACCTGACGCCGCGTGGTGTCGTCTTGAACCTGGGCCACAACCTGTGGGCGTGCTTTGACACGGACCTGCTGCGCATCGCCTGCATCTGGCAGGGGGAGGAAGGAAAGGGGCCGGTGACGCCGGAGGCGCTGGCGACGGGGTCGTACCACGTCGCGGGACAGAAGACGAAGGACGGGCAGGATGATCTGCCGAAGCCGGTGGGGAAGGTGTGGCTGGCGAATGGTGTCTATGCGGGCGTCCAGTTTCTGACTGACAAGGATCTCTATGCCCCAAAAACAACCGACCCGCGCGAACCCGCGCCAGACAAGCAGGAGGTGGGGCGGGGGCCCTTGCCCGGCAACAGCCGCTTCCTCAGCCTGCGCACGGTGGAGACGGGCTGCGAGCTGAGCTACGAGGTGGACGGACTGGCCTTTCATGAGCGCTTGTTTGCGGTCCGAGAACCCGACAGTGACGAGCTGTGCGTGGTGCGGCGCATCACCCTGCCCGCCAGCAAAAGCAAAACCGCGATTGCGATCAGCGATGTCAGCGGGAGCAACGCCCTCATGCTGACCCGCAAAGGCATAGCCTTTACGAATTCAAACCCAGCGATGCAAAACTCGGTGATTGCCATGGCGCTGACACCGAAAGAGGCGCCGGAGGTGCAGATGAACGGCTGGCTCACGTGCTTCGACCATCCCAGCTTCACGGTCGATGTGGTGATCCGCTCCCGCAAGCGCATGACGCAAACATCCTCCTCGGACTTTCCGTACGACAAAATCGCCGCGGCACTTCAACCGGTGATAGCCAGCCATGCCGCCACGTGCCTTCCCACCTGGGCTGAAACTGTCCCCACCGCAGCCACGCTTTCCAACAAGGCTGACGCGTATGTCATTGACGAGATTCCCCTGCCCGTGCCGAATCCGTGGAAGCGCAATGTGCGGCTGGCGGACATTGCGTTTCTCAATGACAAGGGGAACGCGGCAGCGGTGACTTTTGACGGGGATGTGTGGCTGATCTCGGGGCTGGAGGATGATTTGAAGAAGGTGAGCTGGAGGCGCTTTGCCAGCGGGCTGCATGAGCCGATGAGCATTGTGCAACGGAAGGGCGAGCTGTTTGTCTTCGACCGCAACGGGATCTGGAAGCTGGTGGACGCGAACAAGGACGGCGAGTGCGACCGGTATGAGATGTTTTGCAACCTGTTCGCCCAGACGGCGGAGACGCGGGAGTTTCCGAACTCGATGAAGCTGGGGCCGAAGGGGGAGCTGTACATCTCCAAGGGCGGCCAGGAGGGCACCACACGCGGCAAGCACAACGGCACGGTGATCAAGGTGGCACCGGACGGCAAGTCGATCGAGGTCATTGGCTACGGCCTGCGGCAGCCGTTCATCGGCGTGCATCCGCAGACGGGCCTTGTGACGGCCAGCGACCAGCAGGGCCACTACGTTCCGTCCACACCGCTGCACATCATCGGCGGGCATCATTTCTACGGGCATATTCCGACCATCGCGCCGAAGGAGCAGTATCCGGAGGCGATCACGGAGCCGCTGACGTGGCTGCCGCACCCGGTGAACCCGAGCGGGGCCACGCAGACCTGGCTGGTGGGCGCGAAGATGGGGCCGGTGAATGACGAGCTCATTCATGTGGGGTACAACCGGCCGGAGATTTTTCGCGTGCTGATGAACACCCGTTTCACGCAGCGGCCGCAGGCGGCGGTGGTCAGTTTTTCACGTGATTTTGATTTTGGCCCGCTGAACGCGCAGGTGAACCCGGCGGACGGGCAGCTTTACGTGATCGGCTTTCAGGTGTGGGGAACGACGGCGAAGAAGCTCAGCGGGCTGGTGCGCATGCGCCACACCGACAAGCCCCGTGTGCTGCTGAAGGAGGTGACGCCGACGGACAAGGGGCTGCTGCTGCGCTTCAACAGAGACCTGGACCCGAAACTGGCCACCGACCCCGCCAGCTACAGCGCCGAGCGCTGGAACTACAAGCGGACGCCGGAGTATGGCAGCCCGCACCTGAAGCTGGACGGGAGCGCCGGGCAGGAGTGGATGACGGCCAGCAGCGCGTATCTGAGCAAGGACAGGATGAGCGTGCTGGTGGGCTTTCCTGACATGAAAGCAGGCGTGCACCAGATGCGGATCGGCTGGGGGCTGCGCAGCATCGATGGTCTGAAGGCGGAGAACACCGCGTATTTTTCCCCCTGGGAGCTTGCGCCGTTTGATGCCCAGAGGGAGGGCTTTGACCCCGCGCTGAAGGTGGACCTGACGCCGCGCACCGCCGCGATGGCCGTGCAGACCAAGCCCACCGTGGAGGAGGGTGAACGGCTGTACCAGATGTTCGGCTGCATGGCCTGCCACAGCATCGACGGCACTCTGGTGGGCAAAGTCGGCCCGAGCTGGAAGGGACTTTTCGGCAGCGAGCGCGACATCGCCAAAGGCGCGAAGGGGAAGTTCAAGGCGGACGAGGCGTATCTGCGCGAGTCCATCACGGATCCCAGCGCCAAGGTGGTGAAGGGCTTTGAGAAGTTCGACACGGGGATGCCGATTTATGCGGGGATCTTGAACGACTCGCAGATTGAGAGTCTGATCTTGTTTATCAAGAGCCTGAAGTGATGTGATGCGGGCTGCCTACCTGCGCCGATGATGTGGCAGAACGGCAAACCACAGGCTGGAAGCCTGTTTCACGTTCCGGTCAGTTCATGCCGCGCAAGGCCTCGCGGATGAGCTTGTCGGCGGTGTCGAAGCCGGGTTGTTTGGCGGCTTCGTTGACGGCTTTTTGGGCCTCGCTCTGCTTGTAGCCGAGGGCGATGAGGGCCAGGACGGCGTCGCTCTGGGCCTCCTGCTTCGGATCGTGGGCGCTTTTGGCGGTGCGGGAGGCCTGCCAGGCGTCAACGACGCCGACCTTGTCCTTCAATTCCAGCACGATGCGCTCGGCGGTTTTGCCGCCGACGCCTTTGATGCGGGCGAGGGCCTTCACGTCGCCCTGAATGACGGCGTCTTTGAAGGCTGAGACGGGCATGCCGCTGAGCACGCTGAGAGCCATCTTCGGGCCGATGCCGGAGACGCGGTCCATGAGGAGGCGGAAGAGGTCGCGCTCATCGGCGGTCATGAAGCCGAACAGCGTGTGGTCGCGGTCTGTCACATGGTAGTGGGTGAGCAACCGCACCTCGGTTCCTGGATGCGGCAGCTTGTCGAAGGTGGTGAGGGGAATGAGCACCACATAGCCGACGCCGTGGACATCGAGGGTCGCACGGTGCGGCAGGGCTTCGGCAAGGATTCCACGCAGGAAAGCAATCATGCGCCCATGAAGCGGAGACATGGCGGGCGCGCAAGCGGCGGTTTGCTTCGTGGCCGCTTTGCGCCACACTTCCGTGACATCCCATGATCCGCGCGCTTTCCCTTCTCTGCCTTCTGCTTCACGCCACCTGCCCGGCGCTGCATGCCCAGTCCGGGGCGAAGGGGGCCAGTCCCAAGAAAGCACCAGCAACGGCCAAGCCAAAGACGGGGGATGCCAAGAAGGAGGCTCCAAAGAAAAAGCCCGCGCCGCCCAGCCAGCCGGAGGCCAAACCCGGAAAGAGCTCCCCTGCCCCGGCGCCAGCCGCTGTGGAGCGCCGGCTGGAGACGCTGCTGCTGATGCCGGAGCCGAAGGCCATGCGGTCCGCCTACTCTTTCGTGCCCGCAGGCGCGCAACAGACGGTGCTCACGCCGTACCGGGAGTCGGCCGCGTCGCCAACCGGCATTGAGCCGCATACGCAGGAGTCGTTTTCAAAGCTGGGCCTTGGGGTGGAGACTTATGCCGCCCGTGCGAAGGCGGTGGCGGAAAGACGGCTGCTGCAGCTCCGCCCGGAGCTGATCAAGGGGGAGGACGGCAAGATCGCCTACGCGGTGTATCGCGGGGAGTCGCCGCTCTTTCCGACGCTGCTGGTCGCCCCATCGTTACCGAGGATTTTTGAGGAGCTTTTCGGGAAGGAAATCTGGGTGGCGATGCCGGACCGGCACGCGCTCTATGTCTTCCCTGCCCATCCGGGCCTTCTCCAGGAGTTTGCCGCCGATCTGGCCGAACGCCACACCAGTGATCCTTATGCCGCGAGCTGCGAGGTGTTTTCGATCAAGGCCGGAGAAGAGCCGAAGGTGGTGGCGAGCTTTGCGCAGGAGGAATGAGGGGGTGTTTTAAAGCTGCCCGCCAGGGGTGGCACCGAGGCCGCCGGGGCTGGGGTTGATGATGACATCGTCCGGTGTGAAGAGACTCTTGTCAGGGCCTGCGGAGCGGATTTCCACCCGTGCGCCGGAGTTGGGGTGAATCCAGTAGGGGCTGCCCCAGCGGTCCACGATCTGTCCTTTGACAATCATGGGGCTGTCGGCCGGAAAGAGCACGCCCTGCAAGGGATTGCGGCCGGTGAGGATCGCGGTGAGGTCCTCATTGGAGCCAACCGGCAACTGGCTGAGGGTCTTGCGATACATCTCGAAGAACTCGTTCACGATCTCCAGATCGTTCAGCGGTGTCTGCGAGTGGTCGGTGAGCCGGTCGGCGAGCTTTTGAATCTCCGGATCGATGGCGCGGCGGTCACGCGGCGGCTCGGGTGGCGGGGCCTCCGGCGGGGGCGTCACGGTGGCCGGCACTGGCTTTGGCTTCGGCGGAGCCGCCACCGTGACTGATTTCGAGGAGGATGGCAGGGCGTGGTCCTTCAGCAGCGGATCGTCGCGGGTGACAAACCAAACCATGCCGCCAGCCGCCAGGGCCAGCACGCCGAAAATGGAGGCGATCGTTCTGGGTTTCATGGGGGGCGAAAGGCTGGTGCGGCGGCCTGGCCTGGAGGGTCAGGTGACGCTGTAGTCGATGAAGTCAAGGTTGGCCGCCACCGGGAAGCGGGTGAGGTTGGGGAAGATGCCGTTCATGGTGGCACCGGCCGGAACCCCGATCCACTGGGCGACCTTGGCCGCATACTGGTCAACCGAAGTGCTGGGAATCCAGCGGCCGCGGGAGCCGGTGCAGTCGATGCCGCCGTTCACGGTGAGCTCGGGGAAGGTGCCGTAGATTTTTTTGCCCTTCACCGCGCCGCCCATGACGAAGGCATGACCGCCCCAGCCATGGTCAGAGCCGCCGCTGGCGTCGGTCTTGTTGGGGGTGAAGGTGCGGTTGAAGTCGGAGCAGGTGAAGCCCATGGTTTTGTTCCAGAGGGAGGCGCCACCGAGCGGATGGTTCATGATGGAGTCATAGAAGCCCTTGATGGCGCGGCTGAGCGTCCAGAGCAGCGAATGCTGGCCGGCGCCGGTGTTGACGGTGTTGTTGTTGTTGACCGCAATCTGGGAGGCATGGGTGTCGAAGCCGCCGAGCTGGACGAAGAAAGTCTGGCGGTTGTTGCCCCGGCTGGTGCCACCCTGCAGGAGCGCGTAGTTGCCAATGATGAGGCGGGCGACCATTTTCAACTGGTTGGCGAAGTCGTTGTTGGCGGTGCCTGCATTGCCGCCAAAGGCGGCGGTGAACCACTGGTCGAGGACGATGTTGGTGCCGCTGGTCTGGCTGGTGAAGGCGAGGGTGTCGGCGACGACGCCCTCGGTCATGCGCGCGTTTTTTGCGGTGGCCTGGAAGGACTTGTCGAAGAGGTTGGCGTGGTTCATCGCCATCAGGCGTTCCAGCGCGCGGAGACGCCAGCCTTCCTGGGTGTTGCCGGCCCCGGTGACTTTGTAGTTGGTGTCCACCAGCGGGTCGTATCCGCCGTTTGCGGGAGGGACGAAGGGCTTGAGAGAGGTGTTCACCAGAGCGTTTGCATAGTTGGTGCCGAAGCCGGCCAGGGTCTGCGCGCCCGCTGTGCTGAGGACAAAGGGCTGCTCATCGACACCGACCTGGTAGCTGTTCACCCCGGCGATGGAGACGCCCATGGCGAGGCCCGCCGAGCTCATGTTTTCCGTGGGGGCCAGGAGGTCCGCGATGCGGCCGCCCCAGCCGCTGGTGAAAGGCTGGTCCGGGATGGAGGACTGCCACTGCAGCACCTGGTCGGAGTGGGAGAAGAGCTGCGGCGGCTTGCTGGGCAGGGCATCGGTGAAGTTTGTGCGTGTGACGCCGGGCTGGGTGAGGGTGCCGACATTGGTGACAAAGGCCAGGTCTCCGGCGTCAAACAAGGCCTTCAGATTGGCGCAGGCGGGATGGACGGCGACGTTGTTGTTGAGATAGCCCGCCGATGGCTCCCACGTTTCCGCAGGAAGATTGGCCGGGGTGATGGCGGTGCCAGCGGCGGCGATGTCGCCAAGCGGAATGGCGACACCACCGGGGCCACCAGCATAGACTGGGACGCCGCGCGAGAGCTCGTACTCGATGCGGGCGGGGGTGCCAGCGCCGTTGGGAATGAGGAGGTTGTTCGAGTCGTTGCCACCGGCCAGGAAGATGCACACCAGGGCCTTCACATCGGCAGGCCCGGTGGCGGCAGCCGCCGTGCTGGCGAGCTGCAACTGTGAGAGGGTGTTCACCACGCTGGTGATGCCCAGGCTGGCGCAGCCGGTCTGCACCATGAAGTCGCGGCGGTTCGGCTTGCTGCGATCCAGAGTCTTGCGAAGGAAAAGATTCATAGGATTGGGATTGTTGGTGGTTGAATGGACGCGGCAGAGAATCAGTGGCTGGTGATGGCGGTGGGTGAGACCGACACAAGGTGGGCGGCGAAGCGGCAGCGGTCCCGCACGTGCGCGGGGAAATTGGGATCCGTGCTCAGAATCGCGGTGGAGTAGCAGTTGAGGATCCCTTGGATGATCAGCTCGCGCGGATTGTCCGTGACTGGCGCACCGTCCGGCCATCTGGATTTCATCCAGCCGCCGCCCCATAGCTGGTCGAGCTTGTCGATGACCGCCTTGGTTCCCGCACGATGTCCGTTCGGAGCGGTGGCGGCAGACTCCGTGCCGCCAAGGCCTGCGGTGTAGGCGGCAGTGTAGATTGTGGTGAGCTCGCCCCAGTCGAACAGCATGTTGTCCTTTTGCAGGTTGCTGCCGGTGGCGGCGCTGGAGAAGTAGCCGGCCTGCAGGGCGTAGGGGGATGGCGGCACGGCGTGCTTCTGGGTGACGATGGTGACTGTGACCGGCGCCGTGGGCGCGGCGGACAGGGCGATGGTGTAGGTGGCGGCCCCGCCTTCCAACAGGGATGTGACCGGCTGGGAGATCTGGAGCTGGCCCGCAGCATCGTTGTCGTTGACCGTGACGGCAAAGGTGGTGCCGTTGGTGTTGGTGACGGCGTAGCCGTTCCCCGCGCCGGGCGTGCAGATGAGGATGGCGCTCAAGGGAGCCTCGGCGACGGAGTCATTGACAGCTGTGATCGTCAGGATCTGGGGCGTGTTCCAGTTGGTGTCGTTGAAGGTGAGCGTGGCGGGGCTGAAGGAGACCTGGCCGGTGATCGCGGCAAACGGGGTCGTGTTGTTGTTCAGCGTCGGCGTGACAGTCACCGATGTGCCGGCATTGGGCGGCCTGCGCAGGAAGACATAGACGGTGTCGCTGTTGCCGGGCGTGCCCTCATACACCGCAGTATTGGGGCCGGTCGGCACGGTGACAACCGCCGCAGTGGTGGAGTTGGCATCAGAGACGATGGCGTTCACATTCGGCGGGATCGCGGTCTTGTAACTGGCGTCCGCCGTGGTGACGGTGTGGCCGACGAAGACGGCGCGTGTGTTGTTGTCAGTCGTCGATGGGGCGAGGCTGATGGTGACTGTCTGCGGCGTGGCCCAGTTTGCCGGCGTGAAGGTGATGCTGGCAGGAGAGAAGCTGACGAGGTTTGTAGTGGTGCTCAGGGGATTGTTCACCACGGGCGTGATGGTCACATTGGCTGTGGGCGCGGCACCGAGGACCAGGGTGTAGTTGTCGGTGGCGGTGGCGGTGGTGGACTCCCGCAGCCAGGTGTAGCCACCGCTTTCCGTGGCGCTGATCAGGCCAGCGCCCCCCACTGTTTCATTGTCGCCAATGCCCACGGTCACGACTGCCTGGTCGCTGGGCAGGTAGCCGCCTGTGTAGCTGGCGATGTAGGTGACGGGCGTGCTGTGGAGGTTCTCCACATCAGGGTCATCCACAGCAGTGACGGTGACGGTCTGCGGCACATTCCAGTTCGTGGAGGTGAAGACCAAATTCCCAGGCGAGACAGAAACCTGCGTGGCGTTGTAGTTTGCACCGAGCGTGACATTGGCGGTCGGAGCGCGGCGCAGGACGACCTGATAGGTGTCTGTGGCACCACCTTCAACGACACCTGTGTAGCCGCCGGTGGGGATGATATTGATGAGGGCGCGTGGCATGTCGTCACTGTCGAGGACACGCACTGGAAGCGTGCTGCTGAGGCTGGCCCAACCGGCCGGGGCGGAGGAGGCCGTGGTGGCGGTCAGCGTCTCTGTTTCCACGCCTTCCGAGCCTGTGTCTGCCACGACCACGAGGGTCACCGTCTGCACCGCAGTGTAGTTGGCCGGGGTGAAGGTCAGCGTGGCGGTGTCCATGGGGGTGCCGTTCACCATGAAGCGCATGTCCGACAGTGTGCGGGCCAGCGCCACGGTGACATTCGCGGCTGGAGCCGGGCCGACGAGGGAGATTTCCACCGTGTCTGTGCCCGCGTCCTCGGCCAGCACGGTGGAACCGCCGGTGTGGGCGATGTTGATGCGGCCTGTGGTGGTGTCGTTGTCCACCACGGTGAAGGCGACATCATTGGCCACCATGCCATTGTAACGGTTGTCCGTGCCGGAGACCGTGGCGGTGGAACTGACGATGGTGAGGTTTGCTGGAAGCTCGGCGGCGCTGTCATTCACCGCGGTGACGGTGATCGTCTGCGGGGTAGCCCAGTTGGTGGAATTGAAGTCCACCGAGGCGGGCGAGAATGTGACCTGCGATGTGGTGGTGGCATTGAGCAGGTAGGCGGTGGGGGTGACCCGCACAGTGGCCCCGGATGAGGGAGCCAGGCCGAGCGTGACGGTGAGGGAGCCTGTGGCCCCGCCCTCTGTGGCAGTGCCTGTGGTGGCAATGCTGACCGAGGCACTGGAGGCCTCATTGTCGCCAATGGCCACGGTCTGGAGCGCTGTGTCGCCCGTGGTATAGCCGCCCGTGCCGCTGGCGGTGAAGATGAGGTTCACGCTGTGGGCGTTTTCCACCGTGGCATCGTCCGCAGGGGTGATGGTGACTGTCTGCGGCACGTTCCAGTTCGTGGGGGTGAACACGTAGCTGGCGGCATTGACGCTGATCTGACCGGCGGAGGAGAAGGTGGGAGTGAGGGTGACATTGGCCGTGGGCGCGCGGCGCAGCACAAGCTCAAGGGTGTCCGTCATGCCGCCCTCCTTCACACGTGTGGCACCATTGGTCTGGATGATGCTGATGGCGCTGATGGCGGAGATTTCGTCGTTGTCCAGTGTGGTGGCGGTGGCCGTGGTGGAGAGCGAGGTGAAGCCCGCAGGCTGCGAGGTGTTGGTGCTGAATACGATGTTGTCGTAGGTGGTGGCCTCCGACACGGTGTCGTCGGCCGCTGTGATCGTCACCGTCTGCGGTGTGGTCCAATTGGCCGGGGTGAAGGTGAAGGAGGCGGGCGACACACTGAGCTGGGAGTTCGTGGTGGCGGTCACGACAACATCGGCGGCCGGGGCGGTGCTGCCGGTGAGGCTGAGGCTCAGGGTGTCCTGGGAGCCGCCCTCCGTGACGACGGTGCCTGTGCCGGTGACAGCAGCGACGATGCGGGCGCCGGTGTCGTTGTCATTCACGGTGAGGACAATGTCCGCCGCGACCATGCCGCTGTAGCGAACATCGGCCCCGGCTGTGATGGCCGTGGTGTTCACGATGGTGAGGCCCAAGGGCAAAGCGGCCTCGGCGATGGCATCATCGGTGGCGGTGACGGTGATGGTCTGCGGTGTGCCAAAGTTGGCGCTGGTGAAGCTGACCGAAGTGGGTGAGAACGTGACCTGCGAGGTAGTGGTGGCGTTGTTGACATAGGCCGTAGGAGCGACGCGGACGGTGGCGCCAGCGGCGGGAGCGGCCCCCAGCACCACGGTGTAGGTGATGCCCGCACCGCCTTCCGTGACGGTGTTTCCAGACGGTGTGATGACCACCGAAGGGCCACCCGCCTCATTGTCCCCCACGGAGACGGTGAGGGTGCCGGTGTTGGTGGCGAGGTAGCCGCCGGAGGCATTTGAGGTGAGGACGAGATTCACCGTCTGCGGCCCCTCCACCAGGGTGTCATTCACGGCGGTGATGGAGACGGGCTGGGGGATGTTCCAGTTCGCCGGGGTGAAGGTCAGGGTGGCCGGACTCATGCTGATCTGATTGTCCACGGAGTAGGAGGGTGTCAGCACGACGTCGTCGGTGGGCGCACGGCGCAGGACAACATTCACGGTGTCACCCATGCCGCCCTCAAGCACGCGAGTGCTGCCATTGGTGGCGATGAAGCTGATGGCGCTGCTGGTGTTCACGCCATAGTTGCCGTAGCTGTCGTTGTCATAAACGCTGACATTGAGGCTGCCCGACAGGCTGGTGTAGGTGGCAGGCTGGGCGGCATCCGTGCTGGCAGTGACGGCAGTGACGGCGGGCGGCTCCGAAGTGGTGTCATTCACGGCAGTGACCGTCACTGTCTGGGCTGTGGTGTAGTTTGCAGGCGTGAAGGTCAGGGTGGCGGGGGAGACGGTGGCCTGGGCGCTGCCCGCAATGCTGACGACGACATTTGCCGCAGGGGCCGTGCCGCCGGCGAAGGCCACGGTGAAGGTGTCTGTGGCGCCGCCTTCCGTAACGGCCGTGCTGCCGCCGGTGTGGGCGAGCACCAGACGCGGGCCGGTTTCATTGTCGGTGATCGTGACCGGGACATCGGCGAGGACGTAGCCATTGTAACGGGCGTCCGTGCTGGCCGCCGTGAGCCTGACGAGGGAGGCGTGGGAGCCTTCCGCGACGGTGTCATTGGCAGCGGTGACGGTGATGTTCTGCACGGTGCTCCAGTTCTGCGGTGTGAAGGTGAGCACCGAATTGGACAGGCTGAGCTGGGAGTTTGAGGCGGAGGAGATGATGACATCATTGTTCGGCGCGCCCCTGAGCTGAATGCCAATGGTGTCCGTGGCGCCGCCTTCGGTGACGGCTGTGGTGCCGCCCGACTGTGTGACGGTGATGCCTGCGGCGGAATTGAGGTCGTCATCACCGACGATGACATTGAAGGTTCTGACATTGGTGTAGCCGCCGCCGCTGGCGGTGTATTTCACGATGCTGTTGTGGGTGCCTTCCACGCGCAGGTCATTGCGGCCCGCGACTGTGATGACCTGCGGGACAAACCAGTTTGCAGTGGTGAAGGTGAGGCTGGCGATGCCGGACACGTCCCCATCATCCCCGGCCCAGGTGAGCGCGACATTGCCGGTGGGCGCGCGGTCAAGCACGACGAAGTAGGTGTCCGTCATGCCGTTTTCCACGACGTTGGCGGAGCCCCATGTCTGAACGACGGAGATGCCGTTGACGCCGGCGCTGTCGTTGTCATTGACACGGACGCGCAGGGGCGCGCAGGCGAGGCTGTCGAAGCTGGTGTCGGTGCTGGTGGTGGTGTGGCTGATGGTGCTGAACTGGATGCCCTGGTAGGCGGAGTCATTCGCTGCGGTGATGGTGATGGTCCTGGCAGTGGTGGAGTTCGACGCGGTGAAGGTGAGGGTGGCGGCTCCGGTGAGGTTGTTCGTCCAGGTGGAGTCCGTGCAGCTCAGGGCGACGCGGGCGGGGTCGTAGGTGATGTTGAGAGTGACATTCGCCGTGGGCGCGTTGTAAGGCACATGTGGCATGACCTGCCCAAAGGCGACGGTGTAGGTGTCCGTGGTGCCGCCCTCGGTGACGACGGGAATGCCACCGGTTGTCGCCTTGGTGGGGATGAAGCGGCGATTGGGACCGAGATCGTTGTCGGTGATGGCGCAGTTGAAGTCGCTGACCTGGCTGCCGTTGTAACCGGTGTCGCCGCTGGTGACGGTGTGGCGGACGACTGCGGTGCGCACATTCAGCGGCGCATTGGCAACGAGGAAGCTGTTTGCCACGGCATCATTGGTGGCGGTGACGGTGAATGTCTGCGGGGTGTTCCAGTTCGCCGTGGTGAAGGTGATCGAGGCGGGGGTGATGGTGATGTCCGTGCCGGGCACCGCTGCGCTGACCAGCCAGGGCTGCACGACGGAGGGCGTGACCGTCACGCTCTGGCCGGAGGCTGGAGCGGAGGTGAGCACGACTTTGTAGGTGTCCGCAGGGCCGCCCTCGGTGACGGCGCAGGTGCCGTTTGACTGGGTGATGGCGACGAGCTTGGCGGCGATGCTGTCGTTGTCATTGATGGTGAACTGGATGGGCGGCGTGTAGGTGGTGGAGTACTTGGTGTCGGTGCTGGCGACGTTGTGAAGGATCGATGTGGTGCGGGTGCCGTCGTCATGGATGTTGTCCAGCCCGTAAACGGTGACGGACTGGGGGACGCTCCAGTTCGTGGCGTCAAAGGTCAGCGTGCTGACGCTGGTGAGAAGCTGGGCGGCCATGTTTGACGAATTCGTGAAGAAGTCATCCAGGCCGTATCCAGGGAAGCCGCCAGTCAGGCCCATCAAGGCGATGTTGTAGTGGCGGTTCATGCGGCTGATGAGGGTGGACTCCGTGTTGATCTGAAGCTCGGGGCCGTAGAGGCCCGCGTCCGCCATGAGGCCGGGCTGGATGTAGTCCGGCAGGTACCAATTGAAGACGCTGGGAGCGCGCTGCGGGGACTGGCCGATCACGTTGGTGAGGTCATTGATGCGGATGCGGGTGGAGCCAGCGGGGAACTTGGCCAGCTCCGCCGCGGGGTAGGAGCCGAGCATGGCGCTGTCCACACCGCTGAAACCTGTGGCCATGGTGTTCAAGGTGGAGAGCTGCGCGCCGGTGGAGGGCTTCAAGGCACGCAGGAAGGAGGTGAACTGAACGAGGGGCTCCTTCATCTTGCCGGCGCTGACAAAGCTGTCGGCGACGGAGAGCGAGCGTGCCTCGTAGTCGAGCAGGATGGCGCGGATAACGGCGCCGAGATTGCCATTGGTGCCGCGCCAGGCCTGGCTGACGCGATAGAGGTAGCCCGCGCTGGGATTGGATGTGACGAGGCGCTGGATGAGCTGGCGGGAAATGAACTGCGGGGTGTTCTGATGGCCGGTGTAGGTGGGCGAGGCGGGATTTCCGGCAAGCGCATTGTGCGCGAGCGTGAGGTCGGCATCGGCGAGGGGATGGGTCTGCAGGTCGTTCATTCCCGTGAGGTTCTGGGCTGGGATGGCGGTCTGACCGACCTTGCCGTTGAAGAGCGTCTTTGCGCCAAAGTCATGATAGACGATGCCGTTGTAGCGGCCGAGGGCCTTCATGGGATGGAGCCAGGGCGCCTGGAAGAATGCCTCGCCCGCGCCGGAGGAAAAGTCGGTGTAGTTCACGGTCTGGAACTCGATCTGGCCTGCGGAGGCGGTGGTGAAGATGTTGTCATAGCCGTTGCTGCTGGTGCGGGTGACGGGCACGGAGGCATGGCGGGCGCCGTGGCACAGGCCGGTCATGACACGTGCGAGCTCGGTGATGTCGGACTGGTCGTAGGTCGGGATGGGAAGGCCGGTGGAAGAGCTCAGGACGAGGCTTCCATCGGGATGGCGCAGCACAAGGCCGATGGAAAAGAGCTGCATGATCTCGCGGGCGTAGTTTTCATCCGGGAAGATGTCCACATTGCCGGTGGTGTAGGCGGCACGGTTGCGCAGGTGGCTCAGATAGACGCCCATCATGGGGCTGTAGGTCACCTTTTCGAGAAGGTCGCGGTATTTGCCAAAGGCATTGTCGGCCAGCATGTCCCAGTAATTGGCCAGGCCATAGTGGCGGGACTGCGCGGTGGTGTCTGTCTCCGAGATGACGAGGATCTCCGCGAGGGCGGCGGTGACGCGCTGGCGCACCTGCGCCCGGGACTGCAGCACGAGAGTCCACCATTCACGGCGACGGTTGGCAGGGTTTCCGCCGGCGCCGTTGGGTGTGTTGAAGGAAAAGGCGTTGTTGGAGCCTGTGGCGTAGGGGTTGGTGATGTTGCCGTAGGCGTCGTAGGAGGCGGTGAAGCCAGCCCCGGCGAACTGCTGGTCGTTGCCGGCGTAGAGGGGCTTGGTGCCGCGCAGGGCGAACTCCTCGTTGTCCGCCGCCATGACGAGCGTGAGGTATTTGGGATTGGGCGTCTGCCCGATGTCCATCTGCTTGTTGAGCCAGTTTGTGTAGCCTGCGATGAGATCGGCGCTGGTGCAGCCGTTGGCCAGGTTGTGGTCGGCCTCCACCGCCTCGACCTCGGTTTTGATGCTGGTGTAAAGAGCGGTGGTGGAACCCATGGTACACTGGTCAAGGAAACGGTAGATGTCACGCTCCGCCTGGTCCGCTGTCAGCGAGCCCGGCAGGGTGGGGGCGACGAGGTCCGGGCGGGCGGGGTCAAAGACGCTGGAGCCGGAGGTGCGGTTGAAGAGGCCGGTGATCTCGCCGCCGGGATAGTTGGCGGTGCCGATGTCGCAGTGGACCTGACCGCCCTCAAGAGCGCTCAGCACGGCCTGGTCGGTGGTGACGCTTGGGGCGGCGCGGATGAACCACTGCACGTCGTTGATCTGGCCGACGCCGAGGTTGTTGCGCAGGTCATTGGCGGTTCCCACGCGGAGGTAGGCGTTGATCTGGTTGGAGGTCAGGCCGCTGACGTTCACGCTCACCAGGCCCATGTCGTTGTTGCCCTCCATCTGGACGGTGGCAATGCCGGAGCCGTTGGAGACAACACCGCCGCCGCGCGCGAGGTAGGCAACATACAACTGGCGGTTGGCGGGATTGGTCTCCACCGCATCACTGACACGGACGTAGGCGTCCCTGACCACGATCTGCGGGCTGGCACCGCTGGGCACGGGTCCGAACGAGATCTTCCGGTTCTCGGGCACCTCGACCGAGGTGTCCTGCACGGGTGTGAAGGTGATGTTCACCCGGCTTGCCGCAGTGCCTTGATTCGCCGCGATGGAGAGGGTGGCGCCGCTCAGGCCGGTGCCGGACAAGGTGTAATCGGTCGTGGCGGCGTTGCCCTTGGTCGGGTCCGTGGTGCCGTTGGCCGTGGCCACCTGAAGCGTGAGCGGCATGGTGCCCACGGTGCGCCACACCTGGATCGTGGCATTCTGGGTGACGGCTGGTGTCACTGTCTTGTCCACGCGCTCGTAGGCGGACAGCGGAGACGCCGCCGAGGATGTGGTGATCGTCAACGACTGGAGGCTTTTCAGCGTGTCCAGGTCGGTGGCCACGCCACCGGAGGCGTTGTTCGGGCTTGTGGCAAGACTGGAGCTGGTGCCCATCTGAGTTTCGATGGCGTCGCTGACGCCGTCGCCATCCGCATCGGCCACGCCCTGGAGCACCAGCCATGCGCCCACCTCTGTGGTGTGGGTGTTGTTCGCCGCGCCGGGGGACGCATCCTCCTCGGCCAGCCAGCTCATGCCGCCCTCATTCAAGCCGCTTTGGCGGATCGAGACCGGATCGAGGTCAGCCGCGACATCAGTCTCATGATAGCCGTCGTTCACAATGGTGGCGGAGAGAGTCCCCTGCACTGCGGCGAAGACGGAAGGCTGGGCATATTTGCCCGGGAAAGAGATGGCGCTGAGGGTGGAGTTCAGGGTGTTGGTGACGCCTGCCGTGAAGCGGTCCCCGGCTGTGGCGGTCAGTGTGGTGTTCATGAAACGCGCCTGTCCGGCAGGAAAGACAATGAAGTGCACAGTCTCCGCCGCGTGCGTCTGATCGGCGTTCTCCGCCTCGGTCAGGCGCAGGCGGAAATTCATGGGATAGTCAAACACGGTGTCCACCGAGTCCACGCGCGCGACGGCGGCAGAGGCCTCGGCTGTGGTCACGCATTGGGCAAAGATCGCAGGCTCACGCTCATAATAAGTGTCGGAGGCCCAGTAGTCACCGGCGACATATTCTGTGCTGCCGGTGTTGGTGACACCAGTGGCCCGCCATGCCTGCACCACCTGCCCGCCGACAGCGAACACGCCCTCCTCCATCACCATGTAGCTGACAGTCTCCGCGCCGTGGGAGCCGTTTTGGAAGTCCCACTCGTCCACCTGATATTCAAAGGAGGCGCGGTTGGAGTTGGCAGGGTCCGCCCCGAGAACATTGCGCACGCGAACGTGGGCCGCCGTGGTGTCTGCCCTGGTCAGCGGGCCGAAGACCACGATGGGCGTGGTGTAGGCGGAGGCCAGGTTCACCTTCGTCCATGCGGTGGGGCCGCTCTGGGTGATGGAGGCATTGGCGAAATGCACCTTGGCCTCGGCCTCACCCGGCATGTCTCCAATGAACAGGCCCGCCACCGTCTCCGCAGCGTGGGTGATGTCCGCGTTCAGTGAGGTTTCCTCCTTGAAGGACAACTGCACACGTGTCTGCCCGGAGACCAAGGAGGGGACGGTGACGAGCCGCAGGTCGCCCGGCTCGATGTCATTCTTGGTCTGCGTCTGCGCGATGACCAAGGGATTGGTGAACGGCCCGGTGTAGAATGTGACCAGCGTATGTCCGACATTCTGCGGGCTGTAGTTCCAGATCACCTTGCCGTCGAGATACCCCAGCCCCTGCGACACCGCGATGTAGCCCACGCTCTCATTGGAGATTGCCGCCGTGTAGCTCTGCTGGGTCTCGAGATTGACTTTGAAACCTGCCGCAGTGACCTCGGAGTTGCGGGTCTTCAGGGCACGCGGGTTGTTGGTGGCAATGAGGTTGCTGGTGGAATAGACCTGCGTCAGAACCGTGGGCGCGGAGGTGAAGCCTGTCAGTGCGATTGTGGTGTCAGCACGGTTCACGGTGGTGTTGCGGCCGACCTGCCAACGCTGGCTGCCGAACACATGCGTGCCTTCCGTCATGGCAAAATAGTATCCGGTCATCGTGCCTGGGTGGCCTCCGCCGAGATAGTCCCACTCATCGATCTGCCATTGGAAGCCGGTGGCCGTCACATTGCGCACCCGCACGGCATGCGGCTCGCCGTCGGCACTGTAGAAGGGTCCGGCGACCACGACCGGGACCGCGCCACTGAATGAACGCGGGAATGTGAACGACTGCCATGTCACCGCGTCGGCCTGGCCGGTGCTGGTGAGTGTTCCGCAGTTGAAGTTCACCGGAGACACTGTCTGCGCGGTGACGGTGGAAAGAAAGCCGCAAGCGAGAACCAGCAAGGAGAGCAGGCTAACTTGAAGCAGACGGCAACCCAGCTTGCGCCGGCCATTACTTGAAACAAAAACAAGTGTTGGATTCATCATGCGTGCTTTTTGCCAAAAGCATGAAAATGACGGAAGCACGCGACCCCTCCCCTTTTGGGGAGGCTGATCCAACAGCCCGGTCCTATCGTGCGCCATGCACGCCTTCGGCAGGCCATGCACCCAGCCTTATGATGCCGCGACGGACTGCCATGGCCAGCGCATGGGTGCGGTCCCGCGCCTCCAGTTTTTCGAGGAGATTGCCCACATGAAATTTGACGGTCTCAGGACTCAACTGAAGACGAGCCGCCATCTCCTTGTTTGAAAAACCTTCCGCGATCAGCTCGAGCATCGTCACCTCCCGGGCGCTGAGCTCCTTTCTCACGCGCCGGGCATGCAGCAGGGCCTGGATCTCATCTGGAAAGTAGTGATGCCCAGAGGCGACCCTGCGCACAGCATCCACGAACACCCGCCTCTTTGAATGCCTGCACAGGTAACCGTACGCGCCTGCCCCCACGGCATTGTGCACATGCTCCTCGGTGTAGTCACCGCCATACATGACCACACGCGCATGACGGGACAGGCTGCGGGCGTCATGGTAGCTCGACTGGATGCTGGTGGAGTCCGTGTGCGCGCCGAAGAGAATGACATCGAGACAGTTGTTCTGGCAGAGACATGCGCGTGACTCATTGGTGGCCTGCCCCACCACCTCAATGTCAGGCTCCCTTTGCAAGGCCACCGCCACACCGCAGCGGGCGACATAATCGGAATCGACAAGCAAAACACGAATACGACAGGGAGTTTCCATAACGTGAAAAGAGGCGGCGCTACACTTCACCCAGGCTTGGTTGTGACCACGGAGCGTGGTCGCGTAAAGCCTGACATATCTGTGGCGGAAGCGTCAATAAATTTGAATTCATCTGAGCCGCAGATCGCCCCGGGACACCAAGACACCTCCCCTTCGTACAGACGCCATCACACAGGGGCGCCACAAAGAGGGTCCACATCCGCCACATTTCAATCATGGTTTCCCCCATGCTTCTGCTCAGGCCCCAGCCCGAGCAGCAACTGGCGCATGCCATGAAAACCGTGCAAAAAGCTTTTTATGGATTCGCCTTCGGCCCAGGCTCAGCATCAGGAACTGACCGTGGGCTGACACGGATCTCCTGCCCGCGCTCAGGCGGTGGAGGGCCTGGCTTCAACGCCTCCAGCATCAATGTGCCGATGAAGTACACCAGCCCGCCGCCCAGCCCCGCACCGATGGCGATCAGGCGGCGCTGCCACACATTGTCACGATCAATGACCCACCAGAAGCGCATGCATAGCAAGATCCACAACAGGCTGGCGCCGAAGACGAGGAGTTGGCCGGAGGTCATGACCTGGACTGTGAAACCAAATCGCCCTGTCGGCGACAAGTTTTCAACTTGATGCCAGCACAACCTCCAACCGCACTCACGCGCCCGCCACATGAGGCGGGCGGATGTCATGAAGGCAGCCTCGTCGAAACGAGCCACGACAAGGAAGCGCGGATCACGCGCCCCCCCCTGCCGACCACCTTCACGGCATCGTCGCCCAAATCAGAACCGCAGGCGGAAGCCTGCATACGCGCCGGTGTCGAACGCGGGGAAGCCGGAGTTCGTGGCGTAGTCGTCGCCAAAGAGATTTTCCACCCGGGCAAAGACGTCGAGGTTCGGAGTCACCGCATAGTTCGCGGTCAGGCGGGCCACCAGATAGTCCTCCGCGTCCTCGCGGGCGAAGGTGGCGGCGTTGGAGTCCTCCCGGTCGATGACATAAGTGCCGGAGAGGCTGAGGGTGAGCTGCTTCACCGGACGCGTGCTGATGGCGGCGGTGAGCATGTGGCGCGGCTGGCGCACCAGGCGGAAGCCCGTGCTGAGGTTGTCCGACTCCAGATAGGTGTAGCTGGCGTTGAAGCTGAAGAGATCGCTCGGCTCCCACTTGGCGGCCACTTCCAGGCCCTCACGGCGGGCGCGGCCCACGGGGCGTGTCATGCCGCCGATGAACTCAAAGGTGTCGCTCAGATCATTGTGGAACCATGTGGCGCTCACGCTGGCATTGATGGCGGGAATGGGCTGCTCGATGCCGAACTCATAGCCGCGGCTGCGCTCCGGCTGTGTCAGCAGCGTGGTGCCAAAGAGCGCAGGCTCGCGGTCCTGGATTGTCGGAGGGGAGAAGGCGGTGCCGTAGTTGGCATGCAGGACCGTCAGGATGCCCGGGATCTGCCAACTGGAGCCGACGCGCCATGTGGTGGCGTCGGAGAAGTCGGAGTAGCTGTCATGGCGGATGCCAGCCAGCAGGTTCCATCCCTTCAGCAGCTCGACCTGGGACTGAAGGTACACGGCCCAGTTTGTCTCATGCTGATCGATGTCATAGCGGCGCAGGCCGTTGTTCCAGCGGTTGAAGCTGATGTCCTGCAATGTGGTGCCGGCGGTCAGCGTCCATTTGTCCGTGGCCTTGAAGATGGTCTGATACTCCCAGTAATGGTTGCGGGAGGTGATGCGGTTGTCCGGGGTGAAGAGGAAGTTGTTCGCCGTCTGGCGGAAGTTCCCATACTGGTAGGTGAGGCTGTGCGTCCACTGGTCGTTCGGCTGCCACACAAGGCGGGGGCTGAGGCTCCAGAACTCTGTCAGCATGCGGTCGTTCGGATCATTGGCGCCGAAGCCGATGGCCGCGCCGGGGACGCCCACCTCGGCATTGTAGTAGCGCCAGTCGAGGTCAAAGCGCAGCGTGTCGGCGATCTGCCAGCCGAAGCTGCCGGAGGCCGCGCTGTGCTCAAAGCGGCTGTTGAGGCGCTGCCCCTGGATGTCTGTGCGTGTCAGGTCGATGGACCAGTCAAACGCGCCGATGGCACCACGGGAGGCCGCACCCTCGCGAAAGGTGCCATAGCTGCCGGTCTCAAAGAACAGGGAGTGCTCCGGCTTCACCAAGCCCTGGCCGGTGCGGGTGATGATGTTGATGACACCGCCGATGGTGCGGCCGCCATGGATGCTGGCAGCCGGGCCGCGCAGCACCTCGATACGCTCGACATTGTCGGTGCCCATGCTCTCGATGTTGAAGGAGCCTGCGGCATTGGCCGGGATGGGCCTGCCATTGATCATGACGGCGGTCTGCTGGGTGCGGTTGCCACGCATGAAAACGCCGGCCAGTGTGCCGGGGGAGCCGCCATCGGTGATCACCAGACCGGGCACCTGGCTGAGGGCCTCCGGCAGGAGGCGAAACTGCTTCTGCTCGATCTCCTCACGGTCGATGACGGTGATGCTGCTGGCCGTGCGCCAGCGTTCCGTTTCGGTCTTCGTCGCCGAGACGACGATCTCATCCATAACGGCGGTGGTCGTGGGGGAGGAGGAAGCCTCTGCGGGCGTGTCTTTCTTTGTCTCGTCCTGGGCGGACGGCTTTTTTGGCGTTTGCGCGTTCAGCAGGCTGAGGCTGCCAAAGAGGACGGCCGTCAGCGTGAGGCTGCGGCCACGGGAGGTGTGGAGGAACATGTGTGTTTGCGATGTTTCATTGGTTCGATGAAATCACCCGCGCACCGCCACCTGGCGGGTCGGGCGACATGTTCGCAGCGAGATGTTCGGACTCCGGGTTTGCGCCGCAGGTGTGTGTGCGTGCCTCATGTGAGGCACGACATGTCCTGCTGCTCCTCGCCTCCGCCTTCACCCTGGGATTGCTCCCCGATTGGCTTTGCTCCGCGCGCTTTTTTTTGAAGCCCACGAATGGAGGTTTGTGACCCGATACCGCAGCGCCACTGTGGCCGGTTCTCACGGCCTTCCCTGCTTCTGCGAACGGATATAAAGAAAACGGGAGGCTCCGCGAAGGGTGCCTCCCGCCATGGGGCGAGCTTTAAACGCCCTGGGCGACCGGGGCAAATGGAAATGTGGCGGCGAACGGGTGAAAGGGTGGCGGCGACGCGCGGTGAAAGCGCGACCGTGCCTCAAGGACGGTGGGTCGTGGTGGCGGCAGGTGCGATGTTCAACCCGGCCAGCCAGGGCGCGGTGATGGCCGGCGGCATGCCGCCAAAGGGCTGGTAGGCGGGAAGCTGGATGACGCTCATGCTGTGGGCCTGGGAGGCGATGAAGAAGAGAGCCTCGGCACAGTCGCTGGTCTGGATCATGGCCCCCCGATGCTCCGGCGTGGGCAGCACGGGGCGTTTGTCCACGATGGGGGTGTTGGCCTCGCCCGGCGCATATTCGGAAAGCACGATGCCGTGGGCATTGAGCTGCGCGCGGGCGGTGAAGAGCAGACCATGCACCGCCCACTTGCTGGCAGTGTAGGGCACGCCGGCATAGGAATCAAAACCATGGCCTGCGGTGGAGGAGACGACGACGATCTTGCCGCCGCCATTGGCCGCCATGGGCTTGGCCACGGCCTGGATCATGTTCACCACGCCCAGCACATTGATGTCCATGACCTTCTGCCACGTCTCACCGCTGGCGATGCGCGCCGGGTCGGCGTGGGCCATGAAGCGGTCCGGGGTGTTGATGCCGGCCGTGTGGATGAGCGCGTGCGGCGTGCCGTGCTGGAGCACCGTTTCGAGCGCGGCGGCCACGCTGGCGGCATCAGAAACATCGCAGACAACGGGGACAATGTTTGGGGAAAGCGTGGCCGTCTCCCGCAGGGAGTCCAGCGTGCGGCCGAAGATAAAGGTCCTGGCCCCGGCCTCCGCGAAACGCCTTGCCGCCGCCTGCCCCATGCCACCCGCGCCGCCGGTGACGATCACAATCTTGTCTGTCCAGTTGGTTTGCTCCATGGCGGCGATGCTAACGAGCCTGCGGCGCTCGTCCAGCGCTGCGCTTTTCATTCATTGCATGATTGAGGAGCTTCGGAATGTTTCTTTCCCTCCTTATCCCACCCGTTCATGAAACTCCTGCTCGCATCCCTGTTCCTCAGCACCGCCGCTTTTTCAGCCGACAACGGCTTCACCGCTCTCTTCAATGGCAAAGACCTCGCCGGCTGGGATGGGGACCCGAAGCTGTGGAAGGTGGAGGACGGCATCGTGACTGGCACCTGCGCGGGGCCGGACGCGATGGCGAACAACTCCTTCCTCATCTGGCGCGGCGGCATGGTGAAGGACTTTGAACTGCGCGCCACGGTGCGTGTCCAGGGCGACAACAACAGCGGCATCCAGTACCGCAGCCGGGAGGTGCCGGAGGTGGCACCGTGGGTCATCACAGGTTATCAAAGCGATGTCCACCCCGCCATCGAGCACACCGGCATGACGTATGAGGAGCGCGGGCGCGGCATCTTTGGCCTCAATGGCAAGAACGTGCTGCTCGACCCTGCGGGCGTGCTGTGGCAGCTCTCCGAGCATGAGCCGGTGAAGGTGGATGTGAGCCAGTGGAATGAGTACACCATCATCGCGCGTGGGAACCACCTTATCCACCAGATCAATGGCAAGACGACTTCCGAGCTGACGGATCACGACGAGAAGAAGCGTGCGCTTGAGGGCCTTGTGGCCATCCAGCTTCACAAGGGCAATGCCAACACGGTGCAGATCAAGGACCTGCGCCTCAAGGTGCTGACGGATGAGAAGATCATCCCCTTCGAGCTTCCGGCATCGGCCACGAAAATCGAAAAGCCACGCACCAGCCGCCCGCAGGGGACCGGCCCTGTGGTGCCGCCAGCCAAGAAGTCCTAACCTCCCCCGCCATGTGGATGACCGGTGGGGGCGCGACACTAAATCTCCAAGCTGACCACTGGGAACCCGCTGGAGAGTGCGGCAGCGAGAGGGCTAAAGTACGGCTGCCGCATTCGGCTGTAGCGGGCGTCTTGTGGCTCCCGCGCCTGCCCAGGGCGTGGCGTGGATCAGGGGACGCTCGTTCCGCAGGCCAATGGGCCAGCAGTACTCCAGACACCTGCCAGCGAGCACCTGGGAAAGTACGGCTGCTGTATTCGGCTGTAGCAGACGTCTCCTGGCTCCCGCGCCTGCCCAGGACGTGGCGTGGATCAGGGGACGCTCGTTCCGCAGGTCAATGGGCCAGCGGTACTCCCAATCTTCCAGATCAAGGCGCGACCGGTCGCCGGGCGCCGGAGGGGGCTGATCTCATCTCCGCCGCGAGAACGCCCCCGCCAGCACCGTTCGAGAGTTGAGTCCTACTCGAATGCGCATGCGCCGCCTTGTCCTCCTATCACTTCTCACTGCTCACTTTTCACCTGCCTCGGGGGTGGACTTTGCCCACCAGATCGTGCCGATCCTGCGGGAGCACTGCGCGGAGTGCCATGCGGGGGACAAGAAGAAAGGCGGCTTCTCCTTCAACGACCGCGAGTCCCTGATGGGCGGCAGCGAGAACGGACCCGTGGTCATCACGGGCAAGGGCGCGGAGAGTCCGCTGATCCAGGCGATGCTGTCCACCGATCCCGACGACCAGATGCCGCCGAAGGGCAAGCGCGTGCCGCCGGAGCAGATCACGCTGATGAAGGGGTGGATCGACTCCGGCATGGCGTGGGAGGAGGGGTTCGCCTTCAAGAAGCCTGCGTATGAGCCGCCGCTGCTGCCGCGCTCCCCTGCCCTGCCTGCGGCCACCGGCGGACGCATGCATCCCATCGACCGCATTCTGGACACCTACCTGACCGCGAAGAAACAGCCGCTGCCCAAGCGTGCGAATGATGCCACCTTCCTGCGCCGCGCGTATCTCGACCTCATTGGCATGCTGCCCACGGAGAAGGAGCTGGGCGAGTTTGAAAAGAACCCGGACCGGGCCAGGCTCATCGAAGCGCTGCTGGAGCGCGACATCGACTACACGGAGCACTGGCTGACGTTTTGGAACGACCTGCTGCGCAATGACTACGGGGGCACAGGATTCATCACCGGCGGGCGGAAGCAGATCAGCAACTGGCTGTATCAGGCGCTGATCACGAACAAGCCCTTCGACCAGTTCGTGCGCGAACTGATCGCGCCGCCGAATGGCGAGAGCCGCGGATTCATCGACGGGATCAAGTGGCGGGGCGACGTGAGCGCGGGGCAGACGGTGGAGATCCAGTTCGCGCAGAGCGTCTCGCAGTCTTTCCTTGGCATCAACATGAAGTGCGCGTCCTGCCACGACAGCTTCATTGACCGCTGGAAGCTGAGCGAGGCGTACGGGCTGGCCGCCATCTATGCGGAGAAGCCGCTGGAGATTCACCGCTGTGACAAGCCCATTGGCCAGACCGCCACTGCGGCGTGGCTGTTTCCCGAGATCGGCCAGATCGATGCGAAGCAGCCGCCTGCGGCGCGGCTGAAGCGGCTCGCGGAGCTGATGACGCACCCGAAGAACGGGCGCACCACGCGCACCATCGTGAACCGCCTGTGGCACCGGCTGATGGGACATGGCATTGTGCATCCGGTGGATGCGATGCAGACGGAGCCGTGGAATGCGGACCTGCTGGACCACCTGGCCACCTTCCTGGCGGAGAACGGGCACGACCTGCGAAAGACGCTGGCGCACATCGCCAGTTCGGAGGCGTATCAGGCGCAGTCCCAGGTGGTGACCCAGGAGGTGGACGACCACGGCTACACCTATGCCGGGCCGCGCGCGCGGCGCATGACGGCGGAGCAGTTTGTAGATGCGGTGTGGCAGCTCACCGGGGCCGCGCCGGTGAAAATGGACGCCAGCGTGCTGCGCGGCAAGGTGGACCCCGCGCTGGCCAGGAACATCAGCGTGCAGGGCCAGTGGATCTGGGGAGACAGCGCGCAGCCGGGAAGCACGCCTGCCGCAGGCGAGAGCATCACCCTGCGCAAGACTTTCAAGCTGGACGCTGACCCTGCCAGCGCCAGCGCAGTGGTGACGTGTGACAACGGCTTCATCCTGTTCGTGAACAACCGCCGCATCAGCGAGGGGGACGACTGGACGAAGCTGTCCGCCGTGCCGCTGCAAACCGCGCTGAAGCAGGGGCCGAACAACATCACCGTCATCGCCACGAACGCGGGGGCACGACCCAACGTGGCGGGGTTTTTCTTCGATGCCCGCATTCGTGATGAGGCAGGCGCGGAAACCGTGATCCGCAGCGACGAGACATGGCAATGGAACGCCAAAGTGCCCATCACCAAGGAAGGCCGCCTCGGAGCCTTCGAGAGGAAGGACTGGAAGCCTGTGACGGTGCTTGCACCCCATCCCTCCTGGGACAAGGTCATCAAGGCCCAGGCCCCCACGCTGCTGGCCCAGGGGGCTGCCTCCGCCGGCCGCATGGTGCGCGCCTCCCTGCTGAAGGCGGACTTCCTCATGCGCACGCTCGGCCGGCCGAACCGCGACCAGATCGTCTCCACACGGCCGAATGACCTCACCACGCTGGAGGCCATCGATCTGGCGAACGGGAACGTGCTGGCGAGCATGATTGCCAAGGGTGCGGCGAAGCGGATGGCGAATGCGAAGGGTGATTTGATCACGCCGCTGTATCGTCACGCGCTGTCACGCGCCCCCAGCGCGGCGGAGCTGACGACGGCGAGAGAACTGATCGGGGAGAAGCCCACACAGCAAGGTGTGGAGGATCTGCTGTGGGCGGTGTGCATGCTGCCGGAGTTTCAATTGGTGCGGTGAGGCTGACCGGCCCCAGTAGGAACCGGGGGGGGGGCACAACCTCATCGCCGGGCGGGGCCCCTTGCTCCGCAGGAACGAGGCTAGGTTCCTGGCTTCAACCAATGCTCAAAGAACGCATAAATGGCGGCGTTGGACTCCTCATTGGGATCGTGCTTCTCGCGGTTCGTCATGGCGACGCGGCCGGTCACGCCGAGCAGCTTGTTCACGGCGATGGCGTGATTCAGCACGGCCCAGCGCTTCGGCGGGTCCTCAATGCCGCCGGAGACGAGGAAGGGGCGCGGGGCCATGAGGGCTTCCAGCTCCTGAAGGTTGTGGCCTTTTTCGATGAGCACCTTGTAGGCGCCAGTGCGCGGGTTTTCGGCGGTGACGAGGCCGGGCTTGCGGGTCATGGCGGGATCGAGGCCGAGATACCATGGCTCCTGGTAGTTGATGCTCTGGCGCGTCTCATCAAAGACGACGCCGCAATCACTCCACACGGCGCAGGCGTATTTGTCCCACAGGCAGGAGCCAAACATGGACCACTTGCCGCCGTAGGAGTGGCCGACGATGCCGATGCGTCTGGAGTCCACGTCGGGGAGGGAGGCGAGGGCGTTCCACATGTTGGCGCAAATGTAGCCGAGGTAGGAGAGCGGCTGGCACTGCGCGCCTTGGCTTAACACGGGCTTGCGCGCATCGCCGCCGGGAGAGCCGATGCACAGCGCGACAAATCCACGGCGGGCGAGCTGCCAGGCAAAGTCGCGCAGCGGTTTCCCACCCAGCCCCGCGCTGGTTTCAGGATCGTAGAACGGCACAAACACCGCCGGATGTGGAGCACGGCCGGAAGGCAGCAGGAGGTAGCCTTCCCCAGTCTGCCCAGGGGCTATCTGGATGCGGATCTTCTGCTGCGAGATGCCCTCGCCACGCGAGGCCGTCTCCAGCACCTCGATCTTCGGCTTTTCAATCAGCGGCGGCCATTCACCCATGATGCCGTGCCAGTCCGCCAGGATCTCCGCCCTGCGGCGCGGCCAGTCGGCGGCATTCTTTACCGGCGTCCCGTCATTGAAGACCAGGGGTGATTTTCCGGGCGAAAGCTGGTCCGCGAACTCCGCCGGAACCTGGGTGTTCGGTGGCTCCGCAGCGGAGAGGGAAACGACGACAGTGGTGAGGAGGGAAAGAGAGATGCCAAAACGCATCACTCACTTACGCTGCTTCCGCGCCGTTCCATTCTCGCGAAGATGCTCGCGCAGGATGCGGATGACCTCATGCACGGTCTCCTGCTTCTCCACGCAGCCATGCCAGTAGGGCACGATTTTTTCCGACTTTGCCGTGTCCAGGTGGGAGCTCCAGTAGGGCACCACGCGGTCGGTGCTGTCGGGCGAGTTGCCTTTGCCGTTGTCACCGATGATGGAATGATGCACCGCCGGGATGGGCAGCGCGTTCAGGCCTTTGTAAAACGGGTGCTTTGGTGAGAGCATGCCCAGGCTGAGGAAGCCGTACACGCCCCAGTCGCGGATGTCGGAATCGATGGCGTCGGTGTTCCCGGCGAGGAGCTCCTGCGACATCTTGAGGGTGTCCACCGGGAGACGGATGAGAGAGGCGAGCTTCTTCACGATGTTGAGACTGGCCACATCACTGCCTCGATGCGGAGTGGCGATGAAGACGAGACGCTTCACATCAGGCTGCGGCTTGAACATGAGGTTGTGCCGCAGCCTCTGCGCCACCGCCTCCGACACGCGCATCTTGTCCGGCGTCGTGCCCAGGATGGCGGTGCACATGGTGTCCTTGGGGTCGATGACCTGCATGCGGCTGACCAGCCCGCCCATGCTGTGCCCCACCAGCACCATGTTCTTCAGCCCGGCGTCGTCCTGCTCCGGGTCCACATGCTGGATGGCCTGCCGCAGCGAGTCACGCAGGCAGGCGCTGCTGGTGGGGATGCCCAGCGCGGTGGGATAGAGGAAATACCAGGGCTGGTAGGCGGCGCGCAGCTGCTTGTCCGCGCTGATGGCGTTCACCACGTTCAGCCAGATGTGCGGGTCGGACATGAGCCCATGCACGAAGACCACCGGGATGCGGTTCGGGTCGTAGAAATCCATCATGTAGAGCTGGCACTCGCCCATGGTGCGCTCCGGGTACAGCAGGCCCAGGAAGGAGAACGGCCCCAAAGATCTGCGCGCCAGGGCGAGGTTCTTCGACGCGGTGAAGTTCGCGGCCAACTGGCGCTCGTCGTGGTTCACCGTGACGGTGTCCACATTCAGCGCGTTGTGAAAACGGATGCGGCAGGCGCGGGGCGTGGCCGGGTCGGCGGGCGGGTCGCCAAACTCCATGACGGCCGTCAGGGTGTAGTTGCCACCATTCGGCGGCAGAAAGGGCTGCTCCCTGCGTGCTGTTTTGGTGCGGCGCACGTGACCCACGAAGGGCACGCCGACGCCCGTGCGGTGCGCCAGGGTGTCCTCCAGCCGTGACTTCACGCGGCGCGGCAGAACGATGTCGTCAATGAGCGGCGGCGGCACCTCCTGGTGCTTCTGGCCGGGCTGGGTTTCAAAGCCGATGGTGAAGGCGCTCCTGCCATCTGCAAACACGGTGCCGCTGCTCCAGTAGCGCGGGCTTTGCGCGTCATCCCACTCCCGCAGCAGGCGGTCCAGCGCGGCGGTGTAGCGGTTCTGGGCCTCACGCCTTTGCGCGGCCTTTCCGCGCCGCATGCCGTCCCAGCCCGAGGCCATGTCCTGCAGCACGCCGGCCATGCGGCGCTTCTCCCCGGCGGAGAGGCGTGTCTCCGTGCGCGCGTCCTGAATGGTGCGCAGCGCGCTGCCGCAGGAGGCGGAGACCACACAGGCCGCCACGACCGCAGTGCGCAAAATGAGGAGGCTGCGAGGCATCATCGCAACTGACTTCACTTCTTCTCCACGACCGGCGTGAGCTTCACATTCCGGATGGCCGAGGTGGTGTTGAAAGTTGTGAGCGACAGCGGCAGGTAGCTTTCGATGGGGCCGGGCCGGACACTGATTTTCTTTTCCCTGATGTCCTCGTCCACGATCTGCTTATCACCAATCCAGGCGCTGAGGTTGTCCGGTGTCACGCGCAGCTTCACGGTGTACCACTTGTCATCCTCATAGCGCTGGTAGGTGGTGGTGTTGTTCTCCGACGCGTCCAGCTGCTCGATGGAGGAGATGCCGGTGACGCTGCCGCCCCAGCCACCGCACACCAGCGTGGCGCAGTTTTTGAGGCTGCCCACGGGGACCGTCAGGCCCACAAAGAAGTCCACCCCTTGCAGGCGTTTGGCCTCCAGGGTGATCTCATAATTCGTCAGCGGAAGCGAGGCCGCCTTTTTGTACACCACCCCGCTGACACTGTCCCCCTGGTTGATGATCATGAGCCCGCCTTCCAGCTCCACCACGCCACTGCCGCCGCAATCCACGGTTTCCCAGTCGTCCAGAGACTTGCCGTCGAAGAGAACGATCTCTTTCGCTGCCGGCGCTCCGGTCGGGGCTGGATCACCTGCGAGGCCGGACAGAGCCGCGCCGAGCAGAAGCATGAGGGACAGGGGGAGGATTTTCATGGCTGGGGTGGTGCGCCGGGAACCTCCATGCGCCGGACAGGAAGGTCAAGCGCGGCAGATGGGCCCTGGAGGGGCGGCGAATCCCCGCCCAACCATCCCATCCTCACCCAAGGCGGACGAATCGTCCGCACTCCATGATTCTCAGGCTGCCGTCTCAGCCGCTGCTTTCTTCTTTTTGAAGAAGCGCCGCCAGGCCAGGGCGAAGCCGGTCCACACCAGCATGATGGCGGCCACCGAGCACAATGCCGCGATCGTCTGGCCCACGACGCCAAAAAGTTCCCCTGTGTGCAGGTAGCGCGCATACATGCGCAGCCTGCGGCCCAGGTTTTGCTGGCTCAAGTCGTCCGCACTGGGCAGAACCTTGCCCTGTGCCACGTCCAGATTCAGCATGGTGCGGCGATGCACCTCCCCACGGCCGCCACGGTCCACCATGATAGGGAACGGATCACCCGGCTTCATGGGCATGCGGAGGCTCAGGCTGGCCCAGTCTGGCACCTGCTGCCGCGCCTGGGCGAGCAATGGCTCAAGCCCGGCCAAGGACGGAGGGGGTCCCGAGGGGCGGCCAAAGCCACCACCGCCACCTTCACCACGTGGAGCACCTTCACCACGGGGGCCACCCTCGCGCGCCGCACCTTCGGCACGTGGACCGCGCCCTTCGCCGCCTGCATTGCCGGCCATGCGTGCTTCACCCTCGCCGCCACGGGGACCGCCCTCACGCGCTGCGCCTTCGGCACGTGGGCCGCGCCCTTCACCGCCTGCATTGTCAGCCACTCTGCCTTCGCCGCGAGGCGCACCTTCGCCACCGCCACGCGGGCCACCTTCACGTGCCACACCTTCTGGGCGTGGATCCCCCCCCTGACGGGCGGCGCCTTCGCCACGGGGCCCGCCACCTTCGCGCATTCCACCACCCGCTCCGCCAGGGCCGCCCGGACCTCCTGGGGGGCCGCCAGGGCCACGCTGACGCGGCGGCGGCGGCACGTTGCCGGTCAAAGTGTACACAAGGTTGTTTGCCCAGGTGTAGGAGATGATGAGTCCGGTCAGGATGATGAGCAGCATGGGGAACGACGTCCAGAAACCGAAGACGTTGTGCCAGTTCCAGTCACGGGCGCGTCCTTTGAGCTTGCGGTTGAAAAGCGTGACGGCCTTCACATTCACCCAGCGCCAGTGCTTCGGCCACCACAGGTAGATGCCTGAGATGAGGAGGATGCCAAAGATCAGGCAGCCCGCACCGGTGATGGCTTTGCCAACCTCGCGCGGCAAGCCGGTGCCGGTGAGGAAGCGGTGCCAGTCTGTGGCCGCGTGGAAGAAGTCATGCACGGCATGGTTTTGCTCGCCCAAATACTCACCTGTGTAGGGGTTCGCATAGAAGGTGCCTTCACGGCCCACGCTCAGCGTGACCGGCATGGCAGGGTCCGCCTTCCAGGTGATGCCGCCGGGGTTGAGGTCCGGCTTCGTCTCCTTGACCTTGGCCACCAGGGCTTCCACATCCAGACGCACGGCGTTGGCCGGCGGTGTCACGCGCATGCCACGGTTGGCCCAGTCCATGATCTGTGTCTCATAGGATATCATGAGGCCGGTCACGGCCATGGACAGAATGACGATGCCCGCGAGGATGCCGGCAATGAGGTGGGCCCAGAAAACGGTGCGATGGAACGTGAGATGCATTGAGGGGGATTGTATCGGGAGGGACGACTGAACCATGAGCGCGGCGTCGGGTTGCACCGCGCTGCGTTCTTTTTTTGATTTGGACGCGCATCACATCTCCGCCCATTGGCGGAGCAGGTTGTGATACACGCCGGTGAGCTGCACGGCGGTCTTTTCCGCCACGGGATTTCCGGCCAGCTCGCCACCGAGGCGCTGGATGGAGAGGTCGAGGTCGAACAACAGGGAGCGCTGCCCGTTGTCGCGAATCATGCTCTGCAGCCAGAAGAAGGAGCACAGGCGGGCGCCACGTGTGACCGGCGTCACATGATGCAGGCTGGTGGAGGGGTAGAGCACCATGTGCCCGGCGGGCAGCTTTACTTTTTTGATGCCATACACATCCTCCACGCACAGCTCACCCCCGTCATACTCCTCCGGTCCGGCGAAGAACAGGGTCATGCTCAGGTCGGTGCGGATGCGCAGCGGCGTGCCGGGGATCTGGCGGATGGCGTTGTCCACATGGGTGCCAAAGGACTGGCCGCCGGAGTAGCGGTTGAACATGGGCGGCAGGATGCGCAGCGGCAGCGCGGCGGCCATGAAGAGGGCGTTTTTTCCCAGTGCCTGCAGGATCATGTCCCCCACCTCGCGCGCGGCGGGGCTGTCCACCGGCAGCTGCATGTTGTCCTTGGACTTGGCGGACTGGTAGCCCGTGGTCCCCTTCCCGTCCACCCACTCAGCCGCATCAAAGAGACGGCGCGCATGGGAGACTTGTTCAGGAGTGAGGACGTCGGGGATGGTGATGAGCATGAGATCGGATGTTGGGCATCCTTCCCGTCCTCCCAGAAATGGGGACTTTCGACGTTCCAACCCACGGGGAGGAGGAGCAAGAGGAAGAGAAGGAGAAGTTTTTTTTGAGGGAGTCGAAAGGCTTTTAACAAAGAAAGGAGGCCGTGCAAACACGGCCTCCCAATGATTGCTTACAAGGTCAATTTTAGAACTTGATGCTGGCGGTCAGCGCGGCGGAGCGGCCGGCACCCGGGACGAAGTGCCCACCACCCACACGGTCCACGTAACGCTCGTCCGCCAAGTTGTAGAGGTTAAGACGCAGGCTGAATTTGTCGGAGAATTTGTAGGCGACGGTGGCGTCCACTGTCCAATACGCGGGGGCGATACGAGAGCCGCCGGCGCCGTTGTTGTTGAAGCGGTCCCCCACGAACTGGAAACCGCCACCGAGCTGCAGCTTCTCATTAAGGAGGTTGTAGGTGGTCCACAGGTTGGCGGAGTGCTCAGGCGCATTGCCCAGGGACTGGCCCAGTTCTGCGGCGACACCGGAGGCTTTTGTCTCGCTCTCCATGAAGGCGTAGCCTGCAAAGACCTGCCACTGTTTGGTGATCTGACCGGCAACGCCGAACTCAAAGCCCTGCACAATCTGGTCGCCCGCCAGCACTGGCAGACCAGCAAGGTCTGTGGTGCGGGCGTTGGTGCGCTCCGTGCGGAAGAGGGCGGCCGAGAGGGAGAGACGCTCCTCGAGGAGATCCCACTTTGTGCCGAGCTCGTAGCTGCGGTTTTCTTCAGGACCCACATTGCCTGTCTGGTTGGTCAGGCCCAGGCCCACGTTGCCGTCAACTGTGGCATTAAAGGAGGTGCCGTAGCCAAAGTAGATGCTGCCGTATTCCACAGGCTTGAACACCAGGCCAGCCTTGTAGCTCACCAAGTCGTCCTGACGGCCAAAGCCGGTGCCACCGCCGTTAGGACGGGCTTCGGACTCGACGTGGTCATAGCGGAGGCCGCCATTGACCTCGAAGAACCTGTTCAGACGGATGGTGTCGAACAGGTAGGCGGAGATGGTGTCCACATGGGACTCTGCCTCCGGCTGCATGCCGGGGTTGGCCGTGCCTGGGGCGTTCGGATCCGGGCTGAAGATGTCTGTGGTGGAGGTGATGGGGAAGCCGGCGACCTGGGTGGCGGTGGTCTGGCGCTCGTAGGCGAATTCCAGGCCGGTCACCAGCGTGTGCTTCAGCGCGCCGGTGTTGAACTCGGCAGTCAGGTTGGTCTGGTTGGACCACACCTCGCTGCTCATCTCGCGGCGCTGGATCTGGCGGTTGATGACCTGGTTCTGGGTGTTGTTGCCGGCCGGGGTGGCAAAGCGGGGCGCGGTGATCAGGTTGTCGCGATGCGTGCGGCCAAAGCGGGTGAGGTTGCGCAGCTTGATCTTGTCCGTGAAGTCATGCTCCAGGATGACGGTGAACATGTCGTTCTGCACTTCCTCAAAATCCACGCCCACACGGCCGTAGAAGTTGTTGAAGTTGACCGGGGGAATACCGCCGAGGCTGTTCTGGAACTGCGGGTTGGTCTGCGTGGTCGGCACCCATGGAATGCCGTAGTCCGGAATGTTGTCCTCCGTCATGTGCTGGTAGTTGACGAACAGACGGGTGTCCGTGCCCAGGCCAAAGGCGAGGGAGGCGGCAAGGCCCCAGCGCTCCTGGTCCACGACGTCACGGCCGGGGGTGTCCTGGCTGTGGAACATGCCGTTCAAACGCAGGGCCGCATGGTCGTTGAAGGACTGGTTCACGTCCACCGTGCCGCGGTAGAGATTGTCCGTGCCGTAGGTCAACGTGCTGAGGTTGGAGTCCTGCAGGCTGGCCAGCTTGGTGGACAGGTTGATGGAACCACCGGTGGATCCACGGCCTGCGGTGGCGGAGGATGGGCCTTTCACCACTTCCACCTGCTCTGTGTTGAAGGGGTCACGGTTGTAGGCACCGTAGTCGCGCACGCCGTCGAGGAAGAAGTCGTTGCGGGAGGAGAAGCCGCGGATGGAGAGGCTGTCGCCCGCAAGACCACCGCCGCCCTCCCCTGCCTGCATGGAGACGCCGGGGGTGTTGCGCAGCACGTCGCGCAGGGAGAAGGCGCCACGCTCTTCAATGATGGCTTTGGGGATCACCGTAATGGTCTGCGGAACGTCGCGCAGCGGCTCGGTGTATTTTGGGGATTGCAGGCGCTGCACATTGTAAACAGCGGCTTCGGCCTCCACGACCACTTCAGGAATGTCTGCGGTGCCTCCTTCAGCCGGATTCGGGCTGGCGGGCTTGGTCGGGGCGGTCTGGGCGGCAAGGCTGCCTGCGGCGCACAGCAGGGTGGTTACAGACAGGCCTTCCAAGCCAGGCTTGGAGGATGTCAGAAGTCGGGAGGAGGATGGCTTTTGCATGAGGTTGGGACGTCCGCGAAAACCGTCTAGCAAATGCTATTGAGATTCGTTTTCAGCGAATAGGCTGCGATTAAGTCTCAGTTTCAGCAACCGTCAATTCTAAAATAACGGTTTTTTCATTTTCGGCGACCGAGTGAAACCACCCCTTTCCTGCACTGATTTAGTCATTCATTATCAATTATTTACCCCCATGTATCCTTTTTCGTTTTTTGAGAAACCAGGAGGCGGCACCACACCGCCTCCCGGCACTTTGCTACTCCCAAACAGCGAAGCCGCTGTTTAGAACTTGAAGCTGGCGGTCAGCGCGGCGGAGCGGCCAGCCCCCGGAATGAAGTGGCCACCACCGACGCGGTCGATGTAACGCTCGTCACCCAGGTTGTAGAGGTTCAGACGGAGGCTGAACTTCTCGGTGAACTTGTAGGCGACCATGGCATCCACCAGGAAGTAGGCCGGGGCGGTGCGGGCAGCGGCACCATTGCCGTTTTTGCGGTCGCCCACAAACTGGAGGCCGCCGCCGATCTGGAGGCGCTCATTGAAGAGGTTGTAGGTGGTCCACAGGTTGAAGGAGTGCTCTGGCGTGTTGCCCAGCATCTGCGCGAGCTCCAAGGCGTTGCCAGAAGCGGTCGTCTCGCTGCGCATGTAGGCGTAGCCGGCGAAGATCTGCCACTGCTTGGTCAGCTGACCAGCGATGCCAAACTCGAAGCCTTCAACGACCTGGTCACCTGCAAGCACGGTGTTGCCACCAACGTCCGTGGTGCGGGCGTTCAGCTTGTTGGTGCGGAAGAGGGCGGCGCTGATGGACAGACGCTCGTTGAGGAGGTCCCACTTGGTGCCGAGCTCGAAGCTCTCGGATTCTTCCGGATCGGCGCCAGCCAGGGTGCCGGTCAGGCCCAGGCCGGTGTTGCCGTCCACGGAAGGCTGCAAGGAGGTGCCGTAGCCGAAATAGATGCTGCCGTATTCCACGGGCTTGAGCACGATGCCTGCGCGGTAGCTCACCAGGTCATCCTGGCGGCTGAAGCCCTGGCTGCCGCCAGCGCCACGCACGTCAGATTCGACATGGTCGTAGCGGATGCCGCCGTTGATTTCCAGCCACTTGGTGATGGAGATCGTGTCGAAGAGGTAGGCGGAGAGAGTGTCCACATGGGTCTCCGCGAAGCCTGGCAGGTGCGGGGTGGTGGTCTGTGAATCGTAAGGATTCGGAGAGAAGATGTCCGTCACAGACACCACACCAGCGCCGTTGGTGTTGAGCTGGCGCTCCATGGCGATTTCAAAACCGGTCACCAGCGCGTGGCTAAGGCCCCAGGTCTTGAACTCGGCGGTCAGGTTCGTCTGGTTGGACCAGACTTCGTTGACCATCTTGCGCAACTGGAGCTGGCGGTTCACCTGCTGGCTGACGGAGTCCACGGCCGAGTTCACGTTGGTGAAGCGCGGCGCGGTGATGGCCTGGTTGCGCGTGGTACGGCCGAAGCGGGTGAGGTTGCGCAGCTTGATCTTGTCCGTGAAGTCATGCTCCAGGATGACGGTGAACATGTCGTTGACCACGTCTTCGAAGTCCGTGGTGGCACGGCCGTAGAAGTTGTCAAAGCTCACCGGAGGGGCGATGCCGAGATTGTTCTGGTAGGCCGGATTGACGGCGGTGCTGCTGCCCAGCCAGGGAATGCCGTATTCCGGAATGTTGTCCTCCACCATGTGCTGGTAGTTGACGAACAGGCGGGTGTCGGTGCCCAGGCCGAAGGCGAGGGAGGCGGCGATGCCCCAGCGCTCCTGGTCCACGACGTCACGGCCGGGGGTGTCGGCGCTGTGGTACATGCCGTTGAAACGGAAGGCGGTGTGGTCATTGAAGCTCTGGTTCACATCCACCGTGCCACGGTAGAGGTGGTCGGTGCCGACGGTCAGGGTCTCCAGATTGGAGTTTTTCAGGTTGGCCAGCTTGGTGGAGAGGTTGATGGAACCACCCGTCGTGCCACGGCCTGCGGTGGCGGAGCCGGGGCCTTTGGCCACTTCCACCTGCTCTGTGTTGAAGGGGTCACGGTTGTAGGCGCCGTAGTCGCGCACGCCGTCGAGGAAGAAGTCGCTGCGGGAGGAGAAGCCGCGGATGGAAAGATTGTCACCGGCAAGACCGCCGCCGCCTTCACCTGCCTGCATGGAGACGCCGGGGGTGTTGCGCAGCACGTCGCGCAGGGAGAAAGCACCACGCTCTTCGATCACCGCCTTGGGGATCACGGTGATGGTCTGCGGCACATCGCGGAGCGGCTCGGTGTATTTCGGGGACTGCAGGCGCTGCACATTGTAAACGGCGGCATCGGCCTCCACGACCACTTCTGGGATGTCTGCTGGCGCGTCGGTCGCGGGCTTGGGGTCGGCAGGCTTGCTGGGGGCAGTCTGGGCGGCGAGGCTACCTGCGGCGCACAGCAGGGTGGTGACGGAGAGAGCCTCCAAGGCAGGCTTGGAGGACATCAGGAGTCGGGAAGAGGATGGCTTTTGCATGGAGTTGAGAGTGTCCGAGGAAATCGATTCTCCAATGATAATGAGATTCGTTTTCATCAAAACTGATGCGATTAAGTCTCAATTTCATCTTTGGTCAAACTCAAAATGACAACTTTTTCATCTTGTACATTTTTTGACCGCAACCTTCTCGAGAAGTATTTAAAACACTTATTTTCAATTGGTTTACACAAGGTGAAATCCAATTCTAAACGGCTCCCCAACGCGCTCAGAAGAGGGTGATGGCTGATTTTATGAGACATGTTCTCATTAGCGAAAGGGTTGCATTCCCCCCTTTCGGACGCCCCCTTTTTCAAGGATAACCCGGATATACTTTTGCATTTCGGCTTTGATTCGGCTGCTCCGAAACCCTGTCTCCTCGCACGTCAATGCTGTCGAAGAGATGGAGGGGAAACATCCCCTCCCATAACAACGAAGGCCTGCTGGCACGCAGAGCCGGTGAGGTTCAATCCCGGCCTCGAACAAGGCAGCTGGGCCGACAAGGCGGCCCACTCCATGACAGACACCTCGTCAATCAATCATCGCAAACCTTATTGCCATCCATCATGATCACTGATATTATTCCAATGTTTCAATTACGTATTTTTTGCAACTATGAAGTACTATCTGCTCAAACATCGTATCCCTGAGGCCCGCCAGAAACACGTCGCGGAAAGGCTGGTGAAGCTGTCCAAACGTCTCGACAAGACCATTCCGTCGAAGGACGCGGAAAACAATCTGCTCCTTGCCAGCTGGAACATCCGTGATTTCGGAAAGCGAAACAACAGGGGCTTTGGCCCACGCCTTCCAGAGTGTCTCTTTTACATCGCCGAAATCATTTCAAGGTTCGACTTTGTGGCCGTGCAGGAGGTGAACGAACTCTACGACCTGGAGCAGGTGATGGCGATCCTGGGTGACAACTGGGACTTCATAGCCTCCGACGTGACCGATTCAAAGATCGGCGGCAACGGTGAGCGACTGACCTATGTGTTCGACAAACGCAAGGTGAGCTTTCAAAACATCGCTGGCGAAATTGTGCTGCCGAATGACATGCTTGTCAGCAGGGCGGTCGTGCCGTCCGATGGTGAGTCCAAGCTGTACGCGGGCAAGCAGTTCCGCCGCACGCCCTTCACGGCCAAGTTCCAGGCGGGCTGGTTCCGGTTTGAAATCTGCACGGTACACCTGTTTTATGGCGAGGAGTCGGGGGCAAAGCTGGAGGAGCGCATTGAGGAGATCGGCCAGATCGCCAAATACTTCGGCTCTCGTTCCGCGGAGGCGGAGAAGGAGTTTCGTTCTCTCATTCTGCTGGGCGACTTCAACATCGTGCATCCTGAGCATGAAACGATGCAGGCCCTCACCAAGGAAGGATTCAAGGTTCCCGCAGGCCTGGGGCCTTCGAATGTGGCTGGGGGGAAGTACTACGACCAGATCGCCTTCAAGGCGCGGTCAGGCGTGCTGGAATACGTGGATGCCGCCGCCGGTGACAAGTCAGGCTCCGGCGTGCTGGAGATCTTCGAGGAGCTGCTCACCCCCGACCAGTTTCCTCTCTACAAAGCCGAGGTGGCGAAAAGCCCAAACGGCAAAAGGAAGGACACTGAAAGCGCGCTCAAAACTTACTACAGCCGGGAATGGCGCACTTATCAGCTCAGCGACCACAAACCAATGTGGGTGCGCCTCTGCACGAACGACAGCGCCAAATACCTCAATGCCATCGTCAATGGCGACGCCAACTGGTAGCAACGTCCGGCCGCAGGTGAAGGAAAAGCCGGGAGGGGACACCACATCCCCTCCCGGCCACTGCTCCCAAACGACCTCAACAAAAAGGCCGCTTAGAATTTCACGCTGGCTGTCAGCGCCACGGAGCGCCCCGGGCCAGGAACGAACTGGTTCACGGTGCCGCCCGTGCGGTCCACATAGCGGTCGTCACCAATGTTGTAGATGTTCAGACGCAGGCCGAAGTTTGGTGTGAACTGGTAGCTGACCATGGCGTCGAAGATCAGGTACGCCGGGGCAAAGGTGTTGTTGTTCACCACGCTGTTGAGGCGGCCCAGGTGCACGTCATCCATGTACTGCACGCCGACACCGAGCTGCAGCTTTTTGTCCAGCAGGCTGTAGGTGGTCCACAGGTTGCCGGAGCTTTCTGGGACGTTGGCCAGCACGCCGTTGGGGCGGTTGCCGTTGCCGGTCACGCGGCCGCTCATCCAGGAGTAACCGGCAAAAACCTGCCAGTTCTCCGTGATGCTGCCGGCGAGGCCCACCTCGATGCCGTCCACCACCTGCTCGCCGCCGAGTCCTTCCACGTTGCCGGTGGCAGGGTCACGCACCAGCGCGTTGTTTTTCTCCGTGCGGAAGATGGCCGCAGTCACAGACAGGCGCTCCTTGAACAGGTCCCACTTGGTGCCCAGCTCGTAGGCGCGGGTTTCTTCTGGATCCAGGCGGCCCATGCCTGCGGCCGGAGCCGGGGTGGGAAGCCCGAGGCTGAAGGCAGACACGGCATCCAGCGCGGCCTTCTGGGAGGTGCCGTAGCCGAAGTAGATGCTGCCGTATTCCACCGGCTTGAAGACCAGGGCGGCCTTCCAACTGAAGAGGTCATCGGAGTTCGAGACGGCAGGATTGCCACCGAACGCGCGGCCGTCCGCCTGGATGTGGTCGTAGCGCAAGCCAGCATTGACCTCGAAGAACCGGCCGATCTTGACGGTGTCGAAGAGGTAGAAGGCGACCGTGTCCATGTGTGCCTCCGCATCCGCAGGCATGGCCACGGGACCCGTGCCCGGGGCGATCAGCACGCCCGGATCATACAGAGTGGTGCGGCTGGTGTCATTGCGGCTGCCTTGGGAGGTTAGCTGGCGCTCCCAGGAAAATTCCAGACCGGTGACCAGCGCATGCTTCAGGATGCCTGTGTCGAAGTCCACATTCAGGTTGGTCTGGTTGACGAAGGCCTCGTTGGTCAGGCGGTATCCCTGGAGGTTCCGCTGGATCGTCGTGGTGGCGCCGACAAAGCGTGGTGCTGTGGTCAGGGAGTCGCGGTGGGTGCGGCTGTAGCGCGTGATGTTGCGCAGGCGCACCTTGTCAGAAAAGTCGTGCTCAAAGATGGCCGAGAAGGTGTCGTGCTGGGTGTCTTCGTAGTCCAGGCCCAGGGAGCCGTAGAAGTTGTCGAAGTTCACTGGCGGCGTGGAGCCAGGGTTGCCCACGCCGGCGCCGCCGTTGGCGACGAATGGCAGGCCATAGTCCGGCAGGTTGTTCTCCGTCAGGTGGTTGTAGTTCAAGAAGAACCGGGTGTCTGTGCCCAGTCCCAGGGCCAGGGAGCCCGCGATGCCCCAGCGTTCCTGGTTCACAAAGTCACGACCGGGGGTGTCCGCGCTGTGGTAGAGGCCATTGAGACGCAGGGCGGTGTGCTCGCCGAACTGCTCGTTCACATCCACGGTGCCACGATACAGGTTGTCGGTGCCGTAGGTGAAGGTGCTCAGGTTGTCGCGACCGAGGTGCGCCATCTTGGAGACCATGTTGATGGCACCACCTGCCACACCGCGTCCGGCGTTGGCGGAGGTCGGCCCCTTGGTCACTTCCACCGCTTCCACATTGAAGGGATCGCGGTTGTAGAAGCCGTAGTCACGCACGCCATCGAGGAACCAGTCTGTGGAGGCGGAAAAGCCGCGGATGCTCATGAGGTCGCCTGCGGCGCCGCCGGTGGCGCCCTCCCCTGCCTGCATGGAGATGCCGGGGGTGTTGCGCAGGACATCGCGCAGGTTGAAGGCACCGCGATCCTGAATGACCGCCTTGGGGATCACCGTGATGGTCTGTGGCACATCGCGCAGCGGCTCGGTAAACTTGGGAGACTGCAGCTTGTCCACCTTGTATATCTCCGCATCAGCCTCCACCACGACCTCCTTGAGATCGGCGGTGGAGCCTTCCGGAGTCTTTTTGGGGGCTGCCGCAGGCGTCTGGGCGGCAAGGCTGCCTGCGGCGCAGAGCAGCGTGGTCACAGACAAAGCTTCCACGGAGGAGGTGCGCTTGTCTCGGGAGGAGTGGGTGGTGTTACGTCGTTGCATGTTTGTCGGGAGGGCAGGCCGTCGGAAATTCAGTGACAGCCCGCCCTCGGGACGCTTCTAGAGACAGGACCTAACCTTAGCAATACCCCATGCCCCATTGGGACAGTTGTTAACCACGCATTTCCTACCCAAGAACTATTTTTATCCCCTGGGAAATGGATGTGTAACATCCCACGACAAAGGGATGCCATCTGTTTTTTGGAAGCACAAAAGCCGGGAGACACAGCCCAGGCCCGCCACCGGACAGAAACTCACTTCTTTCCCCACAGCGCTGGAAGTTCCAGCTCATCCCGTGGAAACAGGTCGGTGTTGATGTCTTTAAGCGCGGTGCGATCAAAATCCGGACCGTACAGCCGCGCTGGCGTGCTGGGATCGAGAAACGGCCCGAGCAATTCGGGAATGTTCACCCCCGCGCTGGCAAAGTGGTGGCGCACCTCCAGGTGGTTCAGCCGCAGGCGCAGCGTGTCCGCATCCCACGGGATCGGCTCATTGCTGCCGATCAGCACATGGGGCAGGCTGAGCACATGGGGAAACACCCGCACAAAGGTGTCATGCACCCGCGAGCTGGCATCCCAGGTGAC
>CAZPSQ010000019.1:0-41546 GCA_964588755.1 uncultured Prosthecobacter sp. | reverse complement strand
GCCCGGCATCGAGACGCAGCCGGCCAAGCCGCTGCACTTCGACACTGTTGAGGACAACCTCGGCTGGCATGAGCAGGGCGACGGCAAGCTGTACTGCGCCGTTTATGTGAACATGGGCCGCATCGTGAATGTGGAAAACGGCCCGCAGTATCGCGACGCCTTCGCGGAACTGGCCACCGCGCTGGACCTGCCCTTCATCGTCACGCCGAACACGAACATGATCATCGCCGACATCGCGCCGGAGCAGAAGGAGGCGGTGAACGCCATCCTGGCCAAGCACGGTGTTGTCCACGCTGACGAGGCGGGCTTCACCCGCGCGCGAAAAGTGGCCCACGCCTGCGTGGCGCTGCCGACCTGCGGCCTCGCCCTCAGCGAGTCCGAGCGCGCGCTCCCCGGCTTCATGGACACCATCGACGGCTACCTGAAGGAGCTGGGCCTCGCGGACGAGCCCATTCTCTTCCGCATGACCGGCTGCCCGAACGGCTGTGGCCGCCCGTACAACGCCGACTTTGGCTTCGTGGGCCGCTCCCCCAACAAGTGGGCCATGTTCGTCGGCGGCTCCGTCCGTGGCGACCGTCTTGCCGGACTTGAGTTCAAGACCGTCACTGGCGATGAGCTTCCTGGCAAGGTGAAGGCGCTGCTGGAGGCCTTTAAAGAGGAGCGCAAAGACGGCGAGATCTTTGCCGACTGGTTCGCCCGCGCCCGCACCCTGGGCGAGGCCCCCGCGCCGGAGCAGTTCCACGTCGAGCTGGCGGAGCGTGCCGCGAAGATCGCGGAGGCCAAGGCGGCTGGTGAAAAACTGACCGAGGCAGGCTGAGGCGGCGCCCTGCCATCTGCATCAGGTCATCATTGCATTGCATCCAGGCGGCTCCTCGAAGGGGAGCCGTCTTTTGCGTGTGGCTTCCCTGGGCCGTTTCACAGGTCCGTCCAGGTCCGCAACAACGATCTCATGGCTGTAGCAAACAAGCAAAACCATGAAACGCACCCGAAACAAAATCAGCCGTCAGAACAGAACAGGCTTCAGCAACAAGCGCCGCCCGGAAATCCGCGATGACCTCGACAGCCGCAGCCAGAAGGAAGAAGGCTATGTGGGTGACAAGAGCAAGAAGGGCGACCGCTGACCCGTGATGGCCGCTCCCTCGGAGTCCGGCCATCCGGCCTGAGGGAGCGCATGCAAGGGAGGGTGAAGGCGCTGGAAAGTTTTTTTTGAAGACGGCACATCCGCCTTGTGCGCCTCCCACGAATCATGGTTGGTCACAAAGACAATCCTCGACTTCAACAGAAGAGGACGAATGAAATGACCGTCAGGCGTGGGAGCTGTCGCAGGCTCCACGCCTCTTTTTTTGCCCAGGTGCGTTGTTCACGCTTTGGTGTGATTCGAGCGTCCCCTGACAGACTAAAGCACATTCTTGCGCAGCCAGTCAAAGCTCCGTTCCACCTCGCCCTTCTGGTAGGCGGTCTCCGCGTCCTTTTTCCCCGGACCATCCGGCGCTTTGAAGGCATCGATTTTCTTCCCACGCTTCGCCATGTCCAGCCAGGCCTGATACATTGGCGTGTCGCGATGCCCGGGAAAGACTTTCCAAAACTCCTCATCCTTGACCGCAAACGGACGCGCAAAGCCGGAGATGGTCTCCACCTGCAACGGCACGCCCGGGGCCAGCTCCGCAAAGCGTCTGGCATAGGTCTTGTAGTCCACAAGGCCCTCGCCCACGGCCGTCCACTGCACCACCACGGCGCCTTTTTCGTCTTCCCACAGCATGCTGTCCCGCACGCTGCTGCAGACCGTCAGGGGTCCAAGCGTCTCCAGGTGCAGCAGCGGCTCCTCCAGCGCCCACACGGCATTGCCGGGGTCGATGTTGGCGCCGACATAGCCTTTGCCTGCCGCCTCGATCAGCGCCTTCAGCTCCTGTGACTGCATGTCGCCGGCGTGGTTTTCGATGGCAATTTTGATGCCCTCACCCTCCGCCCTGGACTGGCAGGCCTTGATGGTCTTGACCGTCTCCTCGATGTGCTTCTGAATGCCGCCGTCGGTGGCGCGGTCCTTCTGGTTGCCCAGGTAGCAGCGCGCCACGGGGGAGCCGAGCGCCTTCGCCGCGCGGATGGTCAGCGCCAGGTGCTCCTCCGGCGTGCCGTAGGTGTCCTTCCAGGTGTTGGAGGTCTTGCACACGCTGCCGGTGCCCACATAGAGCTTCAGCCCTGCCTTGTCCGCCTGCTCCTTGAGGCCTTTCAAATAGGCGTCCTCGAAGTTTTCAAACACATGCAGTTCGGAGATGAACATGGTGTCCAGCCTCAGTGCCGCCGCATAGTCAATGAACTGTGCCGCCTTCCAGCCCGTGCCGCGCACGGCAAAGTGGTCGAGGCCGATGGCCAGCTTCGGGCCGGTGGCCGCGCGTGAGAACGAGGCGGCGGCAGTGGCGGCGAGAGATTGCGCGAGGAAGGAGCGGCGGTTCATGCCGCCGATGCTAGCGGGGCCATTTCTGCTGTCGACAGCGAATCAATCACCGGATGATCAGCTTCACGGCGGCCTGACCCTGGCGGTCGTCCGCCGAGGAGATCAGAAGCTGGGCCAGATGATGCCCGGTGCGCCAGGGCGCGCCGTTGATGGGCTTCACCTGCAGCAGGTAGGCGCCCGTGCCCACATTGCGGAAGGAAGTGATGTTGTTGCTGAACGGGGCCTGCTGCCCGGGCACCTCGAAATACTCCATGAGGGTGAAGTGGTCCTTCGACAGCTCTGTGACGGGCCAGCCGACGCTGCTCACCAGCACCAGAATGTTGGCGGGGTGGGTGTTGCCGTTGGCCGCAGCGCCAGCGGAAGACTGGGCAGAAACAGTGAGGGCGGAGACGCCGCCGGCACCGGTCTTCATCACAAGTTTTTGCGGGGCGGCAGGGGAGGCTGCCTCGGGGGGCCTCTGCGCGGGTGTGTCAAACACAGGCCTCATCACCGGCGCGGGTTCCGGCTTTTTCACGGCGGCGGGGGCTGGCCTGGGGGCAGGTTTGGCAGGTGCCGGGGCCGCTCGCCTGGCGGGTGCTGCTTTCCTGGCAGGGGAGGCTGCTTTCTTCGCTGGAAGTGCCTTTTTGACGGCTGACGGTTTCTTGACGGGGGCTGCTGGCTTTTTGGCTGCGACGGGCTTCTTTTTAACGGGAGCCTTTTTGGGAGCAGGTTTTTTGGCCATGGCGTGGGTGCGTCAGATTTGTTTCAATTTCTGCGAGGCTAGCAATAATCCCCGTAGTCTGTCGAGATTCCTCGTGAAAAGGTGGTTCAAAAGTCGTCACTTGTTCACAACTGGTCCCCGGCTGCGGCGCGGAATGAAAGCTCATTATAAAGAGGATAAAGAGGAAGAATCTCGTTGAACCCAGTGAACTTCTGGGCCACCAACACGACCGCCATTTGTGAATAACTCTAGAACCTATCATTGTTCTCATGAACAGTGCTAAGTAATTGCTTGGTGCGATAAAAATTCTGGAAATCTACGATTGCCAATGTAATCATCTCCCGATTATAAGGATTAGTTAAAATTTCAGAGTTTTTGAGTTATCCTGTCGGTTTTTTAATTCGAGTGGCTCTTTGACCCTTTGGTCTTTCTTATGAACGCGCTTTCAGCAGATGGATTTGCCCTGCCGCGCCCTCTCCCGCTGCCATGCTGGAAGGGATGGCCGTCCGTGTCTGCATGGTTTCCTGCGTTTTCCAGATTGATTGGGTTTTCCCAGGTTGGCAGCTGGCCTTGGTTCAGTGCCACCGATGCCATGGATGACCTCATGCCCTGGGGGCGCGGCACGCTGGTGACGCGCCCCGGTGCCGGGGGGGAAGGGGGTGCGCCAGAACCAAGCCCGCCGGAGCATTCCGGCCGCAATCTGCCTTTTTACCACGCTCCTGTCCTTCTTTCGGAGGTGATCGAGCTGCTTCAGCCCGCACCTGGAAAGCTGTTTTTTGACGGGACCCTGGGCGGTGGCGGCCATTCCGAGGCGCTTCTACAGCATGGCGCGCGTGTCGTCGCCATGGACCAGGACCCCAATGCGCTGAGCCATGCCACGGAACGCTTGAAGCCGTTCGCGTCCCAGTTCTGCGCCCTGCGCGGCAACTTTCGCCACTTCCCCCAGATTGTGGAGGAGGTCGGCGTGTCCGGCTTTGATGGCATGCTGGTGGACATTGGCGTCTCCAGCCACCAGCTCGACGAGGCGGCACGCGGTTTCTCCTTCATGCGGGACGGCCCGCTGGATCTGCGCATGGACACGGATGGACCGCGTACTGCGGCCGACCTGGTGAACACGGCAGACGAGGCCGAGCTGATCCGCATTTTCCGCGAGTATGGGGAGGAGCAGAATGCCCGCCGCATCGCCCAGGCCATCATCAAGGCGCGCATGTCCCGCCGCATTGAGACGACGCTGCAACTGGCGGAGCTCGTCACCACCGTTTCCCCCAAGCGGGGCAAGCGGCATCCCGCCACCCAGATTTTCCAGGCTTTGCGCATCGCGGTGAATGATGAGCTGGCGGCGCTGCATGATTTTCTGGCCGCCGCTCCGCGCTGGCTGAAGCCGGGCGGCAGGCTGGCCGTGATTTCCTTCCACTCGCTGGAGGACCGCATCGTGAAGCAGACGCTGCAGCACCTCTCCGCGCCCTTTCTTGACCGTCCGGAATGGCCTGAGCCGCGCCGAAATCCGGACTGCGTGCTGAAGCTGATCACCCGCAAGCCGGTGCAGGCCACCGAGCAGGAAACCGGGCTTAACCCACGCGCCCGCAGCGCCGTGCTGCGCGTCGCCGAACGCCTCCCCGCCACCGCATGAGACGCCGCCAGACCAACCGTTACCGCAATGGACTGGGCCTGTCCGCCATCACGGCGATCCTCATCGTCGTGGCCTCCCTGGCGCTTGTCGGCCTGGGCATCGTGGTCCGCAAGAACCGGGTGCGCGCCATTGGCGAGGAGCAGCGCAAGGTGGAGTCGGAGATGCGGCTGCTGAACGCCGAGATCCTGGCGCTGAACAACCGCATTGAGACGCTGCTGACGCGTGACCGCGTGCAGCCGCGCCTGACCGGGGCGAACACCCTGCTGCGGCCCATCACGCCGCGCACGCTGCTGGTGCTGAAGCAGCCGCTTTCCCCCGCCCTGCCTGCCGAGGCCGCCGCGCTGCCCGCAGCGGGCGCGCCATCCCTCGCCCACACCACGCCCTAGCCACCGCCACAGTGAGCCAGCCCCTGCCGAACCAAGCCCAGCTACGCCGCGACCGCCCGGTCTGCCGCCGCATGCTGCTGCTGCTGTGCGTTCTGCTGGCGGGCTTCTCGCTGGTCACGTGGCGGCTGGCGGTGATCCAGATCAAGGAGGCGCCGCGCCTCACCGCGCTGGCGGCGAAGAAGTACCAGCGGCACATCGTGCTGCCCGCGCACCGTGGCGCCATCAAGGACTTCAACGGCGAATACCTGGCCCATGACGAGGATGTCAGCGAGCTGTACACCGACCGCACGCACCTGCGGGAGATCATCACGGTGCGCCACCACCTGGCCGCGGTGCGCGGGGTGAAGGCGCTGGAGCTGCGCGAGAAGCTGGACAAGGAAGAAACGCTGGCCGCCTACCGTGACCACGTGGCCAAGGTGCTGGGCGGCATCCTGCCCATGCCGGAGAAGGAACTCCGTGAGCAACTGGCCTCGGACAAGCCGGAGGTCGTGCTGGCCAAGCAGGTTCCGGAGGACAAGGCCAAGGAGTGGGCGGCCCTCTTCAAGACGGAGCACATCTTTGGCATCCACCTGCGCCCCACCGTGGCGCGTCGTTTCCCGGCGCAGAACCGCCTGTCGCTGGTTCTGGGAGACACGGACACCAGCAACAAGGGCCGCTGGGGTGTGGAGAAGCTGATGGATGGCAGGCTCAACGGCATTCCCGGGGAGCAGTTCATCGAGCGTGACAAGTCCGGCCATGAGCTGCCCGCCTACCGGGGCCTCTACACGGAGCCGCAGCATGGGGCGGACGTCCACCTCACCATCGACATGCAGCTGCAGGACACGGTGGAGGCCATCTGCGAGCGCGCCTGGAAGACGAACAACGCCCGCCGCTGCGTCATCGTGGTGACCGAGCCGGGGACCGGAACCGTGCTGGCCATGGCCGCCCGTCCGCACCGTGACATCGGCAACCCGGATGTCAGCACCTGGACGAACCACGTCATTGCCGAGCCGTATGAGCCGGGGTCGATCTTCAAGGTCGTGACCCTCGCCGCGGCGCTGGACAACAAAAAGGCCTATCCCACGGAGCTGATCGACTGCGGCAGCATGTACTACCATGACCCCGTGCGGAACGTGAAGCTGAGCGACGACGAGCCGCTGGGCATGCAGACGGTGAAGGGCGTGCTGGTACACTCCAGCAACATCGGCATGTACAAGATCAGCAAGCGGGTGGGCCAGGACATGATGCTGGACTACGCCGCGCGGTTCGGCTTTGGCGCCGTCACCGGCGTCGGCCTCATGGGCGAGCGCGCGGGCTACCTGAACACCGGCAAGTGGAGCAACACGACGTACTCCCGCATGCCCATCGGGTATGAGGTTTCCGTGACGCCGTTGCAGATGTGCATGGCCTACGGCGCCATTGCCAACGGGGGCGTGCTGATGAAGCCCCGCCTGATCGACCGAGTGGTGAAGGCGGACGGCACCGCCGAGGTGATGCCGCCGCAGCAGGTGTGGCAGGTCTGCTCCGCCCGGACGGCCGCGTCCCTGCGGGACTTCCTGGAAGGCGTGGTGACTGAGGGCACGGGCAGCCGCGCGGCCATGCCTGACGTCCGTGTCGGCGGCAAAACGGGCACCACCCGCCGGTATGATCCCAAAAAGCGCCGTTACATTGAAAATTCTTACCTGACCTCCTTTGCCGGCATGGCGCCCATGGAAAACCCGAAGGTGGTCTGCCTTGTCATGCTAGATGATCCCAAAGCCGAAAGCGCCAAGCTGGTCCGTGGTGGCCGCGTGGCGGCCCCCATCTTCGCCGAGGTCGTGCGCGAAACGCTCGACCATCTCGCCATCCGTCACGAGCAGCCTCTCAAGGTCGCCGACCAAGGAGGAACCAAGTGAAACTACGCGACATCATCCCCCATCTCGACCGACCTGCCGTCTCCGGCAGCCTTGACACAGAAATCACCGGCTTTGCCTACGACTCGCGCAAGGCGGGCCCGGGCATCGCCTTTGTGGCGCTGCGCGGCTCCAAGACGGACGGCCATGAGTTCATCCCGAAGGCCATCGAGCAGGGTGCGGCGGCGATCATTTGCGAGCAGGCGCCACCTGACGATGTGACTGTGCCGTGGGTGCATGTCCGCCATTCGCGCATGGCGCTGGCGGACGCGGCTGCCGCCTTCAACGGTCATCCGGCCAAGGCGCTGACGCTGGCGGGTGTCACCGGCACCAATGGCAAGACCACGACGGCTTTCCTGATCCATCATTTGTTCAACATGGCGCAGCTCCGCAGCGGGCTGCTGGGCACGGTGTTCTACGATCTGGGCGGCGAGCAGGTGCCGGCCACGCACACCACGCCGGAGTCGCTGGAGATCCAGGGCCTGCTGGCCACCATGCGGGGCAACGGCTGCCGCGCCTGCGCGCTGGAGGTGTCCTCCCATGCGCTGGACCAGGACCGTGTGCACGGCCTGCCTTTTGCCGCCGCCGTCTTCACCAACCTGACGCAGGACCATCTGGACTACCACGGCACGATGGAGAAGTACTTTGTGGCAAAGGTGCGCTTGTTTGAACTGGCCGCCGCCGAGCCCAAGTCCGCGCTGATCATCAATGCGGACGACTCCTGGGGGCGCAAGCTCATCCAGCGTTTTGAGCACACGGGGCGTGTCACCAAGTATGGCTTTGGCGTGGGCTGCGACTTCCGGGCCGTGAATGTGCGTTATGACCTCACCGGCACGACTTTTGAGCTGGAGGCCCGCGGCCGCAGCTTCCTGGTGCGCTCCCCGCTGATCGGCGACTTCAATGTTTACAATACGCTGGCCGCGCTGGCCACGGCCTACGGTGTGGGCCTGAACCTGCGCGAGGCGGTGGCGAACATGCAGAAGGCGCCGCAGGTGCCCGGCCGGATGGAGCGCGTGTCGGAGAACTCCCGCTTCCATGTGTACGTGGACTATGCGCACACGCCGGACGGGCTGGTGAACGCCCTGCGCACGGCACGCGCCCTGCGCCCCCGGCGCATCATCACCGTGTTTGGCTGCGGCGGAGACCGTGACCGCACCAAGCGCCCCAAAATGGCGGCCGCCGCCGAGGAAGGCAGCGACATCTGCGTGCTCACCTCCGACAATCCGCGCACTGAAGATCCGCAGCAGATCCTCAATGACGCCAAGGCCGGGTTTGCCCGCCCGAAGGGCCATGCGGTCATCGCGGACCGCCGCGATGCCATCCGCGCCGCGCTGGAAGGCGCGTGGGACGGGGACCTCGTCCTCATCGCGGGCAAGGGGCATGAGGACTACCAGGACATCCAGGGCAAAAAGCATCCTTTTGACGACCGCCGCGTCGCCCGCCAGCTGCTGCACGACCTCAAGGCCACCCGCGCGCAGGAGCGCGAGGAAAGGGCTGCGGAGCGTGAGGCCATGCGCGGCGGCTGGGACCGCCCACCGCCCCCGGACCGCAACGACCGCCGCCACTGATTTTCATTTTTTCATGATTCCTGTTTCCATCCAGACCATTGCGAACTTCGCCGCAGGCACGCTGCGCGGGGATGGCGCGCGTCTGGTCACACAGGTGAGCACGGACTCGCGCAAGACTGTGGCCGGGGAGGTCTTTGTGGCCTTGGTGGGGGACAAGTTCGACGCCCATGCTTTCATTCCGCAGGTGGCCGCCGCCGGGGCTGCCGCCGTGGTGGTGAGCAAGGTGAGCGCTGACTGGGGCACGCTGCCCTGCGCTGTGATTGAGGTGGGGGACACGCTGCTGGCCCTGCAGCGCATGGCGCGCGGCTACCGGCAGCACCATGCGCCGCTCATCATCGGGCTCACGGGCAGCAATGGCAAAACCTCCACCAAGGATCTGGCCGCCGTGGTCATGGCCAGGAAGATGCAGACCCGCGCGACTCTGGGCAACCTGAACAACCACATCGGCGTGCCGCTCACCCTGCTGTCGCTGGGGGAAGGGGACGCCTGCTGCGTGACGGAGATGGGGATGAACCACCCGGGTGAGATCAAGGTGCTGACTGACATCGCCCAGCCGGACGCGGCCATCGTCACCAACGTGGGCATGGCGCACATCGAGCACATGGGCACGCAGGACGCCATCGCGTGGGAGAAGGGCACGCTGCCCGCCCAGGTGAAGCGCGGCGGGGTTGTGGTGCTCAATGCCAACGACAAGTTCAGCGGGCTCATTGCCCGCCACTGCCAGGGCAGCGTGACCACCGCCGGGGTGGGCTGCGGTGATGTGATGGCCACCGACCTGCGCGCGGATGCCACAGGCACGACCTTCACGCTCGACTTCAGCGGTGAGAAGGTGGAGGCACGCCTGCCCATCCTGGGCGAGCACATGGTGGGCAATGCCGCGCTGGCCGCCTGCATGGGCTGGCGCCAGGGCATCTCCCCCGCGAACATCGCGGAAGCCTTGAACGAGGCCAGACTGACCGGCGGGCGGGTGGAGCCAAAGCTGGTGGATGGCGTCCGCTTCATCGACGACTCCTACAACGCGAATCCTGACAGCATGATCGCCGGCCTGCGCACGCTCGGCACGCTGGGGGGCAAGCAAAGCCGCCGCGTGGCCGTGCTGGGCCGGATGGGCGAGCTTGGCACGATCGCCCAGTCAGAGCACCGCCGCGTCGGAGAGTACGCGGGCTCCATCAACCTCGACGCCGTCTTCAGCGTGGGCGGGGAGGAGGCAGCGCTGCTCAGCCAGTCTGCGGCGCATGCGGGCCGCACGCTGGAGACCGCCCATTTTCCGGACCACGCCACCTGTGCCGCGCGCCTGCGCGGCTGGCTGCGCGAGGGGGATGTTGTGTTGCTCAAGGGCAGCCGCTCGGCGCGCATGGAACAGGTCCTCACGCATTTTTCCGCATCATGATGTACTGGCTTTACGAACTACGGGAATGGCTCACCGCTCATCATTGGATCAGCGATGACGCAGCCCTGTACAAAATCCTCAACCTCTTCCGCTACCACACGTTCCGCGCTGGCGGGGCCGCGCTGACCGCGTTCTTTCTGTCGCTGATCTATGGGGAGCGCCTGATCCGCAAGCTGATCTCCCTGAAGATCGGCCAGCCCATCCGCACCGCCGAGGAGGTGCACAAGCTGTATGAGCTGCATGGCAAGAAGGCGGGCACGCCCACGATGGGGGGCATCCTGATCCTGGGCGCCATTGTGGCGTCCACGCTGGTGTGGGCGAAGTGGGACAACATCATGGTGTGGATCGTCCTGCTGACGACCATCGGCCTGGGTGCGCTGGGCTTCCGTGACGACTACCTCAAGATCAGCAAGAAGAACTCCAAGGGCGTGAGCGCGCGGACAAAGCTGGTGTGGCAGACCTCTGTGGCAGTGGTGGCGGGCATGCTGTTTGCCTACGCGGTGCCTGGTGACAACGGCCACACGCTGCGCGCGCTTTACATCCCGTTTGTGAAGGGGCCTGTGGTCGCGGACATGGGCATCTTTGCCGTGGCGCTGTTTTCCCTGATCATCGTCGGGGCGTCGAACGCGGTGAACCTGACCGATGGCCTTGATGGTCTGGCCACCGGCTGCTCGCTGACGACCGCCATCACGTACGCGGCGTTTGGTTACATCTGCGGCAACGCCAACTACTCGGAATATCTGGGCGTGGCCCACAACAGCCTGGCCAGCGAGCTGCCCATCATCGCCATGTCACTGGCGGGCGCGTGCCTGGGGTTCCTTTGGTTCAACGCGCATCCGGCGAAGATGTTCATGGGGGACACGGGCTCCCTGGCGCTGGGGGGCTGCATCGCCACGCTGGCGATCGGCTGCAAGCAGGAGATCGTGCTGGCGCTGGTGGGCGGGGTGTTTGTGATGGAGGCCTGCAGCGTGATCCTGCAGGTGTGGAGCTTCAAGAAGCGCGGGAAGCGGATCTTCCGCATGGCGCCGATCCACCACCACTTTGAGCTCGGCGGCTGGCATGAGAACCAGGTCATCGTGCGCTTCTGGGCCCTCTCCCTTCTCTTCGCCATGCTCGGCATGGCCACGCTCAAGCTTCGTTAAACCATGTCCTCGCTCGCCTCACAGACCATCGCCATTCTCGGTGCCGGCCGCAGCGGCCTCGGCGCCGCGCGTCTGGCGCGCCAGCAGGGCGCGGAGGTGATCATTTTTGACGAGGGTGAGACGGTGAAGACCGACAAGCTCGACGCCGAGGGCTTCCTGTCGGTGACAGGGCAGGCCGCGCGTGATCTGGAGGTCAAGCCCGGCTCGTTTCAGCAGGTCATCATCAGCCCCGGGCTGGATGAGCGCTGGCCGCTGCCCAGGAAGTTCACCGACGCGGGCATCCCGCTGGTGGGGGAGACGGAGTTCGCCTTCAACCTCACCTCCATGCCGATGGCCGCCATCACCGGGACCAATGGCAAGAGCACCTGCACGGAGCTGATCGCCACGCTGTTCAACGGCTGCGGGTTCAAGTCCGTGCCCTGCGGGAACCATGGCATGTCCTTGAGCGAGGTCGTGGCCAGCGGTGTGAGCTATGACATGCTGGCGCTGGAGATCAGCAGCTTCCAACTGGAGACGATCAAGAAGTTCCGCGCGCGAGCGAGCCTGTGGCTGAACTTTGCCCCGGACCACCTGGACCGCTATCCAGACATGGAGTCCTATTATGCGGCGAAAGCGCGCATTTTTGAAAACGTCACGCAGGATGACTTTGCCATTGTGCGCGCTGGTGAGACAGTGAAGACCGGCCGGGCGCAGCGCTGGACTTTCAGCGCGTATGGCGAGCCTGCCGACTTCACCTATGCCAAGGGGGGCTTTTACCACCAGGGGCAAAAGTTCGGCGTGGCAGAAGGCTTGAAACTGCGCGGCAGGCACAACATGGAAAACGTGCTGGCCGCGCTGATGACGGGGCGCGTGTTTGGCCTTGGCCGCACGGAGATGCTGAAGGCCCTGGCGGGATATGAGCCGCCACGCCACCGCTGTGAGCTGGTGCGCACGCTGCGCGACCGCGAGTACATCAATGACTCCAAGGCCACGAATCTGCACGCGTTGGAGGCCTGCCTGCGTTCCCAGGAGCGCCCGGTCGTCCTCATCGCCGGCGGCAAGGACAAGGAGCTGGACTACACGCCGCTGCGCGCGCAACTGAACGGCCATGTGCGGGCCATGGTGCTCATTGGCGAAATTGCGGAGCAGCTGGAGCGCACCTTTGGCGACCTGCTGCCCTGCAGGCGTGCCAAGGACATGGACGAGGCCGTGGCGCTGGCCGCCGGACTTTCCGAGCCGGGGGATGCCATCATCCTGAGCCCGGGCACCTCCTCATTCGACATGTACACCGGCTATGCCCAGCGCGGCGAGGTGTTCCGCGAGGCGGTGAACGCCCTGACTGAATAAAAACCAGATTTTAAACAACAAACAACGCCACTCCCGAACCCTTAAAGCGAAGGAATCATGAAGACGAAGATCAAACCCAAAGCCAAAGAGAAGAAGCTGCTGCTGAACCTCCTGGATGGTGAGCGCCACCGCCACCGCGTGGCCCTGGTGACGGAGGAGGGCGAGTGGAACCAGCATGAGCCGAACTCCGGCATGGCGCGCATGTTTGTGGTCATGCTGCTGGTGCATGTCGTCCTCATCGGGGGCATCATCATCTATGACTTCATGGGGGATGAGCCCAAGCCGCAGCAGACCGCCACGCAGGCGGCACGCGCCATGAGCCGCGCCTCCGGGCTGCCGCAGACCTCGCCTGAGGTCGTCAGCGCGCAGGCGCAGGCCGCGTTGAACACGGACGAGCACGACAATTACGAGATGCGCTCCGGCGACTCGTTGCGGAGCATCGCCGCCAAGTTCAACACCACGGAGGAGGAGATCACCAAGCTGAACATGATCGACAAGGGGCTGCAGGTCGGCCCGGGCACGATGCTGCGCGTGCCAAAGCAGCCTGTGCCCAGCGCTATTCCGATCGACCCCAAGACGCTCAAGCCCATGGTGGCAGCGACGCCGGAGGAAACTCCCAAGGCCATCCCGGTGCAGGACCAGCCGCCTGCGCCTGTGAAGGTGCCGAGCGAGGCGGTGAAGCCAGCCGACGCGCCCGCCAGCCTGTCTGCCGCCGCCATCACGCCGATGTCCCTGGTGGCGCCGCATGAGGCGCCGCCGGAAGCTTCCTCGCTTGCCGCGGCAGCCAACACTTCCGCCACGGTGGCGGTGGCCCCGCAGCCTGTCGCCGAGCTGCCGCCGCCCACCAAGCCGAAGGTGGTCTCCCTGCTGAATGAGGACGCCGCCGCCTTTGCGCAGCCAAAGGAGCAGCCCCAGCAGGTGGCGAAGGTGACGCCCAAGCCGCAGGCCGAATCCAAGCCGCTGGTGAAGCCGATGCCGGTCCCGCCGCCAACGCAGATGCTCAAGAAAATTGCCAGCAGCCCGCCTGCGGCCAAGAAGGCCGAGCCTGCCAAGAAGGCGGACACACCGCCAAAGCCGGCAGCCAAGACCGCCGCGGCGCGCAGCCACACCTTGCAGCCAGGGGAGACGCTCTACCGCCTCTCCACCAAGTATGGTGTCTCCGTGGCCGCCATTCAGAAGGCCAACAACATCAAGAACCCAAACGCCATGCGTGATGGCATGAAGCTGGTGATCCCGGCCAAATAAATGCGAGTGCTCGCAGTTCCCTGTTTGCGGTCCGCCGTTGAACAGAGAGCGGCGGACTGCAAACTGCGAACCTGCTTCGAATGGCCAAGCACTCCATCTTTTTGCTCATCCTCGCGGTGGTTTCTTTGATCGCGCTGGGCATCACCATGATGGCCAGCACGACGTTCGAGGTCGCGCATGAGGGCGGGGAGGACTACGTGACCCTGTGGCGCCAGCTTGTGTGGCTTGGCGTGGCCTCGGTGGGTTGTGTGTTTGCCGCGCTGGTGGACTACAATGTGTGGCTGCGGTGGCGCTGGCACATCCTCATTGCCGCCGCCGTCCTGCTGGCGCTGTGCTATGCGCCGGTGGTCGGCATCAAGATCAACGGCTCCCGCCGCTGGATCGGCGTGCAGTCGCTGCGCATGCAGCCGTCGGAGTTTGCCAAGATCGCGCTCATCATCGCGCTGGCGGGCTGGTTTGCGATGAACGAGGCCGTCACCCGCACCTTCCTGCGCGGCTTTGTGCTGCCGGGGCTGGTGCTGATGGGCATCGTGACCCTCATCGGGTGCGAGTTCGACCTCGGCAGCGCCCTGCTGGCCGCGACGGTGGGGATGGGCGTCATGTTCGTGGCCGGCACGAAGATCCGTTACCTGGCCCTGATTATGGTGATGTGCGCGGGCGGCCTTTGGGCTGGCGTCAAATATCTGCCAAACCGCTTTGAGCGAATCATGGTGACCTTTGATTTGGAGAAGCACAAGGAAGGCCTGGCGCTGCAGCAGTGGGTGTCCAAGCTGGCCTTCGGCTCCGGTGGGGTGGAAGGCCGCGGTCTGGGCGAGGGGCGCATGAAGCTGTCGTACCTGCCCGAGGCGCACACCGACTTCATTTTCCCGATGATCGGGGAGGAGCTGGGGCTGCGCGGCACGCTGGCCGTGGTGCTGGCCTTTGCGCTGCTGGTGATGGCGGGCATGATGGTGTCCGCCTACGCGCCCAATCGTTTTGGCAAGCTGCTCGGGGCCGGCATCACCTTCCTGCTGGGCATGGAGGGGCTGCTGAACATGGGCGTCACCACCGCGCTGCTGCCGAACAAGGGCCTGCCGCTGCCCTTTGTGAGCTATGGCGGGTCGAGCCTCATCGCGGCGCTGTTTGCTGTTGGCATCCTGATCAACATCCACCGCCAGGGCGTACACCTCACGTGGGACCAGCTGCCGGTGATCCGGCGCAAGCGCCGGTGGACGCCGCAGCTTTGAAATAAGTTTGAGAAAAAATACGCAGTGTTTTAGGTTGTTTTTCGCAGTGCGGAAGCTCCTTGAACATTCCCGCGCGCCTGCTTTGCTCCCGGGCAAGGTGTGGCCCCTGCTTTCCGTAGGTCACGGAAGGTCCAGCCCTGTCGCCGCGAAGGTCGTGGCGGGCATCCCTGACAATTCCTTCCTTTGCCGGCTGTCTTTTCTGAGCCAGGATCAGTTTTCGTGGTCCGCAGAAAGGGCCGTCCGCCCCAACCCTTTCAGCCTTTTGAATCTCCGTGAAACAGAAAAATTCGAAGCCCGTCCATGTGCTCATCGCATGCGGCGGCACCGGGGGGCACCTGTTCCCCGGCATTGCCGTGGGTGAGGTCCTCGCCGCCCGTGGTCATGACGTCACCCTGCTGATCAGCGAAAAGAAGATCGACACCCTGGCGGCGTCCGGGCACAAGGATCTGCGGTTTGAGAAGATGCCCTTTCTGGCGATGCCGAAGCCATGGTCGCCCAAGATGTTCGGCTTTCTGAAGGGGCTGTGGCAGGGCACGAAGGCCTGCCGCAAGATCATTCATGACCATGATGTGAAGGTGGTGCTGGGCATGGGCGGGTTCACCTCCTTTGCGCCGCTGTATGCCGGCCGGAAGGAAGGCTGCCGCACGATCATTCATGAGAGCAACGCCATTCCGGGCAAGGCCAACCGCCTCAATGCGCGCTACAGCGACATCGTGCTCTGCGGCCTGGAGGCCTGCAAAAGCCACTTCCCCAAGCATGGCGACGTGCGCGTGGTGGGCACCCCCATCCGCAGCAGCATGCGCCAGCCGAACAACGGGGACGACCCGCGTGCTTTCTTCAAGCTGGACAAGGACAAGCGGACGCTGCTCATCATGGGCGGCAGCCAGGGGGCGCGCGGCGTGAACCGGGCGGTGGGCACGGCGCTGGACCAGTTTGAGAAAATGGGCATCCAGGTGCTCCACATCGCCGGCCCCACGGACTATGAGGAGGTGCGGGACGTGTATGCGAAGGTGCCGCTGCTGAAGCAGCATGTTGCCGCCTTCTGCCACCGGATGGATCTGGCCTACCGGGTGGCGGACCTGGCCGTGGCGCGCTCGGGCGCGTCATCCATGTCAGAGCTGGCCTACTTCGGCGTGCCCAGCCTGCTGGTGCCTTATCCTTACGCGGCGGAGGACCACCAGACCCGCAACGCGGAGATCTTTGACAAGGCCGGCGCCGCCAAGCTGATGCGTGAAAGCGACCTGAATGCCGACACCTTGAGCGATGCTGTGCGTGCCGTCTTCAACGACACACGCAGGGCGGGCGACATGAAGAAGGCGGCGCAGAAGCTCTCCGTGAAGAACTCGGCGGAAAAGATCGCCGAGCTGATCGTGAAGGAGTCTGAAAAGGCGGGACGAAAAGCGTGATGTCTCAGGGAGGGAAACGTTGTTCCCTCCCCGCACTGGCACAGGAGGCAGGGGCCTCCCAGTCAGCTTGGAACCAGTCTAGGGGTGCCGTTCCGGCACCGCCGCGCGCAGGGCGGGCAGGTCGGCCATGATGTTCTGGCTGCGCATGAGCGTCTCGCCAATGAGCAGCGTGTCCGCGCCCGCCTCTGCCAGACGGATGGCGTCGGCAGGTGTCTTGATGCCGCTTTCGGCCACCAGGATGATGTCTTCCGGGACTTCCTCGGCGAGGTTTTCCGTGGTGGCCAGATCGACGGTGAAGCTTTTCAGGTTGCGGTTGTTGACGCCGATGATGCGGGCGTTGGTGTCCAGCGCGCGCTCCAGCTCCGGCAGGTCATGCACCTCCACGAGGGCGTCGATCTGGAAGGTCTGGGCCACCTCCAGCAGGTGCTCCAGCGTGGGCTGGTCCAGCGCGGCGACGATGAGGAGGATGGCGTCCGCGCCGGCGACGACGGCTTCAAAAATCTGCGCCTCATGGATGATGAAGTCCTTGCGGAGGCAGGGGATGTCGAGCTGCTCACGGATGAGGGTGAGGTATTCGAGCCGGCCTTGGAAATACTTTTCGTCCGTCAGCACGGAGATGGCGCTGGCGCCGGCCTTCTCATAACCGCGCGCGATGGTCAGCGGATCAAAATCCGCGGCGATGGTGCCGGCGGAGGGTGAGGCGCGCTTCACCTCCGCGATGATGCTGAGGCGGGTGGGGTCGGCGCGCAGGGCGTCGTAAAAGGAGCGCACGTCGTTGCGCAGCGCGGCCGCGGCACGCAGCTTCTCAGCGCGGGGCAGGAGGCGCTGCAGCTCGGTGTGCTTGTGGGCGATGATTTCGTCCAGCTTGTTCTTCATAAGGGGGTGCGCATGGTGGCGGCGGCAGGGCATTGTGCAACTTCCGGATGACATCAAAAACACCACGCCGCATGGATGGCCTCCTTGACGCGGCGGCTGATTCACGCTCTTTCAGGGCAATGTCAGAAGTGCCTATCTCCCCGGATGCCGTGATCGAGCTGCTCGTTTCCGAGAACATCCTTGAACCCCAGGAACCGCTGGCACCGGACACAGACCTGTTTGCCATGGGGCTGGATTCCATGGCCATGATGCAGCTGCTGCTGCAGATTGAGGAGCGCTTCCGCCTTTCGGTGAGCCCGGCGGAGATGACCCGTGACCGCTTTGCCACGGCAGGGGCGCTGGCCGCCTTCCTGGGTGAGAAACGCCGACTTGCCGCCTGATGCCGACCCTGCCTGCCACGTCGGTCGATTTTTTTCTCGCCGGTCTGGAGTCCTTCATGGTTCGCAGCGGGCAGGGGGAGCACTGGGCCGTGACGGCGCTGTGGCTGGCGGGCAGGCCGGAGGCGGAGATGCTGGCGCGTGGCTGGCGGCAGGTGCATGAGCGCCACCCCATGCTGGGGGCACGGCTGCGGCGGCGGTGGCGTGGCTGGCGGATGGTGTGGGAGAGCGCGGGCCCGTTGGTGGCGCCGCCTGTGCTGTGGCACACCTGCCGGCCGGACGAGGATGAAGGGGATCTCATCCGCGAGCGCCTCGGTGGCATGGCGGGCGACAGCCGCATCCGTTCCCCCCTGTGGCTGGAGGTTTTTGCCCTGGGGGGCACCGGGCGCCATCTGGTGCTGCTGACTTGGCGGCACGCCTTTCTGGACGGAACAGGGGTGAATCTGCTTTTGGAAAAGCTGGCCGCCGGGAGCTGTGAGGAGGGGCCGCCTGTGCTGCCGGAGCCGCCGCCCACGGAGAGCCCAGGGAGCCTGTTCCGCAAGGCGTGGCCGCTGATCGAGCGGCTGCAGGCGACGACCAACGTGGGCTGCCTTTCGGCATGGGCCAGGGGGATGCCACGGCAGGGACGGGCGGAGCACCGCCTTATCAGGCTGTCACCCGCCCAGTCCGGGCTGGCCACGGCGAAGCTGCGCCAGCTTTGCGGGGAGTTCTTTCAGATGCCGTTTTATGCCGCTGTGGCAGCCCGGGCGATGCACCGGCTGCATGAGCTGCGCGGCTGGAACAGCCCCGAGATGCATCTGCAGCTGCCCACCCAGACGCGGGGGAGGTCGCGGCATCTGATTTTTGGCAACCACATGGGCACGCTGCCCCTGTTTCTGGCCGCAGACAAGCTGGGCACGCTGCCGGAGGCGGTGGCGCATGTGCAGCAGGCGTATAAAGACGCGCTGAAGGCCGCGATGCCCCAGACGTCCGAGGCGATGATGGGCCTGGCCAGCCAGCTTCCGGTGCGGGCCTTCATCCCGACCGTCCGGCTGACGAACTGCGGGCAGATTTGCAGCCTTTTCCATTCCCACACCGGCACATTTCTGCCGGGGCGGGAGGATTTCAGCGGTGCGGCTGTGGACAATGTCTGCACGATTCCCAGCGTGTGCACACCTCCCGGGCTGGGTTTGTTTTTCTCCGACTTTGGCGGGAAAATCACCGCCACTCTTGCCTGGCGCGCCACGGGGCTCACGGTGGAGGAGGTAACGGCCCTGGAAACCCAGATTTTAGGTGACCTAACGCATGGATAGGTGGGAAAGTGCCAGGGAACCGCGACATGGACAGGCAGGCTGCCGTTGCTTCCGTCAGGACCTGGCGGGATTCGCAAGCTGAACATCCGCGGCCCCTGACAAGGAGGGATTTAGACGCGGGGAAGGTCCCGCACAAGAGGATTCCGGGCCGGTCATTGAAATGGGTTAATTTTAGTGTTGTCGAAAGACAACGGTTCCGGTAAAAAATGAATCCCTTAATTCTCTAAATCAGCTCCACCATGGTCTGGAAACTCCTTTCTGCTCTCTCTGCCGTCTGTCTCGGCACCGCCTGTTATTTCGCCTTTGCCAACAATAAAGCCTTGAAGAGCGAAAAGCAGCGCCAGGCCTATTACGAGGCCAACCTTGAGAAGCTCAAGGCCCACAAAGTCGAGGCGGAAGAGGCAAAAAAGGCGGCTGACACCCGCGTGGCCGAGGTCACCAAAGAGCTGGAAACCACCAAGACCTCCGTCGTGGAAGCTGCGGGCAAGGCCCAGGTGAAGGAGCAGGAGCTGGCGGTGCTGAAGACCAATCTGGACCAGGTGAGCAAGATCGTGAACGACCTGCGGAAGCAGATTGCAGACGCCGGTGACATCGAAACCCTGCTGACCCAGATTGAGACCATCAAAAAGGAGCGTGCCGAAGCCGAGGCGGCCCTGGCCAACCAAAACCAGCGTTTTGCCTCCGCCCAGGAGCGTGTCAACACCCTCAACTCCTCCGCCAAGGAGGCAGAAGAGCGTGAGGCCCGCGGCCGCCGTGGCATTGTGGACAGCGATTTCACGGCCAAGGTGGCACAGTCTTACAGCGACTGGGGCTTTGTGGTGATCAACAAAGGCAACGGTGGCGGCGTTTTTGCCAATGCCGACCTGGAAGTGAAGCGTGGCAAGGACGTGATCGCCAAGCTCAAGGTGCGCAATGTGGAGCAGAACTCCTCTGTGGCCGAACTGGTGCAGGGCACCCTGGTCGAAGGCAGCAGCATCCGCAACGGTGACACCGTTGTGGCTGCGGCTGAGCAAAGCGCGAAGGCAGAAAAGGGCGGGGCCGCCGCCCCGGCCGCCGCTGATGGTGCGTCCCCTCCTGCCGCTGCCGCAGATGCTGCTGCGGCACCGATGGGCGGTGATCCCTTTGGGGGTGCTCCTGCGGCAGCCCCCGCAGCCCCCGCAGCCCCGATGGGCGGAGATCCTTTTGGCGGCGCTCCCGCAGCACCCGCAGCCCCGATGGGTGGCGATCCCTTTGGCGCAGCCCCGCCTGCTGGAGCACCTGCGGCCCCCAGCACGGCTGATCCTTTTGGCGCTCCTCCTGCGGCACCCCAGTAAATTCATCTTCTGATCAGCCCCCGCTTTTTTGGCCCCCTTCTTCTCTTTTCCGCCATGACCAAAGTTTTTTTCATTCTCAGTGCCGTCGTGATCCTTGTGTCCTGCGTCTTCGCCTATCAAAACGGGCAGGACTTTACCACGGTGCGCAAGACGGTCGCAGGCCACGCCGACTCCATCAAAACAGAAGAGGCGGCGAGCAAGAAGGTGATCACCTCCATCAGCGTGGTGCGTGGTGACATCGCCCGGGTTGAGGGCGAGATCGAAATTGAGGCTGAAAAGCTCAAGGCGCAGCGGAACAAGCTGGCCCAGGCTGAAGGGGAAGCCCAGCTTGCGCAGAAAGAATATGACACCAAGGCCGCCGAACAGAAAGAGCTGGCCGCCAAGCTGGCAAAGCTGCCAAAGGATGTGAAGGTGGAAACCCTTTCCGAAGACATCAACCGCCTGAAGAAGGAGAAGCTGGAGTTTGAAGCCCAGGCTGAAGCCAAGAAGAAGGAAGTCACCGCAGAGGAAGAAAAAGTCGCCGGGATTCAGGCGCGTGTTGACGCCGTGGTGCACAAGATTGAGGAGCGGCGCAAAAACTTTGACCGCAACAGCCTTTCCAGCCGCGTTTTGGCGGTGAATCATGAGTGGGGCTTTGTGGTGATCGATGCTGGCAAGTCCACCGGGCTCACCGAGGAGACCAAGCTCATCGTGACCCGTGCTGGCCATGCGGTTGGCAAAATCAGCGTGATGAATGTGGATTCTGGCCGTTCGATGGCCGCCATTGTGCCCGGTAGCGTGAACAACGGGGAAGTGATCATGCCGGGTGACCGCGTGATTCTGGAAAACTTGGTGCAGAACTGATGGGGCTGGTGTAACGGAATGGGAAGATGAAAACACGTTCTCTCAGCCTGTTCCTCCTGGCTCTTGGAGCCACCTGCCTTGTGTCCTGCAGCTCAGACGAGCCGCAGCGTAAAAAGGTCGTGGGTCCCGATTCCAGTGGCTATAGCAGCCTGCCGTGGAGCCGTCCCAAACCCTGGGAGAGCAATGCACGGTGGGGCGGCATGATGCCGACCAGCCGTTAAGGAGAGGCTGATTGATGCGCCTTCGCCGATCTTTCTCCTTCTCTTGCTCCTCCTCCCGGAATCAGGGAGTCAGAGGCCGAGACAGCCGGGAGGAAGAGAAGGATCACAAGCTCGGTCTGGATTGAATCAGTCTTTCCTTAAGAAATCGAATCTGACGGCCTGCTGGTGATGGCGGGGCATGAGGTGTGGTGAAGGGGGCTGATGTGGAGAGCGGTGGTGTGACAGCCTTTGACTGGCTGTATGGATATCAACGTTTCTGGGAGGCTGCGCTGCCGCCTTGCCACTGGGGCCGCTGCGCTCACCGGAGCATCCATGACAATCTTTTCGAGAACCAGTCTATCCTGCCGCCGCCAGGATGCCCGCTGCCTTGTGCAGGGTTTCCTCATGCTCGCGCTCTGGTTCTGAGTCCGCCACGATGCCTGCGCCTACGTGGAAGGTGATTTCGTTTTCCCTCTGCACGGCGGTGCGGATGGCGATGTTCCATTGGCTGCGGCCATCGAAACCGAACCAGCCGATGGCGCCGGTGTAGAGTCCGCGTGGGTGCGGCTCCAGCTCTGAAATGATCTCTGTGGCGCGTTTTTTTGGCGCACCGGTGATGCTGCCGCCGGGGAAGCAGGCGCGGAAGGCATCGGCATGGTCCACATGCGGGCGCAGGGTGCCGGTGACGGTGGAGACGAGGTGGGAGACCTGGGCAAAACTTTCCACCCGCCAAAGGTCGGGCACGGTGACGCTGCCAAACTCGCAAACCTGGCCCAGGTCGTTGCGCTCAAGATCCGTGATCATGAGCAGTTCGGCGCGCTCCTTGACGGAGGCAGTCAGTTCCTGCACGGCGGCGGCGTCCCGCACGGGGTCGTCGGCAAAGCGGGGGCGTGTGCCCTTGATGGGGCGCGTGGCAATGCTGGTGCCCTGCATGCTGAGAAACAGCTCCGGCGAGGCCGAGCACACCGTGGTCCCGGCCAGTTGCAAAAAGGCCGCGTGGGGGGCGGGGGAGATGGTGCGTAATTTTAAATAGAAGGCCAGGGCATCCGCGTCCTGCGGCCAGGGGGCGCTCCAGGGGTAGGAGAGGTTGACCTGGTAGATGTCCCCGGCGGTGATGTAGCCTTGGGCACGCTGCACCATGCGCACAAATTCCTGGCGGCGGAGGCCCGGCTGGAACGGGAGCCGGGGGGGGGTGGAGGGCGGCCGCCAGAAGTGAGAGGTGGGAAATGGGAGGTGAACTGACCGAACTCATGCCATTGCCGGCTGTCGTGCTCATAGAGGAGGCCATGGGGATAGACCCCGAAGACGAAAGAGCCGTCGTAACCGACCCAGCCGTACAGGCCGCCAGCGGCGGCGCGGGGGGTGCGGAGGGCGGCGCGGACTTTTTCCCAGTGGTGGTCGATGTGGCCCTGGAGCACCTCCACGGGTTCCGCGGTCAGGATGGAGACCGCGCCCGGGAGCGCCAGGGAGGAGTCCATCCAGACAAAACCCTCCCGATGGCACAATGAGGCTGCGATTTCCGCCGGGGCATGGGAAAAGGAGCGTAAAGGGGCATGCTGCGACGTTTTGACGGCATGACTGATCAGCGGCGAGGGATGACCTTCCGGCATTTTGAACGAAGAACCCTGGAGCATTGACACTGGGAGGCCTGAACCGTACCATAAGCCTTTTTTCCCAGCAACCCTGTGACACCTCCAGCCTCCATTCTCGCCCCCGATCGTAACCGTGCCTCTGCCGTGGCCTGGGGCACGCTGTGTGTGCTGGTGGTGGCGCAGATCGCGCTGGTGACGAAGCTGGCTCTGAACCGCCCGCCTGTGGTGGCCCCGGTGGCCGTGCCCGACTTTGTTGCCGCTGCTGTTCCTTCATCCGTGGCCGGCGCGCCTAGTGTGACTGTCAAAGTGCCGGAGATTGGTCAAATCGCCACGCCGGTGATCGCGCCACCGCCCCCGGGCACCCTGGCAGCGCAGCCAGCTTTGGTGGTTGCCCCCCCGGTCTCCCAGGGACCGCCCCCGATCGGCTCTTTCCAACGTTCGGGCGAGCCTGCCCCTGCGGCGGTTCCTGTCTTGCCCGGCTCGTCGATGCCGGTGCCGAAGATGCCCGGTGAGGAGGTGCCGCCGCTGCCCGGTTCGTCGATGCCGGTGCCGAAGATGCCCGGTGAGGACGTGCCACCGCTGCCCGGCTCGTCGATGCCGGTGCCGAAGATGCCCGGTGAGGAGGTGCCGCCGCTGCCCGGTTCGTCGATGCCGGTGCCGAAGATGCCCGGTGAGGAGGTGCCGCCACTACCCGGCTCCTCCATGCCGGTGCCGGGCACGCAGGGGCTTCCGCCTGTTGGCCAGGCTTCAGCAGCATCCCCAACAGCTTTACCCCGGCCGCAGCCTGCGAAACCCGGCGCCGCGATGGAACTCCTGCGCGACACCAATTATGTGGTCACTTCAGCCAAGGAAATCCGTGGGATGAGCGACATGCAGGGCGCGCTGGAGCTGCTGCAAAAGGCGGACCAGGTCAACCCAGACCACCCTGCCATCATTGCAGAGATCGCCCAGACGTATGAGCAGATGGGCATCACATCCAAGGCCACCGATTCCTGGCGGCGTCTTCAGCTCCTGGGAGAAACGCGGGCGGGAAACTATTACGAGCTGGCCACCCGCCGCCTTGGGGCTGGTGCTGCGGCAGCCGCAGCACCCCAATCCATGCCCGGCGGTTTCGGGCTGGAGGGGGAGAAGCACCTGCGCCTCGGCGCCTGCCAGGTGGTGCGTGATTTTTCCGGCAACGAACGCTACACCCTGCGTGTGCCCATCCTGCGGGCTGGCAGCCAGCCGGTGGATGGCAAGATGGTGGACATGGAGGTGTTCTTCTTTGACCGCGTGAACGGCACCCAGGTGGCGCAGAGCATCGCCCAGGAGCCGGTGGAGACCTGGCAGTCCAGCCCGGTGGACTGGCTGGGGGCGGGGGAGGAGACCCTGGATGTCGTTTATCATCTGCCGCCGCTCTCGGCCGCAGAAATCCAGCAGCACGGCCGCCGCTCCTACTACGGCTACATGCTGCGCCTGTACTATAACAACAAGCTCCAGGATGTGGCCGCCGAGCCGCGCGATCTCCTGGAGTTCGGATCCGCACCGGGCAGCGCGCCTGCTGGCACCGGTGGCAATCCGCTTCTCCCGCCCGTGGGGAGATGATCGCGCCACGTCGGCACCTCGAACGCGCATGACTCTTTTGTTTGTTGATTCCAGCGCCGCGCTGCGCGGCACCCGAACTTACTGGCTCAGGGAGAACCTCCCTGGGTTCACCATTGTCGATGTGCCGAACGCGGCGCGTGCGATGGCCTGGATGGCGAAGGCGGACGCCCTCGACATCCTGGTGACGGAGGCCATCTTCCCCTCCCAGGAGACGGGCTTTGCCCTGCGGGACGCGGCGCGCGCGCGCTTTCCGCAGAGCCGTGTGCTCTTCACCACGCGCTACGACCTCACGGGCTTTGAGTCCCAGATTTCCGACGGGCTTGTGCTGAAGGACACCCCTTACACACAGGAGAAGCTGCTGGACCGTGTGCGCGCCCTGCTGTCCCGCCCGGTGGAGACGGATGCCTCCCAGCCGGTGATGGTCAGCGGCACGGTGCTGGGGAACTACCAGGTGCTGGAGCGTCTCTACATCGAAAAGGAGGCGGAGACGTACCGTGCGCTTCAGGTGGCGGTGCAACGGCCTGTGGCCCTCATTCTTTTGCGCCCGGAGCATCTGAAGAAGCCGGACATCGTCGAAAAGTTCAAGGAGCGCGAGCGTGTGAAGGCATCCCTGACGCATCCGCGCATCGCGCCGTTGTATGAGGCGGGGGAGGCCAATGGCTGGCTCTTTTACACGCGTGAGCTGCCGCGTGGCCGCAGTCTGGCGGAAGTCAGCCAGACCGGGGAAAAGCTGAGCGAGCGGCGGTTGGCGGAGGTGCTGTTTGGGGTGGCGGAGGCCATGCAGCACGCCACTGAGCGCGGCTACCACCACCGCACCCTGGTGCCACGGGACATCTACATCGACGCCGAGCATCAGGCCAGCATTGTGAACATCTTCCGCCCCGCCGTGGCGGAGAAGCGGGACGCCCGTGCGGACGTGCGCGCCCTTCTGGACATGCTGCGCCCGATCGCGGCGGATGGCAAGGCGCGCGGCCTGCTGCAAAGCCTGGCGGACGCCAACCAGGACTGGAACAGCCTGCTCAACGCGCTGGACGACGTGCGCGATGACATGCGGGAGCGCAGCATTGTGCGCAAGATCGAGGCGGAGTCGCTGCCGGTGGATGCCAGCGGCCGCAAGCCCTGGTGGGTGTGGCCGGTCGTTGCGGTGATCCTCATTGTCGTGGCGGCGTTCGGCGCGCTCATGAACGGCGCCAATTTTCCCGACAGCACCGGAGCCAGCGTGCTGCCAGTGGAGATGCTGCGGGTGCCCGGCGGGGAGTTCAAGTATCAGAACAATGAGACTGTGCGGCTGAAGGAGTTCTGGATCAGCAAGCATGAGGTCACCATCGGCCAGTATGCGGAGTTTCTTGAGGCGCTGAAAGAAGAGCCCAGGGCGGACGCCTTTGACCACCCGCTGCAGCCGAAGACCAAGAAAGGGCACACGCCTGCCAAATGGGCGGGCACCTACGCGGCTGCGGCTGCGGTCACTTCGGCAAAGGAAGGCCTCTCGTTGAACACGCCGGTGACCCAGGTGGACTGGTGGGATGCGTATGCCTTTGCCAAATGGAGCGGCAAGCGGCTGCCGACCGAGCAGGAGTGGGAAAAGGCCGCCCGTGGGGAGAAGGGCTTCAAATACCCCTGGGGGAACGAAGCCCGGCCCAAGGCGGCCAACCTGGGGGATGACTATGCCGCCAGTCCGAAGAGTCCCGGTGGCGGCATCGACGGCTACAACCTCTGGGCGCCCATCACCCGTGTGACGGAGGATGTCAGCCCCTACGGCGTGTGCGACATGGCCGGCAATGTCAGCGAATGGACGGCCGGTGAAACCCAGGATGGTGAGTGGCCCTTCCATCCCGATTTTATCGACATCAAGGTGCCCGTCGTGCGCGGCGGCCACTTCGGACTGAAATCCAACGACCAGCTTCTGACCGACCGGCGCTTTCCAGAATCTGCGAATGAGGTTACACTCGGCCGCGGATTCCGTGTCGCCTCCAGCACTGCTCCTGCCACCGCCACCACCCCGCCCAAACCATGATGAAACACCACGTTCTGCTGCTGATTGCCGCGCTCTTTTGCCTCGCCACCGGAGCGCAGGCCCAGTATGTGACGAACCTCACGCTGTTGAAGGACCACTTCCTCACTGGCGAGCCCGTCGTGGCCACGGTCACTGTCATCAACCGCTCCGGGGCGGACGTCATTGTGGGGGGCAAGGGCTCGCGGGACTGGCTGCAGTTTGAGATCAGTGATGCGAATGGCCGCCCGCTTTCGCCCATCCCTGTCGGCGCGGCAGACCCACTCACGTTGAAGGCGGGGGGCACCACCAAGCACACCGTGGAGCTTTCCGGCGGCTACTCCACCTCCACCCTGGGCACCTTCCACATGGTGGCCAATGTGCTGCATCCCATCACCGGCCAGTTTTACCAGTCCAACCGCACGCGCCTCACCATCACGGACTCCAAGCCGAATTTGTTCGACCAGCCTTATGGAGTGCCGCAGGGCTTTTCCGGCGCAGGCCGTGCCCGCCGCTACCAGGTCATTCTGTACCGGGAGCTGAACAACCTCCAGCTCTACACGCGCATCACGGACGACCGCAGCGGGGCCTACATAGCCACGTTTTTGCTCGGCCCTGTCCTCATGGTGGCGCAGCCGCAGGTGGTCATCGATCCGAGCAACCACCTGCACATCTTTTTCATGGCCCGGCCGCAGGTCTTCTGCCATGCCGTGGTGGCGCCGGACGGCACGCTGAAACGCCGCACCTATTACAAGGATGTGGAGGGCAACCGCCCCTCGCTTGTGGTGACATCGGCCGGTGGCCAGATCATCGGGGGGGTCCCGTTTGACCCTGCCGCGCCTCCGCCTTCCAAGAAGATGCGCAAGGCCTCTGAGCGCCCGACCGGGCTGTGACGCGCGAGGCGTGTGCGCCATCCTCCAGGACTCCACCGCTGCCGGCTACAAACAATGCTGAAAAGCGGAATGCGTCCGCGCTTGCCCTGCCATCGGCCCACGGCTAAAAGCTGAGGCATGACGACTGGCTCCTGGTTAGACATCTTCTCCAGCTCGCAGCTTTACTGGGTGATCTCCATCATCGCCTCGGTGATGCAGGCTTTTCTGCTTGTGGGTGCTTTCATCGGCGGCGGTTCGGATTTTGACCATGGTGTGGATGCCCATGACGGCAGCACGGCGGACAGTGTCAAAATTCTTTCCCTGCGCATCCTTGTGGCCTTCTTTGTCGGCTTTGGCTGGATGGGCGTGCTGGCCCAGCGCCAGCAGTTGCCGCCCGGCACCACGGCCCTGATGGCGGCGGGTTCCGGCGTGGTGTTCATGCTGCTCATCTTTTTCACCATGCGGATGATCATGACGATGCGGCACGACGGCTCCCTGCGGTATGAAAACGCCATCGGCCTCCAGGGGAAAGTGTATGTCACCATCCCGCCCGCACGCGGTGGCATCGGGCAGATTGAAGTCCTTCTTCAGGGACGTCTTATCACTGCGGATGCTGTCACGGACTCCGCCCAGGCCCTGCCCCCCCGCAGTGGCATCCAGATCACCTCTCTCTCCACCCCCAACACCTTCGTCGTCCAGCCCAGCACCTGACATCCCGCTGCCAGCCAGCATCTAGTCCCCAACCACCAGCACCCACCATGCCTGCCATCGACTCCACGTACTTCATTCTCAGCGTCCTTGTCGTCTGCCTTATCATTGGCACCCTTGCCTGGTCTGCCTCCCGGTACAAGCGGTGCCCCTCCGACCGCGTCCTTGTCGTGTATGGCAAGGTGGGTGGCAACAAGTCCGCGCATTGCGTGCATGGCGGTGCCTCCTTCGTGTGGCCGGTCATCCAAGACTATGCCTACCTGAGCCTGACGCCGATGCCCATCGACATCCAGCTCCGTGGCGCCCTTTCGCAGCAGAACATCCGCGTGAACACGCCTTCCACCTTCACCGTCGGCATCAGCACCGAGCCGGGGGTGATGGAGAACGCTGCGGAGCGTCTCCTCGGCCTGACCCAGCCGCAGATTCAGGAACTGGCCAAGGACATCATCTTCGGCCAGATGCGTGTCGTCATCGCCACCATGCCGATTGAGGAGATCAATGCGGACCGCGACAAGCTCATCGCCAACATCTCCAACGGAGTCGAGGTGGAGCTGAAAAAGGTGGGCCTCCGCCTCATCAACGTCAACGTGCAGGACATCACGGACGAGTCCGGCTACATCGAGGCGCTGGGCAAGCACGCCGCGGCCCGGGCCATCAACGACGCCAAGATCAAGGTGTCCCAGCAGGAACGTGACGGCAGCATCGGCGCCGCCGAGGCCGACAAGGAAAAGCGCATCCGCGTGGCGCAGGCGCAGGCTGAGGCCGTCACCGGGGAAAACCTTTCCGCTGTCGAGATCGCGAACTCCATTGCCTCCCGTCGTGAGAAGGAAGCTGAGGCAGAGCGTATCGCCACTGCGGCTGAAAAAGTCGCCACCGCCAAGGCTTTGCAGGAGTCCTATCTGGCTGAAGAGTCCGCCGAACGCCAGCGCGCCAAGCGCGAGGAGGCGGCCCAGGTGGCCAGCATCGTGGTGCAGGCCGAGATCGAGAAGCGGAAGATCGAGGTGCTGGCGGAAGCCGAGAAGAACCGCATCCGTCTGGCTGCGGAGGCTTCCAAGCAGCGCGTCGAGCTCGAGGCCGAGGCCGAGAAGCGCCGCATCGAGCTTGTGGCGCAGGCCGACGCTGAGAAGATCCGCATCCTGAAGGAGGGTGAGGCCGCCGGTCTGAAGGCCATCATGGAGGCCCAGGCGCAGGGCACCCTGGCCCAGCTGGAGGCCCGCGCGCAGGGTTTCCAGGCCATCGTCAACGCCAGCGGCGGTGCCGACAAGGCCGCCCAGCTCATGGTCACGGAGCAGCTTCCCGCCCTCGTCGCGGAGCAGGTCAAGGCCATCTCCGGCGTCAAGATCGACAAGCTCACCGTCTGGGACGGCGGCCGCAATGGCGAGAATGGGAAGACCAGCACCGCCGACTTCCTCTCCGGCCTCATGGGTTCTGTCCCTCCGCTGCACGACATCGCCAAGAATGTGGGCGTGGAGCTGCCTGCCTACCTTGGCAAGACCACCCCTGAGCCCGGCCCCAGGAGGGCCATCTTGCGTGAGGACAAAGATGCTGCGGCAGGCTGAGCAACAGCCTTCCCGTCTTCTTTCTGCCGGCAGGACAGCACCGGAGGCTGACCACGGATGACACGGATTGAAGGGATGGGACCGGATGCAGATCTGGTCCGGCCTTTGTCCGTGTGCATCCGCAAGGTTAGCAGCCCAAAACCATGAAGGGTCTGATCTGCTGACCCGTGCGCCGGTCCTTGCCTCTCCGCCGGAACACGGCAGGTTGGGATGATAAACCACCCGTTCCCCCATGAAGACGCCTTCGCTTTCATCCCCCCGGTTCTGTTCCCCTTTCTCCGGGCCGCTTTGGCACACCCTGGCCGGTGTGTTTCTTCTGAACCTCAGCTTCCTCACCCCCTCTCTGTGCGCGCAGTCTCCTGCGCCTGATCCCAAGCCCCAGGCTCAGGACTCCAAGCCCAAGGCGGAGCCTTCCAAAAACGGTCCCAAGTGGAAAAAGCTCCTCCCGGAGGAGCCTGCCCCTGCTGGCTTCACGCTGAAGACCCTGGAGGTGGCCAAGTATCCCGAGCACACGGTCGAGCTTTACGTTTACGTGCCTGACGCGCCCGGCACCTACCCATGCATTCTGGACATCCACGGCGGCGGATGGCGGCAGCGGCAGGTGGAGGCCGACAAGCCCATGATGCAGCGCCTTGCCCAGCGCGGCTTCGTCACCGCCATCGTCAGCTACCGCCTCTCCACCGAGGCCAAGTACCCCGCCGCCCTGCATGACTGCAAGGCTGCCCTGCGCTGTCTCCGCGCGCATGCTGCGGAGCTGAAGCTCGACCCGGACCGCATCGGCTGCATGGGCGGCTCTGCCGGCGGCCATCTGTCCGGCCTTGTCGGCATGACGAGCGGTCTGCCCGGCTTCGACGGGGAAGGGGGCCACTGCAAAGACCAGCGCAGCACGGTGAAGGCCTGCGTCGTCATGGCTGCCACGCAGGACCTCATGGCCGCGAACCAGGGGAAAAAGAACGAGGGAGCCCTGCTTTTCTTCGGGGCCAGCGCGGATGAAAAGCCCGACCTCTACAAGCAGGCCTCCCCCATCACCCATGTGCGTCCGGGCGTCCCGCCCACGATCTTTATTGAGGGGGAAAAAGACACCCTCAAAGTCGGCCGCGCCGAGATGATGGAGCGCCTGAAGGGCCTCAACATCGAGACAGCCATCCACACGCTGAAGGAAGCCCCCCACCCTTTCTGGATGAGCGACCCCTGGTGCGCCGAGACCGTGGAGATCGCCGACAAGTTCTTCAAGAAGCACCTGGGCGAGGTGGTGAGGTGAACGCCCCGCGATCATGGGCTGAACCCCATGCCCTGGTTTCAGGTGAGGGTGACGCCGCCGGGCAGCGGCCTTGGGCATGATGGGGAGGCCGTCTGGCGCTCCCTGGCTCTCCGGCACGGGAACGTCACTTGCATCTGGTCCTGACCTGCTTCATTCCCGGCCGTGCAGCGCCTCCACCTCATCGACGCCATCGGTCCGTTTTTTCGCGGGCATGATGTTCGCACGATCAACTGGTCCAAGATTCCCTGGCAGAACGTGCCAAAAACCTGCGATGAGGCCGCAGAGGAATGGTGGGCGAAGGTGCGGGCGGATCTGACGCGGTTCGCGGACCAGGCCGCGGCGTGGGGCTTCGACGCGGTGTCCCTGGATGATGTGACTCATCTGGCAGACCACCCCTGGCTGGAGCCGGAGCTGCGCCAGCGCATCGCCTTCTACCGGGAGGAGTTTGCGCGCTGCTTTGCCATCTTCACGGAGCGCGGGCTGGCGGTGCATCTGACCATGGATGTGATGACTTACACGCCCGAGTTGCGCCGCCGCATGACCGAGGCTGGGCGTGGGGTGAACGATTACCTCACCGAGCTGCTCGACGGTTTTTTCCGCGGCTTTCCGCAGGTGGCGGGAATCATCCTCCGCATTGGTGAGTCGGACGGCAAAGGCGTGCATGATGAGTTCCGCAGCGAGCTCGTCATTCGGGAGCCTGCGCAGGCACGGCAGCTTCTGCTGGATCTGCTGCCCGTGTGCGAGAAGCACCGGCGCCGCCTCATCTTCCGCACCTGGACTGTCGGTGCCTACCGCATTGGCGACCTCATGTGGCATCGCGGCACGTTCACCCGTGTGTTCGAGGGGCTGGACAGCGCCGCGCTGGTCATCTCCATGAAGTATGGTGAGTCGGACTTCTTCCGCTACCTGCCGCTGAACCGGAGCTTTTTCCGCACCAAGATCCCGAAGATCGTGGAGCTGCAAACCCGCCGTGAATACGAGGGCTGCGGGGAATACCCGAGCTTCGTCGGCTGGGAGTATGAGCGCTACGCCCGCGAGCTGGCCCATGCGGAGAACGTCATCGGCTGCATGGTCTGGTGCCAGACCGGCGGCTGGGTGCCCTTCCGCCGCATCGCCTTGATTGATCCCGAGGCCATCTGGACGGACCTGAACACCTTTGTCACCCTCCGCATTGTGAAAGATGGCTGGGTGGTGGAAGACGCCATTCGCGCCTTTGCCAAGGAGCGTGGGCCAGGCGATGCGGATGCGCTCATCGAGCTGCTGCGCTACTCTGACGAGGTCATCCGCGAGCTGCTGTATGTGGAGGAGTTTGCGCAGCAGAAGCTCTTCTTCCGACGTGTGCGCATCCCGCCCATGCTGCAGGTTTATTGGGGGAACATTTTCATCAATCACAGTGTGAGGAAGCTGCTGCGCTACTTCGTGCGGGAGCCGGAGGCCGCCGTGCACGCCGCTGTGCGCTGCATGGACAGGCTGGACCAGATGACCGCCCTGGCCCCGCGCGCCGGTGTGCCTGTGGCGGACATTGAGTACATGCGTGACACCTTCCGCATCCTGGCCCTGGCGCGGCAGTATTACTTCACCGAGTTCACCGCTGAGACCGAGCCGCGCCTGCGCGAGGCCAAGCGCGCCTACAAGGCCAAATACGCGAAGCGCGGCCTGCGCGCCCGCTACCGCATCAAGACCGACTTCAAACCTTTCTGGCTGCACCGCCGCTACCTTGGCTGGGCGGCGGCTTTGCTGCTCCGCCGCCAGCGCGGCTACCGCATCATCGACAAACTGCTCATCCTGCACGTGCTTTCCATGATCTACCGGATCGTGGCCGTGCGGAAACCGCATTGGATTTCCGGCTTCGCCAAGGAGAGCGCCATGGGGGTGGATGTGGTGTTTAAGTGATGGTTTGGCGCACGTTGTTCATGCTTTAGGGAAAGACTGATGGAATCTAGACCGAGCTGGTGATTCTTCTCTTCCTCCTGCTTTGACTTCTGCACCCGGCTGTCTTGGCTGCTGGCATCCCTGATTCCCGGAGGAGTAGAAAGATCGGCGAATGCGCCTGAATCATGCGCCTCTTTAGCCCTTGTTATACTCGGTACAACGATCTGCCGGAGAGGCTCCCAGAGACACCCTGTCAGGACAGGTCGGAGGCCAGCACCGAATTTGCGGCGCGCAGCGCCAGCTCCTTGGCCTGCGCGATCACACGCACCGAAGCGGTGTCGAACAAGTAGGCATGGCAGCTCGGGCAGGTGACAGCGCGCGTCACCACGATGGAACCACAGCCTTCGCAGACTTTGTATTGCTCGGGGTGGGTGGCGATTTTTTCAGCCTGCTTCAGACGTGAGTCTGGCTTTTGCTCAGGGGCGCTCATGGAACGTCCCATGCTACGATGCCATTTCTTAAGCGCAACCGTCTCCATGACGATCTTGCAGCAATCTTCAGGTTGCTTTATGCACGTTAAGCAAATGCGTCTCAACAAGCCTCAGCCCAAGCCTTCCACGCTCCAGCCGTCGCGATACTTGCGCGTAAGCTGGGTGTTGAGCTCCGGCTTGTTGGTGATCTTGCCTGCGGCCGCATCCCACTCGATCCATCCGGCCTCCGCATTGCGCTCCGCCAGCACGCCGAGCAGCACTGCCTCCGTGACGGGGCAGCCGTAGCTGGGCAGGTCGGCGGCGGCTTTCCGGCCTTGGATGCAGGCGTCCACCCAGTCGGTGTAGTGGTTGGCAATGCGGGTCTTCGGATAGGTGAAGCTGGTGAACTTTTCCTCCGGCACCAGCCATGGGCGCTGGGAGTGCGGTTTGAAGATGCTGCCGTTTTCCCCGATGAAGAAGATGCCGCTGGTGATCTCCTTCGTCAGTGCGGCCGGTTTGATGACGATCTTGGGATCATACGGGTAGCCCCCGTCGGTCCAGGTCATCTTGAGGGTGTCGCCTGCGGTGAGCGGGGTGCCGGGAAACTCCAGCTCGAGGTGGCGCTTTTGCGCGTAGAGCGGACCCTTGCTGCCTTCATCCAGGCAGCGCACGCGCCTGGGGGCTTGCAGGCCGAGGCAGGAGAAGACCACGTCAAAATAGTGGCAGCCCATGTCCCCCATCATGCCCACGCCGAAGTCGGCCCAGGAGCGCCACATGGAGTCGTGATACGCGCCATCCAGGAAGGGCACGGCATCCGCCACGCCGAGCCAGAGGTCCCAGTCGAGGTTTGCGGGAACGGCGTCCGCCTGCGGCTTGCGCGCAGTCACCTTGGGCCACCAGTTGGCCTTCTTGTTTTCCCAGCAGATGACCTCCCTCACCTTGCCGATGGCGCCGCTCTTGATGAGGTCCACGGTGAGCAGGGTCTCGATGCTGGAGTGCCCCTGCGTGCCCATCTGCGTGGTCACGCCAGCCTTGGCCGCCTCCTGCCCGAGAATGCGCGCCTCATGGATGTGATGGGTGAGGGGTTTCTGCAGATAGATGTGCTTCCCAGCCCGCAGCGCCGCCACGCCCATGGCCGCATGCATGTGGTCCGGTGTGCCGATGGTGACGGCGTCCACCGTGTCCCCCAGCCTGGACAGCATCTCCCGGTAGTCCTTGAAAGCCGCCGCGCCTTCCAGCCGTTTTGCCGCGTCCGGGTCCTGCAATTCCTTGCGCCGCGTGCCATTGCCGGTCAGGCCCTGCTCCAGCGTCTTTGCGTCCACATCGCACATGCCGACAATGCGCGCCTTGGGATGCCGCAGCACGCTCATCATCGTGACCGCCCCCATGCCCCCCACGCCGACCGAGGCCACCTGGAACATGGAGTTCGGCGACTTCGCGCTGAGGATGGCAGGCGCGGAAACATAGGCGGAGGCCGAGGCGGCGAGGGACTGCTGGAGAAAACGGCGGCGGTTCATGAGGGGAGGTGGAACGTTGTGACCCCCAGGAGTCTCTCGATGGAAAGTGGCCTGCCGCGTGGGGGATTCAGGAGCTTTTTTTGTCGCACTGTGTTCCGGCAGCCTGTTAAATTCGGAAATACCTCACCATGATGATGCACACCTCCGCCACCACGTTTCACGTCAGCAATATTGACGCGGCGCTCGCCTACTACACGGATGTCCTCGGCTTTTATGAAAGGTTCCGCTTTGGCGACTATGCGGGCGTGGAGTGTGGCAATGTGCAGATTCACCTTTCCGGCCCCACGGCCACCAACAAGCGTGGCGTGGGGCAGGGCGGGCTGTACATCTTCTGCGACGACTGTGATGCCTACTATCATGAAATCGTGCTGAAGGGAGCCAAAACGCAGGCCCCGCCGAAGGACTATGAGTATGGCATGCGTGACTTCGTCATCGAAGACCCTGATGGCAATCTGATCGGCATCGGGCAGGAGTCGCAAACCATTCCGCACCCGGGCCCCGGCTCCATGCCGGCGGGCGGGGCTGCCGGGGAGTGAGCTGGCAGGGTGAAGCGGGGCGGCATTCAGCGTGCCCCGCCTGCGCCACTGACACGCTCCTTGAGGATCTCACGGAACGGCCTGCCACCCAGGCTGAGGTCTGCCAGCACAGCGCGGCCATCGCGCACGCGGACCTCCGCGATGATGCCTTGCTCGGTGCGGATGTTTTCGGTGAACCATTGGTCCGCCTCCGGTGCGAGCTTTTCATTGATGTAGAAGCGCTCAAACGGCCAGATGATGTAGGCCTTGTTGTCGTAGCTGCTGCTCACTTTCACGCGAATGTGCGCGCCTTCGGCAGGAGGAGCCGCCGAAAGACTGGTGATGGTGGCCATGCCATCCTCGCCTGTGGTGAGGACACCGTACATGGAGGTGCCACTTTCTATTTCCACCCCTTTGGGAACCTCGACATGCTGCTGTTCCGGCCGAACAGCCAGGAAACGGCCGCGCAGGGGATCGTAGGGGTCCGGAGCGGCGCACTTCAGCTTGACCAGCGTGCCGTGGGACAGTGTGTTTTCATGGGTCCAGATCTGGGCGACGGGGGCGGCCCACTGAGCGAGGGCAGCGAGGCCAAAGACAATCAGGGGAAGAGCTTTCATGACACGGAGGGCCGGGACTTCTTATGAGCGCGGGTGGTGAGGATGTTGAAGGCCAGGAAGGCCACACCGATGAGGATGAAGACGATGCCTTTGAGGAGGAGGGACAGGTCACTTTCAAACATGCGGACCAGGACGAGCATGCAGATGAGGGCGGCGCCAAGGCGGGGGGAGCCACGCTGGCCGCTGAAGTCCAGCAGAATGAGGACCACGCCCAGGGCCAGCAGATGCAGGTTCATGAGCCAGGGCAGCAGGCCCGGGCCGGCCGGTCCTGCGGCCAGTGCCAGCAGCGGGGAGAGGGCCAGGGAGCCGACGCCCACAAGACCCCAGCGCTGCCGCTGGATGGCGCGTGCGCTGAATCCGGCGATGAGCGCCAGCGTCACCCACGCCCAGGGCTGCATCAGGGCCTTGGCAAGGTCTTGCAGCACACGATCGCCATGGTCGAAGAAGGTGAGCCAGAGGCTGGTGCCCAGCAGGAACATGGCGGAGAGGCTGACGTGCGGATCATGCCGGCGTTTTTCATCGGGTCCGGGTGGTGGCACCGGCAGCAGCAGGATGGCGGCGGCATTGAAGATCCACAGCCACATGATGCAGTCATACTTCCGGCCGATGTCTGGATGAAACACCAGGACTGAGCTGGCTGCGGCAGCCGCAAGGCCCAGGCCGACGCTGAGGGTCATGACATACTGCAGGGAGGGGGAGAGCCGCCAGCGCGGGGGCCAGCCGGGCCAGAACGGGGCGAGGCCTAGGAGCAAGATGGGATACAGCAAGGCGCTGTCATACCAGTGCCGCACATGATCCACCTGATGCAGCGTCCACACCGTGATGCCAATGAGGTAAAAGATGGCGACGGCCTTGGACCGCAGCACCCAGGCCAGAGGGAGGCTGAGCAGCATCCACCAAAAGAGGAAGTCGGGCCAGTCGCCGCCGAGGTTGTAAATCTGGGAGACGATGGCGATGCAGGCGCCGGTGGCCAGGGCCTGGAACAGCGCGGCGGATTCCCGCACCCAAGCCAGGGCCTTTTCGCCCTGGAGGAGAACACGCAGGCTCAGGACCTGCGCGGCAAGCAGTGGCAACGCGGCAAAGAGCAGCCGTACCGGGCGGGAGTAGGCATCCCAGTTGTAACCGATCACGGTGATGAGCCCGGCACCGATGAGGAGGGCGCCCAGTGCGCCCATGATGATCTGGCCGGTGCTGGGCTGGGAGTCGTCAATGGCGTGACGCTCGCGCAGGGTCCGGGCCGCATCAGGGGTGAGCAGGCCGTCCTTTTCCCATTTCGGGAGCTGCTCAAGGAGCCAGCGGTGGTGTGAGGGGTTCATGATGCGGCAGGAAATGTGCGGGATGAATCGCCGAGGAGGGGCTGACTTGCCAATGGATAAGGTCAATGGGGCGATTGACCGGAGTGATGGGGATCTGGCGTCGTGAGCGCCGCCGCATCTGCCAGCCCCAAAAACAACAGGACACGCCTGGGGGGCGTGTCCTGTGAGGGAGGGATTAAAAATATCAGGCTGCCTTGCCGGTCCTTACTTCGCCTCGGGCTTGATCTTGCCTTTCTCCTCCAGGGTGTGCTTGAACTTCTCTGCTTTCGGCGTCACCACCCCACGGACATAGCCTTGGTTCGGATTGCGGGCCTGGAAATTTTGATGGTAATCCTCGGCGGGGTAGAACTTCTTCAGGGGGGTGATTTCGGTGGCGATGGGGTCCTTGAAGTTTTTCTGCGCGGCGGTCTTGGACTCCTGGGCGATTTTGAGCTGCTCGTCGGTGGTGGTGTAGATGGCGGAGCGGTACTGGGAGCCGTAGTCGTTGCCCTGGTAGGCGGTGCCTTTGGGCAGGAACTTGCCGTGCTTGTACATGTCCTCCTTGGTCACGCTGGTGGGGTCGTGGGCGTCCCAGAAGAGCTCGATGATCTCCTTGTAGGAGACAACGGCGGGGTCGAAGTCGATCTGGATGACCTCGGCGTGGCCGGTGGTGCCCTCGCAGACCTCCTCATAGGTGGGGTTGTCCTTGGTGCCGCCGGCGTAGCCGCTGACGACTTTTTTGACGCCCTTGACCATGAGGTACTGGGCCTCGACGCACCAGAAGCAGCCGCCGCCGATGATGGCGGTTTCAGTCTTGCCGGAAGGGGCGGCAGCGGGGGTGTCGGCGGCGGGGGCTTGGGTGGAAAGTGCGGCCATAAGGGAGAGGCAGAGGATGGCGAAGGTTTTCATCACGTGAATACGAACGAACGGGGTGGGCAGGTCATTCATCCGTCCGATGGGAGGAGAAACTTTCGGCGGAATTCCGGGATTTTCACTGTGTCAGCGGCGGTGGCTGTTTATTTTGGCGCATGGATGAAATCTCGACTCTCTGCGGCCGTGTGGGCGAAGCGAAGCTGCGCGCCATGGTGGCGGTGTTTTACCGGCGCATGCGTGCGGATGACCTGATCGGCCCGATGTACCCGGCGGATGACTGGGAGGGGGCGGAAAAGCGGCTGGCGGACTTCATTGTGTACCGTTTCGGCGGGCCGCAGACCTACATTGAGGAACGGGGACATCCTCGGCTACGCGGCAGGCACATGGGTTTTTCCATTGGTGAAGCAGCGCGGGACCGATGGATGAAGCTGATGGGGGAGGCGATGGCCGAGGTGGAGATCCCTGCGGCGGAGGCGGAACTGATCGTGCCCTTCTTTGCGCAGGTGGCGGACATGATGCGGAACCGGCCGGGCTGATGTGGGGGTGGCCGCAAAGAGACACAAGAGGCGCAAAAAACTGAAGACTGACCTGACTGACTTTTTTACTTATGCTGAACGAACTGCTCATCATCGCACCGCTGCCGGATTTTTTGATGGAGCCGCTGAAGGCGGCGAACACCTGCCATGATTACTTTCATGCGGAGGACAAGGAGGCGCTGCTGGGGGAGGTGGGGCCGCAGATCCGGGGCATTGTGATGTATGGGGCCAGCCTGGCGCCGGTGGAGCTGCTGGAGCGGCTGCCGGGGCTGGAGATCATCAGCGTTTTCGGTGTGGGCTATGACGGGGTGCCGGTGGACTGGTGCCGGGCGCATGGGGTGCGTGTGACGAACACGCCGGACGTGCTGACGGAGGATGTGGCGGACACGGCGGTGGCGCTGGTGCTGATGACGAGCCGGCGGCTGATCGCTGCGAACCGCCATCTGCACGCGGGCGCGTGGGCGCGGCAGGGGCAGTTTCCACTGGCGCATGCGCTGGGCGGGAAACTGGCGGGCATTGTGGGCCTGGGGCGCATTGGCAAGGCGATCGCACGGCGGCTGGAGGCGCATGGGATGCGGATCGCCTACCACGGGCGGGCGCGGCAGGCTGGGGTGGAGTGGTGTTATTTTGAATCCCTCAATGAGCTGGCCAGGGAGGCAGATTTTTTGGTGGTGGCATGCCCCGGCGGCGAGGCGACGCGGCATCTGATTGATGCAAGCGCGTTGGAGGCACTGGGACCCGAGGGCACGCTGATCAACATCTCCCGTGGCTCCGTGGTGGATGAGGCGGCGCTGATCACCGCCCTGCAAGGCGGTGCCATCCGTGGCGCAGGACTGGATGTTTTCGAAAACGAGCCGCAGGTTCCCCCCGCCCTCATGGCGTGCGACAATGCCGTGCTGCTGCCACACCTGGGCAGCGGCACGCATGAGACGCGGCGGGCCATGGGCGCGCTGGTGGTGGGAAATCTGGCGGCACATTTCAGCGGCGGGGCCTTGCTGACGCCGGTGTGATGGGACGGAGTGGCAGACCTTCCGCGTTCTGACGAACGCAGCTCCAGGTGGAATGCCAGCTTGCCCCGGCGGCGGGAGCCGCTACTAGCTTGGCATGTTCAAGATCATTTTCAGTGCTCTTCTTGCCGCCCTAGCCGTGTTCGCCTGGGAAGCCTTGTCATGGAAGGTGATCGGCTGGCATGAAAATGGATACCGCACGTTCCGCAACGAGGAGGCGGTGGCCGAGGTGCTCAAGGCCAACGCCACCTCCGGCCAGGGGATCTACGTGCTGCCCGCCAGCAGCGAGCCCTCTGCCGTGGCCACGGTGGAGGAGAAGAAGGCGCATCTGAAACGACAGAATGACGCGATGGAGACCGGCCCCTACATGTACGCCATCGTGCGCCCGGGCCGCAGCGAGATCAGCACGGGCATGAACATGAGCCTGAGCTTTGTGCGGAACTTCTTCTGCGCGCTGCTTGTCGCGGCGCTGATGAGCCAGGTCGTCGCGTATTATCCGGCGCGCATTGGCTTGGCGGCGGCCATGGGCCTGTTTGCCGGCCTCACCAGCGACCTGCCCATGTGGATCTGGTTTGAAAGCCCGGGGCGGGACACCATGGTGAACATTGCGGACCACCTTGTGGCCTGGATCATCGGCGGCGCGGTGCTGGGTTTGTTTGTTGGCAAGACGCCGACTGCGGAGACAGACCGCCTCTGAGAAACCCCGGATGTCATGGGGGGCGTCGCAACCAGGTGGCGGGCTGGATCACACCTGCGTGGCAACGCCCAAAAACAGGCCTTTCTGCCGTTGCCCGGGGGCGCATTTCCCTGCAAATTGCGCGTCCCCAAACCATGCCCACACCAGCATTTCACTACCAGGACCTTCTCGAGCTCGGCCAAGATGACACGGAGTACCGCCTCCTGACCAAGGAGCATGTCAGTGTGCAGAAGTTTGGGGAGAAGGAAGTGCTGGTGGTGGATCCCGAGGCGCTGACGCTGCTGGCCAACCAAGCCTTCCACGACATTAATTTTTTCCTCCGTCCGAAGCATCTGAAGCAGGTGGCCGCCATCCTGGACGACCCGGAGGCCAGCGAGAACGACCGGATGGTGGCCCTGACACTGCTGAAAAATGCCGACGTGGCCTCCGCTGGCCTGCTGCCCTTCTGCCAGGACACCGGCACCGCCATCATCATGGGGAAAAAAGGCCAGCAGGTCTGGACGGGCGGCGGGGATGAGGCCGCGCTCTCCAAAGGCGTCTATCAGGCCTACACGGAGAACAACCTGCGCTACTCCCAGAACGCGGCGCTGGACATGTACGAGGAGAAGAACACGGGAACCAACCTGCCCGCGCAGCTCGACCTCTACGCCACGGACGGCGATGCGTACAAGTTCCTCTTCATCTCCAAAGGCGGCGGCTCGGCCAACAAGTCCTTCCTCTACCAGGAGACGCGCGCGGTGCTGAATCCGAAGAGCATCGTGAAATTCCTTTCCGACAAGATGATGAGCCTGGGCACCGCGGCGTGCCCGCCCTACCACCTGTCCTTCGTCATCGGCGGGACCTCCGCCGAGTCCACGATGAAGCACGTGAAGCTGGCCTCCACGAAGTACTACGACAACCTGCCCACCACTGGCAACGAGCACGGCCGCGCCTTCCGCGACGTGCAGCTCGAGGAGCAGATGCTGCAGGCCGCGCGCGAGTGCGGCATCGGCGCGCAGTTCGGCGGCAAATACTTCGCCCTGGATGTGCGTGTGATCCGCCTGCCGCGCCACGGCGCCAGCCTGCCCATCGGCATTGGTGTCTCCTGCTCCGCAGACCGTCAGGCCAAGGGGAAGATCACCAGGGATGGCGTCTTCATCGAAAAGCTGGAGACAAACCCGCTGCAATACATCCCGGAGGAGCTGCGCCACCGCAAGGACACCAACGCCGTCCGCATCGACACCAACCGCCCCATGGCGGAGATCCGCGCCGAGCTCAGCAAATACCCCACCACCACGCGTCTGCTCATCAACGGCCCCATCATCGTCGCCCGCGACATCGCCCATGCGAAGCTGAAGG
>CAZPSQ010000018.1:0-43340 GCA_964588755.1 uncultured Prosthecobacter sp. | reverse complement strand
GGCCAGCCTGCTCGTTAATGAACAGGGGAGGGGCGGGCTTGCTCCGGTGGGGCGGTTGTTGCGATTTTCAAAACTGATTTCCTGGTGTCCAAGCAGGCGAGGTGGGAACTGGCTGATCAGTTCATTCGTTCACCACGGCGGCTGGAGGACCAGCCGCCCCACCTCGCGCTGGGCACTCGAAGGTTCAGACCGCATCGAGAGTCGGAGGTGGGGAAGTCCGCCGCATGGCTCCTGGTCTTCCCGGAAATGGATTTCGAGGACGCTATATTTTGCCGCGCTCAGTCCAGAGGGGGCGTGGATTCCGATGGGGCCTGCCTTGCGCGAGGTCTGGTCCGCGCTAAGAGGGGTGGCATGGAACTCATCAATCATGTCCCGAATGTCCCTGCAGCTGTCGGTCCCTACTCCCAGGCGGTGAGGCAGGGCGGTTTTCTTTTCTGCTCAGGCCAGATCCCGATTGATCCTGCGGAGGGCAAGATCGTGGCTCAGGATGTGGAAGGGCAGGCGCGTCAGGTGCTGGCAAACATCCAGGCGCTGCTCTCCGCCCAGGGGCTGGGAATGAGCGATGTGGTGAAGGCCACGGTGTTTCTGCAAAACATGGCGGATTTTCCGAAGGTGAACCCGCTCTATGACGCAGCCTTTGCCGGGCACAAGCCTGCACGCTCCACCGTGGCGGTGGCGGGGCTGCCGCTGGGGGCGCTGGTGGAGGTGGAGGTCATCGCGGCACTGTAGAGGAGAGCCGGGAGGTGCGAATCAGGGCCGAAAGCGGATGCCTGCCTGGCCGCGCCTCATGGCGCGCCCAGATCCAGGACGCAGCGGAAACCCAGGTCGCTCCGATTGCTGCTCTTGAGGGCATGTGTACGGGCGCTGGTCAGCAGGGCCTCTTTGTCAGACCCCAGCCAGCTTCCGCCACGGATCACCCGCTCCTCTGGCGCGCCGGGCCAGGGGTCCGCGCACCATTCAGCCACGTTGCCGCCCATTTCATAGAGGCCGAGGGAATTTGGCCGGGAGTTGTCCACCGGCGCGGTGTAGGAAAAGCTGTCGGAAAGGCCGCCGATCTTGTTTGCGTCCAGGTTGGCGCTGAGCATCGGCGGCTTCCAGTCGTCGGGCAGCGGTGTCCAGGGGTAGTGGGTCTTGTTGCCCAGGTGGCGGGCGGCGGGGTCGGCCCCGGTCTCGTCTTGGAGGCCGGCGGCGGTGCTCCATTCCACGTCCTGCGGCAGGCGGTAGCTTGCATTGGCGGGGATGAGCTTGCTGGCGCGGTCACGCTCCGTCAACCAGGCGCAGAAGGCGGTGGCGTCCTCCCATGAGACGCCGGCGGCCGGATGTGTGCCGCCGAGCAGGAAGGAGGGTTTGCTGGCCCACGACTTCTGGGTGTCATTCAGCCAGCCCTGGTAATTATCCACACTGGTCTCCGTGGTGCAGATGAGCACGCGGCTTTTTTCCGCCAGTGGCACAAAACGCATGCCCAGGGCATTGAGGAAGGAACTGCCGTCCGCCGCAGCGGGTTTCAGGCTGGCGGGATCTGGCAGCGTGTCGCTGTCCTTGCCCTGCATTTTTTTGCGCAGTTCCTCCACGGCGGCGGTGTCCACCTTGCGGTTTTCCGACATGGCCTGCATGCGCGAGTCCAGCTCCTTCTTGCGCTCGGCGTCGGATGCGGCCAGCAGGTTTGCGGTGCGGCGCTTGTCATCGAACACGACGCGGAAGCCGATGGTGGGGGCGCGCAGGTCCACGGGAACCACGTATTGGTAGGTGGAGGTCAGGCATTCAGGGCGGAAATAGGCCCATGAACCGCCCCGCAGCACGCCGGTGGGGGTGGCGCGGATCTCCATGGGCTGTGTCCACTCCCAGACATTTCCCGCGAGGTCATAAATGCCTTCCGCAGAGGGGGGGAAACTGCCCACAGGCGCGGTGTGTGCGTAGCCATCGTTGTGGCCGGGGATTTCCCCCTCGGCGTAGTTTGCTGTTTTGGGGGCGGGAGGCCAGGAGTCACCCCAGGGATAGATGCGGTCGTCCAGCATGCGGTCCTCCGCAGTGAGGCTGGTCTTCTTGCGCCCGCGGGCAAGGCCCACGGCGGCATCCCACTCATCCGGGGTGGGCAGGCGGTAGCTCTGGGCGGAGGTAAGGCCTTTGCTTTCCCGTTCTGTTTCAGTGAGCCAGTTGCAGAACGTGACGGCGTCCTGGAGGTTTACCCCCACCACGGGGTGCTCAGGGGACTGGGTGAAGTGGGTCTGGAATGTCCACGGATACTTCCGCTCCTTCAAAAATTCTGTCCATTCAGAGACCCGGGTTTCCCACACCGCGATCAGGACTGTGGTGCCAGGCACTGCCACAAACTTCATCCCAAGGCTGCTGGTGTGGGTGCCAGGGGCGGACGGTGCCTGCGCTGCCCCGCCTTCCGCCCCAGGGGCGGTCTGTCCACGGAGCTGCGAACCTGAGCCGGAAAACAAGCTCAGACTGACACTCAAAATCAAATTCTGCAAAAGAGCGGCCCGGCAGGCCTTGGGACGAGACATGAAGGAATGAATAAATGGTTTTGAACGCGCACGCATTTAAAAAAACGAAGCACAGAAGCGGGTGGGTGACGTTTCTGTCAGTAGTTTTTCACGTTCCAGCGGGAAAAGGTGTCGAACTGTTAACAGTTGCGGTCACATTATCCTTTGCGCTGAGGGCGAGAATGGTACAGTCACCCTCCTTTTCTGAAAATGCCGTCCCAACCACGGCATCCTGCCCCAGGCCGCGTGAGAACGCGACCAATGGCGGCAGCGTGGCAAAAAAGCACATGATCGTCCTCGGACTCAACGCCTACCATGGCGATTCCTCCGCCGCGCTTGTCAAAGATGGCAGGCTGGTCGCCGCCGCTGAGGAGGAGCGCTTCCGCCGCATCAAGCACTGGTCAGGCCTGCCGACCGAGGCGATGAAGTGGTGTCTGGCCGACGCCGGCCTGAAGCTGGGGGACGTGGACCACGTCGCGATCAACCGGAACCCGAAGGTCAACAACCTGCGCCGAGCACTGTATGTGCTGCGCAAGCGTCCGAGCCTGGGCCTTATCTTCAAACGGCTGGCCAACATCCGGCGAGCGGGCACGTTCGAAGACGCCGTGCAGGCTGCCTTCCCCGGTGAAAATCTGCGAGCCGAAGTGCACCGTGTGGAACATCATCTGGCGCATCTGGCATCCGCCTTTCTTGTGTCCGGTTTTGATCAGGCCGTCTGCCTCTCTGTGGATGGATTTGGCGACTTCGCCAGCTCCGCCTGGGGGATGGGGCAGGGGAGTGACATCCGCATCGACGGGCGCATTTACTTCCCGCATTCGCTGGGAATTTTCTACACGGTCATCACCCAGTTCATTGGCTTTCCGTATTTTGGCGATGAGTACAAGGTGATGGGCCTGGCCCCCTACGGCGAGCCCAAGTACCTCAAGGAGATGCGGGACATTGTGCAGGTGCAGGGAGACGGCACCTTCCGCCTGAACTTGAAGTATTTTCGCCATCACACGGACGACGTGCATTATACCTGGGACAACTGCTGCCCGGAGGTGGGAACCCTTTACAAGAAGGAGCCGATGGAGGCTCTGCTGGGGCCGCAGCGTGAGAAAGGCGCCGCCCTGGAGCAGAAGCACCGCGACATTGCCCGCAGCGCGCAGGCGATGTTTGAGGAAGTCTTCTACGCCATGCTGCAGACGCTGCATGCGCGCTACAAGTGTGATGACCTGGCGCTTTCCGGCGGCTGCGCGATGAACTCCGTGGCCAATGGCAAGGTGTACCTTAATTCCCCCTTCAAGCGGATGTATCTCCCAGCCGCCGCTGGTGATGCTGGCGGGGCGATCGGCTCCGCCTTTGTGGTGGCCCGGCAGCTTGAGGGCGGCTCCGGCGGAACACGAAATGCAAAGCACGAAAGCTTTGTGATGGACCACGCCTATGTGGGGCCACAGTCCACTGACCTGGAGATCAAGGCCCTGCTGGACTCCCGCGCGGCTGACATCCAGGCTGAAAGCTGCACGGTGCGCCGTTTCGACGACGAAGGTGAGCTGTGCCAGGCGGTGGCTGCGGCCATCACCGAGGGCAAGGTCATTGGCTGGTTTCAAGGCCGCATGGAGTGGGGGCCGCGCGCGCTGGGGAATCGCTCCATCCTGGGGGACCCGCGCCGTGCTGACATGAAGGACATCCTGAACTTGAAGATCAAGCGTCGTGAGTCCTTTCGCCCCTTTGCCCCGAGCATTCTGCGCGAGCACGTGAGCGAGTGGTTTGAGCAGGAGGATGATGTGCCCTTCATGATGGAGGTCTTTCAGGTGCGTGCCGACAAGCGCCCCCTCATCCCTGCGACCACGCATGTGGATGGCTCCGGCCGCCTGCAGACGGTGCACAAGGAGACGAATCCGCGCTACCATCGCCTCATTGAGAGCTACCGGGCCCGCACCGGGGTGCCGATGGTGCTGAACACCAGCTTCAATGAAAACGAGCCGGTCGTGTGCAGGCCCCAGGAGGCCCTGGATTGTTTCCTGCGGACGAAGATGGACGTGCTGGTGCTGAACGACTGGGTGGTGACACGCTGATGAAAGACACTATCCGCGCAGTCGGCAGCAGAGGATTCTTTTACTCGCTTGGCCCAGACGGCAACAAACACACGCCGACCCTCTTTATGACCAGCCTGTCGTCCACTGCCCGCACCCGTTTTTCTTTGTCGAGCCCTTCGCCAGCTCCGTGCCTGCCCCTTTGAAAAAAAGCTCCTGGGCCGCGAAGCGCAGCGCAGCCAGGCAAACCACCCGCCCGAATGACCCCGCATCCCGTTCTTGCCCATCGTTACGCACAGCCTGAGGAGCGCCCCGGCTATGTGAAGCAGCTTTTTGATCAAGGTGCCGAGCACTATGATCCTGTGGTCGGCTGGGGTTTCTTTGGCACGGGCAATCTCTATCGCAAATTTGCCCAGTCCCGCCACGGTCTGAAGCCCGGAATGCATCTGCTGGACGTGGCTTGCGGCACCGGTCTTATGTCAGTGGCTGCCAGCCAAGTGCTCGGCAGTGACAAGACTATCACTTGTGTGGAACCCAGCGATGGGATGCTCGCCGTGGCCCGCAAGAAACTCCCTGGTGCCACCTTCATCCAGAGCGGTGCGGAAAAGATGCCCGTCGAGGACAGCACTCAGGATTTCCTTACCGTCGGCTATGCCCTGCGTCACTTTGCCGACCTCACCGGGACCTTTCGTGAATTTCACCGCGTGCTAAAGTCCGGCGGCCGTGTGCTCATTCTTGAGGCAACCCGCCCCGCTGGCAAGATCGGCTCCTGGCTCTTCAAGCTCTACTTCGGTATTGTGTATCCCTTCTTTGCCCGCCTGCTCACACGCAGCAAGAAGGCGGAGGAAATGATGGTCTATTTCTGGGAGACCATGGACACATGTGTCCGCCCCGAGGCCGTTGTCTCGGCCTTGAAGGCCGCTGGGTTCCAAGACGCCCGGCGCATTGGCTGCCTGGGGGTGTTCAGTGAGTATGTGGCCGTCAAGGCATGATCGGTTTTTGGGGCGCTGGCGGCGTAGGCTCTGTCGGCTTCCATTTTGTTTGTCAGAACATCGGTAAGGCCGAAGTCGTCCGCGCCCATAACTGACCCACTTCATGCAGAAGGCCGCCGAGTCCCCATGTGGAACTGTGGCAGCACCGGCCTCTGCGACTTTCAGTTGTCGTTCCCTGCTCAACCACCTGCCAGTCCCCCGTCTATAGCGACGGTCACAACATACGTGTCAGGCTTCATGTGAACGACCATTGCGCCGCCCTCGGCCTCATGCTCACCAAACGGCCGCATAGAGGGCTACAATATTGGCGCCAGCAACGAGTTCAGCAACCTTCAGCTCGTCGAGCATCTCTTTGACCTCATTGACAAACTTCGCTCCGATCTTGGTGGTCACTCTCACGCCCTCGTCACCTTCGTTCCTGACCGGCTGGGGCATGTCCGGCAGCATGCTGTGGACGCTGGGGGATGCCTGTATGAACTAGGATAGACCTGCCCCATCTCTTTTAAGCGGGCATTCCGCAGTACCTTAAAAACTGACCCAGCCGTAAGATGCGCCTGCGCAACCTCTTCCGTCCCTTCTATCTCGCGGGTCGCCTGAAAAACTGGTTGTATGAACAACGCCACCCCGATCATCCCTGGCTTGCGCCTGATGCTATCGCGTGGCTGGAGGACAATCTGCGGCCCGAGATGAAAGGCTTTGAGTGGGGAAGTGGGCGCAGTACGCTGTGGTTTGCTAGGCGGATTGCGTCACTCACCAGCATTGAGAGCGACGCTTCCTGGCATAACCAAGTCAGTAGGATGGTGAGTGAGTCAGGCCTGACCAATGTGGATCTGCGGCTTGTCCCCCTCGAGCATCCAGATGCCGACACCTATCGCAATGACTATACGCCATTGCCGGCCAATCCCGCCACCATCCTAGAGATCTCCGATTCTTCGCTAGACTTTGTGGTCGTGGACGGCTGGTACCGCCCCGTCTGCTCCCGTGCCGCCCTCTCTAAGCTCAAGCCGGGCGGTCTTCTCCTTATCGACAACACCAACTGGGACGATCCCCCGCACGTCCACGTGCCCAAGGACTGGCCGCTGGTACATCGAAGCCGAAATGTGATGACGGAGACGAGTGTGTGGCGGAAGGCATAAACAAATCAAGTCATAAACAAGTTCCAGGTGTCTCAGCGCCGGGCTTGCAGAAGCCTCTCCCAACCGCGCTCCACGCAGCGCTAAATCCATTCTTCTTGTTCAACATCAGCGAAAAGATGCGATGAACAAGCAAACTGCTGAAATCACGATAAATTCAAGCAGCCGACTTTCGCGCAACGTCTCTCCCCAGGCTGACCGCCATTATGTCTGGGGTGCTCGTCCCAGTCATCGAGACGAACTCATCCTCCGTGATTCAACCCCAGATAGCAGCCCTGAACGCGCTGTGGCGCCTCATGGACTACGATGACCCTACTGGCCCTGCAGCGCGGCGGGCCGCTGCTGTAGGTGAGCGATCCGGTGCTGGCCATCTGTTCGCAAGGTTTTCGCCACATTGCTCCAGGTTCCGTCTTTCCACATAACATGGAAGCGTCTGTGCGCTCCTGAAAGCCTGGGCAACGGCCAAAATTTTGTGCCGGCTCCTGCCAGTCAAACAACTTCAACCATATCAGAGCATCACAGTCTTTTTGGCGAGAAAAGAGTCTTTCCAGCAGGTGAAGCGCTGGGCGGTGATGTCAGGGAGAGTTGTTTTCTTCCAGGTGTTGGTGCAGGGAATCAATGCCATCACAGGTCTGGCTCTCGTCAGAGGCATGTCGAAAGCAGACTATGCCTGGTTCACAGTGGCTGGTTCGTTCCTTGCCACTTTAAACCTGCTGGGAGATGGGGGTATCACCACCGGCATAACGACCCTGGGGGGGCGGACACACGAAGATTCAGGGCGGTTTTCCCGCCTGCTGCACGAAAGTCTTCGCCTTGCGACACTGCTCTCGACGGTAGGCTTCTTTCTGGCCCTGCCCTTTTACATTGGCATCTACCTGAAGATTTCGGCCCCACAATCCGTCATCATCGGTGTTGCCGGACTGGCCCTGCTCTCAGCAAGGCCGACGGTTGTCACGTCCGTGCTCAACGCGGCCAACCGCGTGCAAAAGAAAATCAGCGCAGTCCAGACGACCGATCTGATCGCCGCTTCTGCCCGCTTGGTTTTGACCATGGGCATTGCTGCCGCTGGAGCTCTTACCATTCTGCCTGTCATGGCGACGACCGCCTCCACCATCTGGCTTCAAGCCCTGATGGTGAAAAGCACCGCAAAACCTCTTTTGGTGTCGCCGGATGCCCCAGGTGATGAACGAAGTCAGCTCATTGGCTTTGTACGTGTCCTCTACTTAAACAACGCCTTTTTCTGCGTGCAGGGACAGGTCTGCACGTGGATCATAGGCGCGCTGGGCACCTCCAATGAACTTGCGGATCTCGGGGCATTGACCAGACTTACCGTGATTTTTACGGCGGTGACGGCCCCCATTGGCTATTTGGCTGTGCCGGCCGTTGCCAGGGCGAAGAGCCGCCAGGCGGTTCTTAATCGTATCATTTGGACGCTGGGCGCCATAATTTTCGGGCTGGCGGTTTTGGTGGCGGCAGGTGTGCTGGCACCTTGGGCTTTTCTATGGCTCCTGGGAGAGAAATATGTACATCTGCAGGCAGAGCTGCCACTCGCACTGGCCTCGCAGGCTGTGAGCATTCTCACCACTCTGGCCTGGAGCCTGGTTCTGGCACGTGGCTGGGTGCGGCACGCATGGTTCACCGTGGTGACTGCTATCATTGGGTATGGGCTGGGAGCGCTCACTTGCGAGCTTCATACAGTCTCCGGCATTCTGTGGTTCTCGTTCGTGGCGGCATTGCCGACGCTGCTTTTTTGCGCATGGGTGATCATGCAAAAACTGAGGGTGGAAAACGTCCAGCCTCTTCAAGAAAATGACCATTGAAACACAGAGGCTGGGGATCATAACCGTTGCGGTCGGGGAGAAGCACCTCGGCTTGGCCAAAAATCTGGCCTCTAGCTTTTTGTGTTTTAACAAAATAAAGGACATCGGATTTACGATACTTACTGACAAGCCCGTTGAGCCTGATACGTTTCTCGAACCAAAAGGCATACGCCACATATGTTCAAATGCCTTGTGCCATGCCAATGAGAATGTGCTGCTTAACAAGGTTGTGGCTCCGGCTCTCAGTCCCTATGATGTGACAATCATGTTGGACGCTGACTGTCTTGTCTGCGGTTCCTTGATGCCCGTTTTTGAAATGCTGAGCGGTTATGATCTATCGGTTGTGGGTGAGCCGATTGCGTCCGGCAGATGGCACGCTGACGTCGAAGCTTTGTTGAAGCACTTTGATATCCCTCGCTTATACAAGTTTATCGGTAGCTTTTATTACTTCTCCAGCCGGGCTGTTGCAGAAAAAGTCACGGCCCGCGCTCTTTCTCTGGCTTCTGAGTATGACTCTCTTCAGATAGATAGAATACACCACAGATTTCTGAATGAAGAAGTGCTTATGTCTGTGTCTCTGGCTTCATTCAGTCATGAAGTCTCCCTGAAAATCATCCCCGAGGCATCTCCGCTCAAGGGGGAGACCATGATTTACTCGATCAGAAACATCAATCTTCTTTCCGGGCGAAGTGAGCTGGGAATGTCATCCAATTGCATGCCCCGGGAAGTGTTGGGCGGCATGCTGCCTGAAAACAAGCTGCCCCTGATCATTGCCTTCGATTCTGACTCCCGAAGACATTTGGACTACTCACTTAATGTCATGCAAGCGAGAGTATTTCTTGCCCTGTGTGACGCCCCAGGCAGGCCGGCTTCGCTGAAGCCGCTGCTCGCAATGATCAGGATTTGCTGGGTTGTGTTTTCGGTTGTCGCACTGGATGTTTTCAACAGCCTCAAGTCTCTGAAACTGGTGGTGGGAAGAATCTTTTTTTTTACAAGGCAACAATCTATGATCGCTGTTCTATGACGAGGTTTTTGAAAGACAAGATTTTGGCCGTGCTGCTTCGGCTAAACCGATGGCTGATATATATCAAGCCGGGGGATGTCACGGGTTTTAATCTGCCTTACGATCTGGGGTTGGTTGTCAAATCACCTCGGGCGGTTATCTTTGATGTGGGGGCAAACATGGGGCAGAGCATTGAGATGTTTCTTGAGGCATGTCCTGGCTGCAGCATTTACGCGTTTGAGCCGACACCTCAATGTGCTGCCGCAATTCAGCAAAATTCATTTGGCGCGCAGGTGAGACTTTTTCAGCTGGCATTGGGTGATGTCGAGAAGACCGCGAGTTTTCATGAATATGAAGACTCAGTTTTCAACTCCGTTCTTCCCATGGACAAAAATTCAGAAAACAGATTTTCACATGTGGAGATGACGCGGACCTCGACTGTTAACGTTCGTGCCGTTGACAGCATGGTCAAAGAATTGAACCTTTCCGCAATAGACCTGCTCAAAATCGACACACAGGGATTTGATTTTCATGTTCTCCAAGGAGCCGTGGGCGCCCTGAAAGCTGGAATTGTGAAGGCGGTGTCGGTCGAGCTGAATTTTGTGAAGATGTATAAGGAGCAAGATTCCGCCGAGGCGATCATGGCCTTCCTGCATTCGCATGGTCTTATGCTGGTGGACCTTTACGAAAAGTGGCGCCATGGACATACCGTCGCCTGGTGCACTGCCGTATTCATGAAGAGGTGAGGGGGAATGGCAAACACACTTTCGATTGTCATATGTACCCTTAATCGGGAGGAGGTGTTTTGCTCCACCCTTTCTGGCCTATTGCGGTTTGAGGCAGTTGCACCCTTGCTGGAAGTAATAGTTGTTGATCAGACGCGCAAGCATGCGGACGCCACTGAAAAGTTTTTGTCTGACCATGCTTCGCAAATTCAACTGCACCGCGTTGAGTTTGCCAGCCTGACGCGCGCGAGGAACTACGGCATTCGGCATGCCAAGGGGGACGTTATTCTGTTTTTGGACGATGATGTCGAGCCTTCTCCAACATTGATTGAGGGGCATCTGAGGTGCTATTCAGACCCCGGTATCTGGGGGGTGGCAGGCGGCGTGTTGCTGCCTGGACGTGGAATGCTGTCCAAAAAAGACTTGAGCCCGGCTGAGGTGGCAAAAATCGAAAGGCGAGAATCCAGCCGTTTTGATGTGGACTGGCCGCACGAGACGCGCTGGGCGCCTGGTTGTAACATGTCTTTCAGACGTGAGTCTCTTTACAAGGTGGGAGGATTTGACGAGGCTTTCTATGGATCGGCTCTTGGGGAGGAGGCGGAGTTGTGTCATCGCCTCACAAGGGCAGGGGGAAGAATACAATACTCTCCGGATGCTAAACTCGTGCATCTTGTGAATCCTTCTGGCGGGTGTCGGGACGAGACAGAGCAAATTGGGCGTCTCAGCCAGGCCATGGACAACATTTGGTACTTTTCAAAACAAACAGGAGTGTTTTTTCTCCCCCGCATATTCCGTCTGTGGCCAGTGTTGAGACCTTTTTTTGCGAATGCTGCTCGCCAGGGGGTTGGAGGATGGGTCAGAGGAATCAGTGTTGGCATGAAGGCAGTGCTAAAATTCGCCTTGAATCCTCCTTTGAGAGCAAAGCCAGGTTTGAGCGGCATCTGAGCACGATCGCTTGTTGGACCTAATGCTGCAATGAGGGAACACTTCGGACGTCGTGCTGGAAGTCATGGAGAAAGGCATTAGCCCAGTTATAGTTACTGATGTTTCGGCGCTTTGGATTCGGCTGCCTTTTGAGCAGTTGGGGGAGCTTGTTCCTGTCATCGGACTGCTAGCTCGTTCATCCTGGGGGGTGTGGAGGAATGGGAGGACTCAACATGGCGCAGGAGGATATCAGCAAGTAGAGATGGCGCATCTGCCTCGCACCTTTGGCCGGCTGGGCCGATGGCTGGTGCCGCTTTTGGCCCTTCAGGTTCGCGTGCTTCACGGGAAAGCCCGGGCTGTTGTTTTCACTTTTCCTACTCACCACGGGTTGGCGAAGTGGTTTGGTGGCACTCCTTCGTATTATTACGCTTCAGACGATTACGCGTGTGACTATGGGTTTGACCCTGCTCGTGTCGTCGGCTGGGAGAGAGATCTGGTGCGCAGTGTTAAACGTGTGTTTGTCGTGTCCAATGCGCTTGGGGATCTGCTCAGCGCCCGGCATCAGGTGCCACGTGAAAAATTCACCACAGTTCCCAACGGAATGCCTGCGAGCTTGATTCCGTTGGCTGCTCCGGAACACCCTGCAACGGCTCCTGCTCCCATACCTGCCCATTTTCGACCGCTTGTGGGTGTGCTTGGCACCATCAACAAGCGGCTGCGCCTGGATTGGGTGTTGAAGGCGGTCGAGGCGCTCCCGTCCCTCTGTTGGGCGTTTGTGGGGCCCGTCGGAGAGATGGATGACACGACTGCCGCTGCCATGGCGGTGCTGCAAGACCATCCCCGGTGCTGCTTCACGGGCGTCCAGCCCTATGACCGATTGTTTGAATTTGCCGCGAGCTTTGATGTGGCTGTCATTCCCCTAGGGCCAGACAGCATCAATGCCACCTGCAGCCCGGTGAGGTTCTTCACCCAGCTTCCCTTTGGGCAGCCGATTCTGGCCACCGCCGGATGCAAACAATTGGAGGAAGCGGAGTTCTCCTCGGTTGCTCACATTTGTCCCACACCCGAAGATCTCATCCAGGGACTAGCCAGGATTGAGAAGGCTGGGTTTCGCGATGGCCTGGCTGAACGGCGGCGCCAGATTGCCAGCGAGAACACCTGGCAAAGGCGCGCTCAAACGATCCTTCATCACATCGGTTCCTGATCCGCATGCTGCTCAAAGTGTTCATCTACAACGGCGCTTCGTCTTCTCCTCGCGGGGGGAGACATAAACCACAAACCTAATCATTGGGTGCTTAAACTTTTCAAACTCCTTCCCGCGCGCGTTCAGCGGTCGTTGTATTTTCGGTTTCTGTGGAAATTCCGTGCCCGTTTCAAACGCCTCTATGACATGGCGCCGCTGAGGCTTGCGCCTGGCGTCAGGATGAAATTGTCCCATTTGGATTTGTATCATGGGCAGATTGCCTTCATGGGGGCTTACGAGGAGGAACTTTCTAACCTGGTCTTGAATCTGGCTGCTTGCAGAGGTGGTCTGATGATTGATGTCGGTGCCAATTACGGTTACTTTTCGCTTCTCTGGTGCGCGGGTAACAAGAAAAGCCGGTCCACTGCGATTGAAGCGTCTCCTGCGAACTTGCCAGCGCTAAAGCTCAATCTTGAGATGAACGGGTTTTCTGACCGTGTCGAAGTCCTCTCTTGGGCTGCCAGCCGGGCTGCGGGGGAGGCCTGTTTCGACCTGGGCTCTTCAGAAGAAACGGGCTGGGGGGGCTTGTCCAAAGACGTAGCTGCGGGCTCGATAACCGTCCAGACGCGTCGGCTCGATCAAGAGTTTTCGGGTCGGCTTGTTGAATTGTTAAAGATCGATTGTGAAGGTGCGGACTTCTGGGTCTTGGAAGGGGCGGAGGGCCTCCTTAAGTCGGGCCTTGTCAAGCATGTGGTTTTTGAGGAGAATATTTATCGTCAGGAAAAGCTAGGAATACCTGAAGGGGAAGCTGTCAGGCTGTTGACGAAGAATGGTTATTCCTGCCAGCAGATGGGCAGTGATCCCTGGATCAAGAGCTACCAAGCCAGTTTGAAAACGGACTAAGTGCAAAAATTGAAGACAGCCTATTTTATCACGCATCCCATCCAGTGCCAAACACCCATGATACGGGCGACGGTCGACGCGGGTGTTTCGGGGGGCTTTTCAGGATGCCATCATTCGCTTTTTGTTTCTTCCTCATTCCGGCTGGCTTCTTTGGCACGGAAAAATGGGATGAAAAGCCACCATTCATCCCAAATCCCAGCCTTCCTGGTCGAGCTGGGTTTCTATTTGGCGGATATGTGTGGAAAGTTTCGGCTGGGCAGCCGTCAGGCCTGGTTCACCGCCTTTGCGTCAGGAGCTCATCACCCCTAGTCGCTTACTTATGCTTATTAGCTTTGCGCGCTGGCTGGTTCAACACTGGCCTTTTCAAAGAGGCCGCTGGCGTTTGATCGACCTCTTTTCGAAGGCGCTGCTTCCTTGTGATGAAAACATCGCCCCAATGGGGCCTGTGTTGTTTCCGTTCCAGCCGTATCAGTGGAACTTTTTCTTTGGCGTCTATGAGCCTGAGACCAAAGGCTTGCTGGAGATCTTGTTGGGTCCCGGTGATGTCTTCATCGATGTTGGGGCCAATGTTGGGTATTTCTCGGCGGTGGCCGCCGGGGCGGTGGGGACATCCGGAAGAGTGGTGGCCCTGGAACCCGAGCCGGTTCATTACGGCAGATTGAAACGGCTCGCCGAGATCAACCCAAGTTATCCAATCGATGCCAGGCAGATGGCCGTCTCCGACCTGCGTGGCAGGATGTCTTTCTATCTGTGTGACCACCCCGGCTGGCATAGCTTGATCGCAGACTTTCCGCAGGCGCCCATTAAGGAAGTGATTGAAGTGGACACATTGTCGCTGGATACATTGCTCAGCGAGTGCGGATTGAACTCTGCAGACTCGGTCAGACTGGTCAAGGTGGATGTGGAAGGGGCGGAGCATCTGGTTCTTCGAGGAGCGGCTGAGGCCATTCGGCAGCAATGGGTTCAGGCATTCTATGTGGAGGTGACTCCCTCGGTTCACAGTGGTGAGCTCGTTCGTCTGCTCGCCAAGGCTGGTTATCTTGCCTTTCGTGCCTCACCCCAAGGCAAGGGCTGGTATCGTGACAGCCTGGATCAAACGCCCTCTGTGCAGGAGAACATCCTTTGGATCTCGGACAAAAATCCGCAGTTGCTGGCAAAGATCAAAAATTGAATGGGCGAGTGGAAATGACAAAATGTCAAATGCGCCTACAAACCCCTAGCTTCGTTCGCAGCGCGTCCCTATGAATGCACTGATTTTTCAAATGCGCGCGGCATTCGGCGGCCTCGTTCTCTCGTTTTGGCACCTTATATCATTTCCCTTCAGCCGGCGTTCTCGATGGCGAAATTTGAGATTGTGGGATGTCGCATGTGATCCCTTTGTGCTGGAGCGCATATCATTTTCGGCGCTGCTGCCTGATCCGTTCGTGTTAACCGTGGGGCCTCTGAAGGCCTGCTCCCACAATACCTCGGAGGTGGAGCTTCTTTCCCTGGCGGCCATGGTGAAAGCAACCAATGCAAAAAATATTTTTGAGATAGGCACGTTTGATGGGCGCTCCGCCCGGGCAATGGCCATGAACCTTCCAGAGTCCGGTCGCTTGTTCACGTTGAATCTTCCACCCGGGGAGGACTTCAATGCCGTTGGTGTCAAAAATGTGGACTCCCAGCTAAACACCAAGGTCATCAGCGGGTTTCGTTTTGCGAGCACGCCCGAGGCCAGCAAGATCGAACAAGTTTTTGGGGACTCCGCCGTCTTTGACTTCAAGCCCTTTGAGGGGGGCATCGACCTCGTTTTCATCGATGGCTCCCACGAGTATGGCTATGTGGAAAAGGACACTCAGTCAGCCTTGCGCATGCTGAAGTCGTCTGGCGGCTGGATCCTGTGGCATGACGCGCCGCTGTATGGCGTTGCCGTGTATTTGACGGAAAAGATGAGGCAGGCGCGTTGGGACGTCCGGCTGTTCGAGGGTACCACCATCGCGGCAGCGTATGTCAAAGATGGAAAGATTAGCTCCTGGCCTGAGCTGCCACTGAAACAGTAGGGCGGGCCGTTTCACAGCAAATGAAGACAGCTTTTTGCACCCTGAGCGAGGGGGACTACCATCACGGTGTCGCCGCCTTGCTGAATTCACTGCTGGCCGGTGAATTCTCCGGGGTGTTTGTGGTGGGCTGGCGAAATCTGCCGCCCCCTTGGGCCAAAGACCTTCCCCGAGATGCTGCTGGAAACCATGTTGTCAATGGGGTGCGGGTGCTGCTGGAGGAGTTAAAAACGCCCAGGTTTCTTGCCCACGTCAAACCACACTTCATGCTGGACATTGTCCATCGGCTTGTGCCTGACGCGGATGCCGTTTGTTATGCAGATCCAGACATTGTCTTGGAGGCTCCGTGGGCGTTCTTCCAGGCATGGTTTACGCAAGGGGTGGCGTTGTGTGAAGACTGCTGCTTTCCAAACATGTCGCGGCACCATTATCTACGGCGTTGCTGGCGAGACTTTGCCACCCAGAAGCTTGGCATCACGGTGGATGCGAATGCCGAGCATGACTACAATTCTGGTTTTGTCGGGGTCAAACGGCAGGATGTGTTCTTTCTGGAAACCTGGCGCGACGCGCTGGATCAAATGGAGAAACAAGGTGTGCCATTGGGAATCCTCAAGCCGGGGTCGCGCCTGGATCCCTTCTTTGGCACAGACCAGGACGCGCTGAACATGGCGGCCATGGGGCATGCGGAAAGTCTCTCCACCCTGGGGCCAGAGGGCATGGGTTTCACCGGGGGAATGACGGCCATGTGGCACGCGGCCGACTCACCCAAGCCTTGGCGCAGGCGCTATCTGAGGTCCTTGTTGCGCGAAGGGCGTCGTGTGGACAATGCACACCGCCAGTACTGGAGGCATGCCAGGGGGGCGGTCAGATCCTGGGGCGGCTCTCGTTTTGCGTGGAGGTTGTTGGATCTTCGCGCGGCCATCTTTCTAAGCCGCTTCTATCACTCGGCCTGACTTCATGCTTGAGCCGTCAGATGATGCAGGAGCTTGGAGCAGCCCAACGATGTCCTTGAAACTCGCTTACTTTCTAACCCACCCCATCCAATATCAGTCGCCGTTGATTCGTGCTCTGCATGATGAAGGGGTGGATGTGCATGTCATCTACGGGCCGATGGCGGATGAGCGCACGCTGCGTGATGAGGAGCTTGGTCGTGAGCAGCCCTGGGACATTCCGCTGCTGGAGGGGTATCCCTTCACGGTCCTGGAGTCGCCTGTGTGGTATGGGCCGGTTGGCTTCCTATGCTTGCGGGGACGCATACGCAGCATTCTGACAGCGATGCGTCCCGACGTTGTGTGGGTGCATGGGTGGGGGGATGTTTACTCCGCCGCAGCTTGGAACATCGCGTGGCAGATGGGATTCCCTGTCATGCTGCGTGGTGAATCACATATGGGGTGCCTCAAGGGAGGCTGGCTGCGCCGTTGGCTGCATCATCAAATTTTACGACGGTGTTTTGGCACTGTTTCTTTGTTTCTGGCCATAGGCACTGCAAACCGCGCCTTCTATCGTTGCTATGGCGTGCCCGAGGAAAAAATCTGCGATGTGCCCTACGCTGTGGACAATCGGCGTTTCGCGCATGTTGACCCAGGGATTCAGGGTGAAGTGGAAGAGTGGCGCAGAAGCCTGGGAATTGGAGCTGGCGACAAGGTCATTGGATTCTGTGGCAAGCTGAAGAAAGCCAAGCGCCCTGACCTGGCTTTCCAGGCGGTGCTCAGCGCCTCACAGTGTCTGCCTGTGGAGAAGCAGCCATGGCTGCTGTTTGTCGGAGATGGCCCACTACGGCGTCGTCTGGAGGCTCAAGCCGAAAAGCTCCGTCCACAACGCACGCATTTTCTAGGCTTTCAGAATCAGTCTCGAATGCCGGCGCTGTATCAGTTGATGGATATTTTGCTGCTCCCTTCCGACTTTGAGCCATGGGGATTGGTGGTCAATGAAGCCATGTGTGCCGGCTGTGCGGTGCTCCTGAGTGACCGAGTCGGAGCGGCGCCTGATCTGGTGCAGGGCAGGGGGACAGGCCAAGTCTTTGATGCCGGGGACTTCAAACAGATGGCTGCCTCAATTACCCATTTTTTGGCTGACACGGAGGCCCTCGGCCGCGCGCGAGAGCAGGCGAGCAAACGCATCCAACAATGGAGTTATCGTGAAGATGTGGCCGGCGTGCAGTCAGCCATGGGCCGCCTTGGCAAAGAGGCGGAACGGGCTGGACGGCACAGGGGAGGATGGGAACTGCCTGTCGAAAAAAAGGTGACCGTCTCATACATGGGCGTTCATCAGGCGTTCCAACTTGCCTTGGCTGCCCACGAGGGCGGACTGCTGAAGCGGTTCTATGCCTCAGTGGTGGATGCTCCGGGCAAATGGGGGGAGGTGGCCTCACTCCTCTTTGGTGCTGGCCGCATGGTCAACCGCAGGTCGGGCGGCATCGACAGTGCTCTGATCTCGGAGAATCCGTGGCCGCTGCTGTGGAAGCTGACGAGAGATCGTTTCGTTCCTTCCCGAAGCCTGGACTGGACTTCCATCTGCGATGTCTTCGATAAACAGGCGGCCTCGGAGTTCCGGAAGGATCCGTCGCTTCTTTTTGTCGGAACGGAGACGTGCGCGCTCTTCGGGATGGCTGCTGCCAAGGAATGTGGCGCCATCACTATGTTGGATTGCCCGCAGCTGCATCCGCTGTTGCTTGAAAGACTGATGGTAGAGGCAGCTGACCGGGCGGAAATGTCGGTGGAGGTTTTTATTGATGTTCCCGGCATGGCAGATCGCAAACGCCGCGAATATGAGATGGCAGACCACCTGCTCATCTATTCAGAGATTCACCGCCATAGCTTTGTTCTGGCGGGCTTTGATGAGAAGCGCCTGTTTGAATGCCCTCTATGGGTGGACCCCAGGATGTGGTATCGGGACTCATCCTTGCCGGTGCAAAAAATCTCGCTTGGCAGGTTGAAGGTGCTGTTTGTAGGTTCCCTCAGCCTGAGAAAAGGAGTTCCCTTTTTGCTCAAGGCTTTTGAAATGGGGAAGGGAGCTTGGGATCTGACCTTGGTTGGTCCCGTGTCGAACGAATGTATCCCATTGCTTGCCAAGTATGAGGGCCGTGTCGAGGTGCTGCCGCCGCAGACTAAGTCACAGCTAAGAAAAACATATTCGGAGCATGACATCTTTGTGCTCCCTTCCGTGGTTGACACCTTTGGGTTTGTGGCCCTCGAAGCCATGGCGTGCGGTACCCCGGCTCTTGTTAGCTCGAACTGCGGTGCTCCCGTTCCTGACGCCTCATGGAGATTCACTCCCATGGATCCAGCGGTCCTCAATGCAAAGATTGTCGCATATGCGGAAGATCCCGTGAAAGTGGCCGAAGACTCCCGGATCGCGGAGCAGTTTGCCTGTCAGTTCACCCCCGCCCGTTATAGGAGTTCGATACTGAAATTCTATCAGCACACACTGAGGCTTGATAGCGAACCGACATGATGAGCATCGTCCACTTGGTGCCCCGGCTGCCGCCTCCTGTCTGCGGCGTGGGGGACTACTCGCTACGTCTGGGAGCTCAGCTCGAAGCCGGGCACGGCATTCGGAGTCATTTTATGACGGCGGATGATGTCAAGCGTGCCACGGGAAGTGGGGGGGGGGTGGATGCTGCCGCGCAGAATCTGGAGGCATGTCTGAAAGCCCACCATTGTGCCGGGCAACCGATGACGCTGCTGCTGGAATATTCGGGGTATGGATACGCGAAGCGAGGCGCCCCCGTGTGGCTGGCCAGGGCGGTGAAAAAACTCCGGCTTCAGGTGCCTTCATTGCGAGTGGTGAGCATGTTTCATGAGCTGTTTGCGACTGGCGCACCCACCTCCAGTGCTTTCTGGACATCTTTGATACAACGGTGGGTGGCTGCCACCGTTGCGAAAAGCAGCGACGAGGTAGTCACCAACCGGCAGCCATCTGCCCAATGGCTTTCCCGCCACACAAGACAAAGAGGTCCTGTGCATGTGAGGCCTGTGTTCTCCAACTTCGGAGAGCCTCAGGAAGTTGGCCCACCTGACCAGCGCCTTCCACAATTACTGGCCTTTGGAAGAGGCGGGGGGTATTCCGCACAAGTGTGGTCTGACCTGGCCTCCAGCATGACGGCCTTGAAGGTGGGGAAACTCGTGATGGTAAGCCATCCGGTCCCCATCCCGGACGCTTTCCGCTCCCGCTTCAGTGTTGAAATTTTGGGAGAGCTTGATGCCGGAGCAATGTCCCAGGTGCTATCTGCAAGCCGCTTTGGCCTGCTGGACTACAACCCTGACTTTCTAGGCAAGTCGGGCATTCTGGCGGCTTATGCGGCCCATGGAGTTCTGCCGCTGTTTTCCCTCGGTGCCGGAGACCTGCCTGACGGTCTGCGCCAGTCCGTGCATTATCTCAACATGCAGGGTGTCCAGTCAGATGGCGCCACAGCGGATCTTTGTCAGGAGATCCAGCAGTCCTTGGGGAGTTGGTATGCTCCTCATGCCGTCAAGCCAACGGCGGAGATGTACAGCAGGCTGATTGACCGTTCGGTATGAGGATCATGATCTACACGCCGGTCTTCTACCCCATGATTGGGGGGCTCGAAAACGTGGCCGCGCTGATTGCACACGGGCTGCATGAGCTCGGGCACCAGGTTTGCGTGGTCTGTTTCACCGATGGCAAAGATGCCAGGGAACCGTTCGCCTTTAAAGTGGTGCGGCATCCCTCCAGCCTGGAGCTGCTGCGCAGAGTGCGGTGGTCGGACGTGGTGCTGCAGATGCAGGTCAGCCTCAAGGGAATATGGCCGTTGTTGATCTTTCCGCGCCCCTTGGTGGTGAGCCACCAGACTTGGCTGAGTGAATGGGACCGGCCCATCACCTGGCGGGGGCGCCTCAAGCGGCTCCTGTGCCGTTTTGCCACCAACATCGCCTGTAGTCATGCCGTGGCGGATGCTTTGAAGCTCCCATGCACCGTGGTGGCAAATCCCTATGATGACACTGTTTTCAAGCAGCTGCCTGACATCGCACGGGACAAAGATCTCCTGTTTGTGGGAAGGCTGGTCTCGGACAAAGGCGCGTGTGTGCTTTTGGCGGCAGTTGGCGCGCTGGCGCGCGAGGGCATTCGACCTTCTGTCACGATCGTCGGATCTGGCCCGGAGGATGCGGCGCTGCGTCAGCAGGCGGATGATCTGGATATCAAAGACCAGACTTCTTTTGCTGGACCCTTGAGGGGCGGAGCCCTGGCTGTCGAGATGAACCGCCACAGGTTTCTTGTGGTGCCCTCGCTTTGGCCGGAACCCTTTGGCATTGTGGCGCTCGAGGGCCTTGCCTGCGGCTGCCATGTGATCGGTTCCGAGCAGGGCGGCCTGAGAGATGCCATGGGAGATAACGGCACCACCTTCCCAAACGGAGATGCCAAGGGTCTGGAGGAGGTGCTGCATGCGCATCTGCCCAGGACCACCACGCCCCAGGCGGCGGACGTCCATTTAAGAAGGTGCACTCCAGCGGCAACGAGCGCAACTTACCTCGATTGTTTTCCAACTTGTTAGAGACTTATGTCACTCTTGATCGACAGTTTACGACGTTTTGTTCCCCGAGGCTTGCGCAACTTGGTGCGGAGACCGCGCGCTTCCTGGGATCGAGCGCTTGCCAAGCGCAAGCTACCTGGCTGGAACGGTCCGAAGCGTGAAAATCGTTCCTGGCTGGAGCGCGAGGTGCCATCCAATGTGTGTGTCAGAATGGAAAAGCTTCGTTGATGACGAAGAGCAAAAGGCGGAAATGTCGGCCTTTGTCCAGCGTGCAACAACCGGGATGCGTATGATGGATGTCGGCGCGCATTGGGGCGTGTTTACCCTGGCCGCACGGCATTTTGGAGGACCCTCGGCACGTTGCATCAGCATTGATGCGTCCGCAGAGGCTTTACGCGTATGCCACATCAATCTTCGCCTCAATGGCGTTGAAAGTGATGTTCAACTTATCAACTCGGCCTGTGGTTCTGAGACGGGAAGCCTGAAGATGCTCACTACCGGCGCCGGTGGGGCGGACTATTTGGTGGTTCCCACGGAGGAACGCCCAGACGCCGTGTCTGTGGCCCAGGTGACGATAGACGATGTCTGCAGGGCGAATGCCTTTGTTCCCACTCATCTCAAGATCGATGTGGAAGGCTTCGAGGAAGAGGTGATTATTGGGGGGCTGAAGTGATGAACACGGAAAAGCCAGTCTTGTTTTTGGAACTTCATGGGGATTTGATCCGTGCGCGTGGCCGGGACCCCTTGACCGTGGTTGATCTGCTGGAAAAGGCCGGATATTCTCATTGGGTAGGTGTCCGTGGCGAGGTTTTGTGCCTCGACGACCTCAAGGAGCGAAACTTCAATGTACGATTCGTCCTCAATCATGAACGTAAATGACAACGCAGATGAAGGCAGGCGCCGTTCTTTGATCTGCGGTGCCAGTCAATTTTAAGTGGCCGTTGCCCTGCATCCATCTTGTCTCATTGCCGGCATCCCGAGACACATTTGAGCCCCCCCTTTCGCAAGTGAACGAACTTCTATCCTCGCCCATGCTGGCAGCTGTCAGGCTGTCCCTCACAACCCTGCTTACGATCGGCGGATGTGCCACGGCAGTCCTCGTCTTGATTGGCTATTCGCATTGGAGGGTGATGGTCAAGGCGGCTTTTGTCGTGCTTCTGCTGGAGGGTGCGATACGAAAGTGGGTTTTCCCTCAAGGGCAGGAGCTGGTTTACTTTTTTAAAGACGTCCTTCTGCTCGGCCCCTACCTGAAGTTTTTGTTGTCGCCGGATCCTGAGCTGCGCGCCTACCGGCTTGACATTCCCACCTTCGGCATAGGCATTCTGGCCTTGCTGCTGGTGCCCTTTGCATTGAATCCCAACATTGGCTCTGTCCTGCTGGGTGTGTATGGCATGAAGATCTACCTGTATTACCTGCCATTGATCTACATGATGCCGTTTCTCTTCCGCACGCGCGACGAGATGGTGCGGCAGCTCACCTGGTACGTGATGCTGGCTATTCCGATCTGCCTTTTGGGGCTGGCACAATGGCAAGCTGGTCCTTCAAGCCCGTTGAATGTGTATGCGCAGCAGCAGAGCATGGGAGAGGGCGGGCCGTCTGGGTTCGGCTTTGGGGAAAAAGTCCGCATCACTGGGACTTTTTCCTACATCACCGGGCATACCACGTTTGTCATTTTTTTCACGGCCTTGCTGTTGTTTCTTCTGTCGCTCAAGGAAACGCGCCGGAAATGGATTTTCATAGGATTATGCGCGCCTCTGCTTTTGGCCAACGGCCTCATGAGCGGATCTCGTGCATTCCTCTATGTCGATGCGCTGATCCTCAGTGGATTTATCTTGGCAGGATTGTCGGGCAAAATTGGTCTCAGTAAAAACTTTTTGTCCATCCTGGTCGCGGGAATGATCGTTTGCGCTGCCGGTGGGGCTTACTTTTTCTATGACGCCTACAAGTACATGTCCATGCGAACCGCAGGCTCTGGCGACACCCTGAAAACGAGGGTGATTGACCATCCCCTGGCGTCATTGGAAGCAGGATTGAAGGAGGCTGGCGTGGGTGGCTATGGGATCGGGACAACCCATCCTGCCATGGAGGCCATTCGTAATGCGCTGAAAATTCCTCCTCCTAAGGTGCGGCCACCAGTGTTCGACATGGAGTCAGGACAGGTTCTGGCGGAGATTGGTCCCATGGGATTTTTGGCGTGGTATGGCCTGCGTGTTTGGTTGTTCGTCCTTGTGTGGAGCGGGTTTCAACGCGCCTCACCGAGTCCGGCCAAGACGTTTGCTCTCGCCACGCTGTTGATTTGTATTCCCCATTTCATCATGGGGGTCGTTCTCAACCACACCTCAAACATGCTGCTGTTTGGAATGATCGGCCTGTCAATGTTGACACGTCTGGAACCGGCTGTGCGCAGACACCCTCGGGGACGCCCCAATCCTCGTTCGCCCCGGCCTGTGGTGGATTCCGGAGGCCCCGCACCGAGACTTTCTTTGGAAGCGCCTCGGTGAAATGCGGTTCTCCGCGGACCCGGGAGGCAGATTTGTCTGCTGTCCTGTCAGGCCGTGCTCAAGCAACTGTTATCAATGCCGGCTTTGCCAGTTACTGCCATCATCCCTTCGACCGGGAGCAGGGCGTGCCTTCACACCACGCTGGCACGCCTGCAGCAGTGTGAGCCTTCACCAGCCCAGGTCATTGTCCATTTGGATGATCCGCCGTCTGGTGTGGTGGAGGCGCTGCATGGTGCCTTTCCAGAGGTTCAGGTCCTGGTGAGTGGCGATCGTCTCGGCCCTGGAGGGGGGCGGGGGCGTCTGATCCAGGCCTCCGCGCATGATCTGGTGGCTAGCTTTGACGATGACTCCTACCCAGACACGCCAGACTACTTTGCCAGGGTGTGGTCCACTGCGGAGCTTTTTCCTGATGCTGCTGTGATCAGTGCTGCGAGTCCGGGCGTTGAAAGACTGACGCCGGGATTTATGCGCATCGCCGTTTACTCGGGCTGCGGCTGTGTCTTTCGTCGGAGCTGGCTGCTGCGGGTTGCAGGGTTCGTTCCGCTGCCCGTCGCCTACGGCATGGAGGAGGTGGATGTAAGCCTGCAGCTCCATGCAGCAGGCGGTGTCATCGTGCATGACCCCCAGTTGCAGATACGGCATGACCATCCGCCTGGGGAGCCGCGTGATATCAGCCGTTTCAACGCCCTGTTGCTGGCCAATGCCCTGTTGTTGCCTTTCCTGCGTTACCCGGCTTGGTTGTTTCCAATCGGTCTCGCTCAATGGTTTAATCGGATGCTCTGGATGATCCGAAGTGGCAACCAGCAAGGACTGCTGCGTGGCATCGGCATGTTCCCCGGCTACTCTTGGAAGTACCGCAAATTCCGTCGGGTGGTTTCTGCAGGCAAGCTGGCGGAATGGCTGGAGTTGCGCCACCATCCCCAGCTTCTGGCTGCGCCCGGTCTCTGAAAGCATCTTTCGCAGCATGAACCTGCATACCTTCGCCCGTCTTATCTTTCCCCGCGGCTCAGTGAGGCCGGTGCTGCGTGGAATGCTCAAGGGCACCCGCTTCGTTGTGGTGCCGGGCATGGGCATGACTTACGCACTGGGCCAGGACCATTGGAATTTCCAGTTCCTGAGGAGCCGTGTGAAGCCTGGCTGCACGGTGTATGATGTTGGCGCCAACTGCGGGCAGATGGCGCTGTTTTTTTCAAGACTGGTCGGGCCTGCCGGGCGGGTCGTATGTTTTGAGCCGGTTCCCCAAAACTTCAGCGTGTTAGAGCGCAACCTGCGCCTGAACACTCTCGACAATGTGACGGGTCATTGCCTGGCCCTTGCCGCTGACGACCAAGGCAGAAAGTTCACCTTTGACGAAGATCACCATACGATGGGAACCTTCGTTGATCGGATTGCCAAGGTGCCGCGGTTGCAAAAGACCTTCGACGTCAAATGTGACACGCTTGATCAGTTCATCGCCCGAGGGAACCGAGTTCCAGACGTGCTCAAAATTGACGTGGAAGGTGCCGGTGCGGACGTGCTGGCTGGCGCGGAACAACTGCTCCGCGTGCGGCGTCCGGCCATCTACTTTGAGATTCATGCATCCTCGGCCTCAGTCTCTTCAGAGTGGGATGCTTTGCGGCGCTTGGAAAAAGAATTTGGATACTCTATCCGCGACATCAACCAACGATTTGATCAAAAGCGGGATGAGTCGTGGGACGCCGCCGCATGGTGCGAGGCCGCGCCCGATGATGCGCGCCATGACAGGGTGGCAGATGGCTGAAGTGGCGTGGTGAACGTTTGCCCTTGTTGACCCCCATGTTGTCTTGTGGCAGGGCCGGACCGAAGAATGATTTTTCTCTTTCAGATTCAAGACACGTTAAATTAAAGCTCCCATCCTATGATCTCACGTCAGGCCAAGGCCCTGTTTTATTTGGCCGCCGGCCCCATCATGAAACTGAACGGCTGCCTGTACCGGCTGACACGCGCGCCGAAAACCAACGGTAAGGAGAAGGTGTTTGTGCAGTTCGGGCCGGGACAGCGCGCCTACCTGGACGGCTGGATCAACGTGGACGCGAACATGTTCACGGCCCGCTGCGACTTATGGGCAGACTTTTCTCGCAAGCTGCCCTTTCGCGATGCGTCTGTGGACGCCGTTTATTCGCATCACGTGATCGAGCATCTACCAAACTTGCAGGCGCATTTTCATGAGGTGTTCCGCATTTTGAAACCTGGGGGGGTCTTTCGCATTGGCGGCCCAAACGGAGATTCGGCCATGCGCGAATATCTGGCGGGCAACAAAGATTGGTTTTCCGACTTTCCTGACGTGCGCACCTCGATGGGCGGAAAACTGGAAAATTTCATCTTCTGCCGCCAGGAGCACCTGACCATTTTGACCCCGGGTTTCATGGAGGAACTTGGGACCGCATGTGGTCTGGCAGAGTTGCGCTTTGTGCGTCCGATCACTGAGACAGGTTTTCCGCAGGTGTTTGATGCCAAGGTAATGGCAAACGAATGGGAAAAGTGTCCAGAATCCCCGCACACCTTGTTGATGGAGGGAGTGAAGCCTGGCTGAGACTGCGGGTGGCAGCAGGCCGGATAATTGAGGTGCCTTCACGATAAAAGCAGTCGCAGTCATCGCCTACAGCCCCACACCGTACCGGATCGAGCTTTTCGACCAGATTGCGGCGCGGGGGCGGGTGCAGCTTCAGGCGCTCTATGTTCACCGCCATGAGCCTGGTCGGCATTGGGCGGAGAACAAGTTGCGGCATCCGGCATGCTTTCTCCATGAGCCTGAGGGGGCGTCCAGCGGACAGCATCACATGCAGCACGCCGATCTTGTCGTGATCTCCTATTTTGCAGATCCTGCGGCGTCCATGCTGTGGCAGGAGCGCCGTGACGTGTGTCGTCCATGGGCTTTCTGGGGAGAGCGTCCGGGGGCACATCAGCGTGGCTGGCTCGGGAGGCTCGTGCGGCGTTATCGCCTGCGGCATCTGAGGTGGTCCGCCGCGCCCGTCTGGGCCATTGGCTCCTGGGCGGCAACAGCCTGGCGTGAAGAATTCGGTGGAGATCGAAAGGTCGAAAACCTGCCCTACTTTTCTGATCTGGCCCGTTTCACCCATGCTGCCACAGGCCGTCAGCACCACCCCAGTCGACGTCGGCTGTTGTTTGCTGGCAGCCTCATCGGGCGTAAAGGAGTGGATCTTCTGTTGAAGGCGTTTGCCAGCATCTCTGCGCGGCATCCAGGGCTTTCTCTCACCCTCGCAGGCCGAGGAGATCTGGAGACCAGCCTTCGTGAGGAGATAGCGTTGAAAAAACTCCCCGCAGTGATCGCCGACTTTGTCCCATGGGAAGAGCTTCCCGCCCTGTACGCCAAGCACGACATCCTCGTCGTCCCATCCCGTTACGATGGCTGGGGCATGGTGGTGCCCGAGGGGCTTGCCAGCGGCATGCCGGTGCTGGCCACGGACCAGATGGGCGCTGCGCTGGATCTGATTGAGGATGGCAAAAACGGCTGGGTGGCCTCCGCTGGCAGTCTGGAAAGCCTGGTGCGCTGCCTGGAGCAGGCACTGATGCTGGATGAGGCCGCCCTGGCCGCCATGTCCAAGGCCGCGCAGGCCTCCGTGGCCGCACATCAGCTTGTGCATGGGGCGGAGGCCTTTGAAAAACTCAGCCTGCAGGCGCTAGACCCTCACCACGGATGAGTTCCGGTGCCGAGCGTCCCCTGCGTGTCCTGCACGTCATTGCCTCCATGTCTCCCCGGCATGGTGGGCCCACGGATGCCATTGTGCGCATCGACCCGTATCTGCGCGGCCAGGGGGTCGAGCCGCTGGTGGCCTCCACGCGGGATGATGTGGAAACTCAGCTGGAGGTTCCAGAAGGGCTGGAGACGGACTTTCTCGGCATGAGGGGGGTCTTTTTTCAGAACCGTTTTCAGCGGCCTCGTCGGCTGCGGGACTTTGGCTGCGCACCAGGGTTGTTCCGCTGGCTGCGTGACCATGTCCGCCGCTTTGACGTGGTGCATGTGCATGCGCTGTTTTCCATGGCAACCTGGCGCGCCATGGCCATCGCGCATGGGGCGGGGATTCCATACGTGGTGAGGCCGCTTGGGGTGCTGGGGCGCTGGCCGCTGCGGCAGGGCGGGTGGTATAAAAGGCTTTTTCTGCGGCTCTTCGAGCGCCGCTGGGTGGACCGTGCGGCAGCCATCGAGTACAACAGCGACATCGAGCTCCATGAGGCCGCCTGTCTCGGGCTGAAAGCTCCCGCCAAAGTCATTCCCTTGGGATTTGAGCCGGTGGCCCCCGTCGCGGATGCAAAGATCCTCTTTTGCCGGCAGCATGGTCTGGACCCTGGCCGGCTCCTGGTGTTGTTCCTGTCGCGCATCGATCCCAAAAAGGGAATCGAGCGTCTCTTGGAGGCCTGCGCGCACTTTCCCCAGGGATCTTTTCACCTCGTCATCGCGGGGGCGGGGCAGCCGAACTATGAGCGGCATGTGCGGTCTCGCCTGAATGAGTTGGGACTTGCCGCCAAAACCGTTTGGGCGGGCTTTCTCCAAGGCGGGGCGAAGGAGCTTGCCATGCGCGCGGCAGACGTGTTTGTGCTCCCTTCCTACTCGGAGAGTTTCGGCATCGCCGTGGCCGAGGCGATGTCTGCCGGCTGCACTGTGATCACCACCCCGGAGGTGCCGCTGTCCTCCCTGGTGGTGGAGCAGAAGGCCGGGTGGGTGACGCATGACCTGGACGCGGCGCTGGCCGAGGCATTACAGTCACCACCGCACCGCACGCATGCATCTGCCACCAGCGCGCTCACCTATGCGTCGGTGGCGCCGCTGCTCGCTGATTTGTATCGTTCTGTGTCCCGCAGAGCACAGCGACCCTTATGAGCCAGCCCGCTGGAAATGGCCGGGTGTTCGCCGTGGAGCTGGGCAAGCTCATGGCGGCATTCATTGTCACAATCATCCATCTGACCCCTTACATGGATGAGGCGGCGCATCTGGCGGACATTCCGCAGTTCTTCGCGGTGCCCTATTTCATGATCTCAGCGCTCCACTTTACCGTCCGTAAGGCGCTCGTAAACGATGACGGCGTGTTAAGTGGGTCGAGTTTTGAGCGTGTGGCGTGGCCGTACCTTTCCTGGACTCTGCTGTACACGTTGATGAGATGCATGAAAAATGGTTCGGAGCTTTTCGCTGGCGGTTTGAAGGATTGGTTTGACCTCTTGTTCTTGGGGAAGAGCGGAGTTCAGTTGTATTTTTTGCCGTTGCTTTTGTTTTCTCAGGTCATGGCCATTGCATTGGTGAGGATGTGGAAAGGCCTCAGATGCAGTTCAATGGCCTGGAGCGCGCTTGCCTGGCTGCTCGCCGGGCTTGCGGCCTCTTTGGCGGCAGAACCCATGGGATATCCTTTCTGGAGTTTTTCGTTTGTCATGGCGCTGGTCTACGGGTTCCTCGCCATGGCATCGAACTATCTGGCAACGAAGGGGCGGGAGTGGCAGCACGGGGTGGTCATTTTTTCTTGTTTGATGCTGGGCTTCCTCGTGCTGATAGCTGGCCTGGGCATCAAGTTGCCGAATGTTCTGAAAATGTTCTACGCGCCTTTGTGTGGGTTTTTCGCGTTCCTGATTTTGCTGCGCGTGCGGTCAGGCGTGCCGCCTGTTTGGTTGGAAAAGATCGTGAGTTGTTACTTTGGCATCTATCTCATGCATCACGCCTTTGAGGAGGGGCTGGAGGTGATGATGGCGCGGATTGGGCATCCGCTTCAGCCCTACACGCTGGGGTCGCGGCTTGTGGTGGCCTTGCTGGTGTGTGCGGTGTCGGTCATCGTCACACTCCTGCTCCGACGGCGTCGGATGCTGGCCCTGGTTTTTCTTGGCGAACGAACCGCTGCTCCTGGTCCCCCTTGAACGACGAACACTCAGCCGCTGCCTTGCATGGCCGGTCTGACAGGCCGGTCCTCCTTGTCACCAACTACCGGCCGGACAATCAGCACAGCATGCTGCGCTACGCCGAGTTGCTGACTGGAGGACTGCGGAAGCTGGGAGTCGATGTGCGGGTGATTGAGCCGTCCGAGATGCTGGCCCGGCTGCCGTCTTCCTGGCGCTTGTTACAAAGGGTGATGCGCACGGCGGACAAGTTTCTGCTTTTTCCGCTGCTCCTGCGCGGCGCCGCCCGGCGCTTCCATGCCGAGACGGGTGGGCTAGTGCATGTCATCGACCAGGGAAACGGCGTGTATGTGTCCGCCCTGCGGAAGGTGCCGCTGGTGGTCACCTGTCACGACTTGATCGCCGTGAAGGAGACCCTGGGCATGTTTCATCACCCTGGCGCGGAGGAGGCCAAAAAGTCCGTCTATCAGACCCGGAACTTGGCCCGGCTGCGGGAAGTGCGGTGGTTTGCCTGTGTCTCCCACGCCACACGACAGGACTGCCTCACCGTGCTGGGGGCCGAGCCTTCGCGCTGCGAGGTCATTCCTAATCCGCTGGATCCTTTTTTTTCCGCTCCCGCAGGGGCACGCCCGCCGGGCCTGCCTGAACGCTATCTTCTCAGCATGGGAAACATGGGGTGGTACAAGAACCGCCCCGCATCTCTGCAAATTTACGCTGCGTTGCGCGCGCGTGGCTGCACCCTGCCGCTGGTCATCATGGGGGGCGCGCTGTCGCCTGCCGAGGGGGCGCTGGCCCGTGATCTCGGCATCGCGGACCACCTTGTTCCCTGCCACCACCCGGACGATGCCACCGTGCGTGCCTCCTATGCGCATGCCGAGGCGCTGTTCTTCCCTTCGTTGGAAGAAGGCTTCGGCTGGCCCATCATCGAGGCCCAGGCCCAGGGCTGCCTGGTCGTCACCACCAACCGACCGCCGATGACGGAGACCGGCGGCTCCACTGCGTTGTACGTGGATCCGTCCCTGCCAGAGGAGGCCGCGCCCAGCATCCTGCCAAGGCTGGAAGAAGCAAGAGCGGCAGGGCCTGTGGCCTTGCGGCGCGCGCATGCGCTGTCTTTTTCGGTGGAGGCGTTTGCGGTGGGCTACCGGCGCCTTTACCAGCGCGTACTCATGGAATGGGGAGCAGGCATAGGTGTCCGCCAGCCATGAACCGGTTCTGTTGCTTCTGCGAGATGGCGCTGTCACTGCGTGCGCTCTAAAAGACTGTCGTCACCAATGCGGATCGTTCATGTCACTCACTCACTCAACCCGCTAAAGGGAGGCACGTCTGTGGCGGTCAAGTCCCTGGCGGAGGGCTGCGCCATGCGCGGGGTGGCGTCGTCAGTGATCTGCCTCGACCCACCACAGTCCCCCTGGCTGGAGGGCTGGCAGGTGCCGGTGTGTGGCACGGGACCTGGAGTCACTCATTTTGGCTGGTCGGCCCGCCTGGGCGCAGTCCTGCATCAGCAGGCACAGGGCGCGTCAGTGGTCGTTGTGCACGGACTGTGGCAGTATCACAATGTGGTCGTGCGGCGTATCTGTCGGGACTTGGGCGTGCCCTTCGTGGTCTATCCGCATGGAATGCTGGACCCTTGGGCGCTGCGGCAGTCACGACTGGTGAAGCGGGGGGGCTGGCACCTGGTGGTGGCCCCCTTGCTGCGCCATGCCGTCCGCATCTGCTTCACCACCGAAAATGAGCAGGCAGCAGCCGCGCCAGCCCTGCGGGACTTGCCCGCACCTCCGCTCATCCTGCCTCTTGGCGTTGAAGGGCCGCCGGGCGATGTTCCGGCCCTGCGCGCCGAATTTTTTACCAGCAACCCTGGGCTGGAGGGAAAGCGCATCCTGCTTTTCATGGGACGGCTGCATCCCAAAAAGGGAGTGGACATTCTGCTGGAAGGATTTGCGCGTTGGCGTTCAACACTGCCGCTCGAGGAGCGGCAGTCCTGGCACTTGCGCCTGACCGGCCCCCCCGACTCCGAGGCATACCTACAGGAGCTCTCCGACTTGGTTAATTCACTGAAGCTGGAAGCAGGGCGGGATGTCACCCTGCCGGGCATGGTGTCCGGTCGGTTGCGCTGGCTGGAGTTTGCCGCCGCCGAGGCCTTCATCCTGCCATCGCATCAGGAAAACTTCGGCATCGTGGTGGGGGAGGCGCTGGCCTGTGGCTCGCCGGTCCTCCTTTCTGACCGTGTGAACACCGCGCCTTGGGCGGCTCAGGCAGGGGCGGGTCTTGTCGCCCCGGACACCCTCGAAGGCGTCGTCGAGCTGCTGCAACACTGGACCTCTTTGACGGCGGCGCAGCAAGTGGCAATGCGGCATCGGGCGCTGGAGTTATTCGACCGCCAGTTTTCCGTCCCCACCCGGTGTGAAGACTTCCTTCGTGCCATGCGCGAGGTCATTCGCGCACCGGCCGGTTCCGTCTCTGCCGGGATGGCTTGACTTGCACCACCGCATTCATGGACGCTTCCCTCCAGTGATCATGCAGCTTTCCGAAATCACCCCTGTCGTTCTGACCTGCAACGAAGAACCCAATCTCACGCGCGTGCTGGATCGCCTCGGTTGGGCGGACCGGGTCATCGTTTTGGACAGTTTCAGCACGGACACCACAGAGGCCATAGCCCGGAGCTATCCCAATGTCGCCTTTATCCAGAAGAAGTTCGAGGACCATGCATCCCAGTGGAACCATGCCATGGGTCTTGTCAGCCAGCCGTGGATTCTGGCCCTCGATGCCGACTATGTGCTGGGCGATGGATTTGAGGAAGAGGTGGCTTCCTCGGTCGTGGAGGAGGGGCTGGACGCCTACCTGGCATCCTTCCGTTACCTGATCTTCGGGAAGCCGCTGCGTGCCTCCCTCTATCCACCGCGGGTGGTGCTCTTCCGCCGGGAGAACTGCCACTTTGAGAAGGACGGTCATACCCAGGTGCTGCATGCCAAGGGCAGGACTGCTTCACTCCGTGCCAAAATTGACCACGATGATCGCAAACCTCTCACTCGCTGGTTCAATTCCCAGGACAAGTATGCCAGGCTGGAGGCCGACAAGCTGCTGGCCCTGCCTCCCGCGGAGCTGAGCCTGCAGGACCGCGTGCGCCGTACGATCATTCTCGGCCCCATTCTGGTCTTCTTCTACACTCTGCTGGCGCGGCAGGCGGTGTTGGATGGATGGGCCGGGTGGTTCTACACCTTGCAGCGCATCCTTGCGGAGACCATGCTCTCGCTCAGGCTTTTGGAAAAAAAACTTTCGGCGGGGAAGATTCATGAACGATAGCATAAAGGCGTCCCTCGCTCTGTTGAGGCCTCATCAATGGGTCAAAAATGCCCTGGTTTTTCTACCCTTGCTGGCTGCTCATGGCTGGTCTGACAGAGTGGCGCAGTTGCGGTCGCTTTTGTTCTTTGCTGCATTTTGCGGCACGGCTTCGGCCGTCTATGTTTTCAATGACTGGATGGACATTGAGTCGGACCGGGCTCATCCGCACAAGCGACATCGTCCGCTGGCAAGCGGGCGTTTGAGCAGGCGCACGGCGGCCCTGCTGGCGCTTGTCGCCGTGGCGGTGGCCGTGTTGTGCGCCACTCCTTGCGGGCCTGTGGCAACATCCATTTTGGTGTTCTACGTGCTGCTGAACATCATGTACACCGTGCGCCTCAAGCGCGTGGCCCTGCTTGATGTCATTGTGCTCGCTCTTTATTATGTGATCAGGGTCGTCGGAGGAGCCGCTGCCGCGAATGTGACCGTGTCTCCCTGGCTGTCGTCCATGTGCATGTTTTTGTTTCTGAGCATCGCCATTGCCAAACGCTATGCGGAGTTGAAGGCCGGTCTGGAAAGGCAGGCCACGGCAAACAGTGCCCGTGGTTACCGGCACAACGATGTGCAACTTCTCTCAACCGTCGGCACCAACTGCGGCCTGCTCGCGGTACTGATCCTCACGCTGTATATCAACAGTGACCACGTGACCACCTTGTACGCCCGGCCTTCCCTTATTTGGTGTGTGTGTCCGCTGCTGCTTTACTGGATATGTAGGGTTTGGCTGCTTGCCACACGAGGAGAGCTGGAGGAGGACCCCGTCGTGTTTGCCTTGCGGGACAAGGTAAGCCACGGGATCTTCATCGCATGCGCGCTCATTGTCTGGCTGGCTGGACCTCTATCCTGAACATCGATGACAAAAGCTAGTGGTTCAATCCAGCAAAGTTGATGGATAGAGTCGTTTGAGTTTCAGGCGTGCATCCTTGGTGGTGAAGCGCCAGTCGGTGCCGTAGTGGTGCACGTTGCGCTGGAAGGCCCATTAGCCTAGTTCTCGCTTCACTTCGGTCTGCGTGGCGATGCGTCGGTCCAGGCACTGGCGTTGCGCCACGCCGATCTCAATCTCGGCCATGTTGAGCCAGCTGCCGTGCTTGGGCGTAAAGTGCCACTCGATGCGCTCCTTGAGCCGCAGCGCCTCGGCTGGCTCAAATGCCTCATACAGGGAGGCGGGGTTATGCGTGTTGAGGTTGTCCTGCACCAGCACGATTTTCTCTGCCTGGGGATAGACCTCGTCACATAACCATTGGATGGTCTGTGCCCAGTCACGCGCGGTGCGCCGTCCGATCACGCGCACGCCGCGCCACTGCTCCAGCGGGCTGTAAACCATGAAGGCGCTGCACATGCCGCGTCGCTCATATTCGTAGTCGCTGCGTGCGGGCTGTCCGGGACGCACGGCCACCGGCGCGCGCGTCTCGGCGATGAGCTGCTTGCAAAACTCGTCCAGGCACACCAGTGGACGCTTCGCATCGCGCGCTCTGGCATAGACTTCCAGCACATCCTCCATCGCACAGACCAACGACGCGCTCTGCTCCGGCGGCAGGCACCACTGCTCGCTGCGCCAGGGTTTCAGCTCGTTTTTTTGAGCGCTCTGCCCACGGTCTGCTCGCTGATGGAGTCCACCAGTTTCAGGCTCACCAGATGGTCGCCCAGCAGCCGCAACGTCCAGCGCGCCGCGCCTTCTGGCGGCGGCGAGCAGGAGGCCACCACGAGATGCGCCTCGGCCCAGCCGTCGAGCTTGCCGCGCGGCACCTGCCGATGCACTGGCCAGCCATGCACGGCGACTTCCATGCCGTGCTCGCAGAGCGCGACGCGAGTGCGCTCCACCGTCGGCACCGACACGCCCACCGCGCGCGCGATCTCGCTATCCCTCAGCCCTCCTTGGGCATGGTTCTCATCGGCGCACAGCAATATCTGCGCACGCTGCCGCTTGCCTGCTGCTGCCTTGCCGGCCTCAATGAGCGCTTCGAGTTCCTGACGTTCTTCAACACTGAGTTTGATGCGGTGAATCTTCTTGGACATCCATCCTCTACGCACCTCACTCCTCATTCTTAATGGATTCAACCACTAGTGATTACCAGGGCTGGGGCAAGCTGGTTGGAGTGCCGCAGCGGATTCGATGGATGCGCTGGCGTGGTGATTCGCTTCCCACCGTTCCGGCCGGGGAAAGCGTGCTTCCTCGCGGACTCGGCAGAAGCTATGGGGACAGCTGTGTCAACTTTGGCAACACGCTTCTTCCCACCACCGCCCTGGGACGTTTCGTCAAGCTTGACCTTGAGCGTGGCCTGTTGGTGGCAGAGGCTGGTGTGTCGCTTGATGAGGTGCTGCGGGTGATTGTTCCGCATGGCTGGTTCGCACCCGTGGTGCCAGGCACACGTTTTGTCACGCTTGGGGGCTGCGTGGCCAATGACATTCATGGCAAAAACCACCACAAAGAAGGCACCTTCGGCAGTCATGTGGAGTGGCTTGAACTGCTGCGCTCGGATGGTGTGCGTTACATCTGCTCAGCCACAGAAAATGAGGAGCTTTTCCGTGCCACCATCGGCGGGATTGGTCTCACCGGAATGATCCTTCGCGTCGCGCTGCGTCTGAGGCGCATATCCAGTGCTTTTATAGACATGGAGAGCGTCAAGTTCTCTGAACTGGATGCTTTTTTCGAGATCAATGCCGAGTCGGAGCCACAGTTTGACCACACGGTCGCATGGATCGACTGCTCTGCTGGAGGTGGGGCTCTTGGAAGAGGGCACTACATGCGTGGTAACTTCAGCCAAAGCGGCTCTCTTGCCGTGCATGGCCCGCCGCGGCTTTCCGTTCCGGTGGACTTTCCTTCATGGGCGCTGTCAACGTGGAGCGTGCGTGCGTTCAATGAGGTGTACTATCGTCGACAGTTCAACAAGGTGGCGACAAAGCATGTGCATTACTCGCCCTTTTTCTTTCCGTTGGATTCCATTCTAAACTGGAACAGGATCTACGGACGGCGTGGCTTCTACCAATACCAGTGCGTCATTCCTGAATCTGCGTCCCGTGAGGTGACGAGAGACATTCTCCGGGATATTGCCGCGTCAGGCATGGGGTCATTTCTGGCTGTGCTGAAGACGTTCGGCAGCCGTCCTTCTCCTGGGATGATGTCCTTTCCTTTTCCAGGAACCACCCTGGCCCTTGACTTTCCCAACCAAGGGGAACGTACGCGCCGCCTGGTCGCCCGGCTTGATGAACGTGTGCTGACCGCAGGCGGAAGATTGTATCCGGCCAAAGACGCGCTTATGTCGGCTGAGACCTTCCAGCATTGTTATCCAATGTGGAAGAAGTTTTCCCAGCATGTGGACCCGGCGTTCTCCTCCAGTTTTTGGCGCAGAGTCACGGGAGCATGAGTCACCTTACGGCATGAGTCCTCTTAACATCATCATTATCGGAGCCACTTCAGACATGGCGGCGGCGGCAGCTCGCATATGGGCGGCGAAAGGCGCGAGCCTGCATTTGATCGGCAGAAACCTCGCCCATCTGGAAGACATTGCTGGCGATCTGCGGGTGCGGGGAGCCGGGCGCGTGGCCTGCGCTTCCATGGACGTTCTCGATCGCGAGTCTCATGAGGCAGTCCTGCTGAAGGCCTGGGACGAATTGGGACGGGTGGATGTGTTGTTGTTTGCCGCTGGCCAGCTCCCGAACCAGAGTCAATGTGAGGCTGACCCTTCCTTGTGCCGTCAGTCGTTGGACATCAATTTTGGCGCTTCCGCGGAACTCCTGCTGCACGCTGCGAACTTGTTTGAGAAGCAGCGCAGTGGCGTTGTCGTCATCATAGGTTCGGTGGCTGGAGATCGCGGGCGGCGGGGAAATTTCATTTATGGCGCGGCCAAAGCCGGACTTGAGACGTTTGCTTCTGGCCTGCGTGTCAGGCTGGCTGCGGCAGGCGTCCACGTCCTGCTGATCAAGCCAGGGTTTGTGGCCACACGCATGACGGCGGACATGCGGCAGGGGGCTTTGTTTACCAGCGCGGAGGTTGCTGGGAAACTCATTGTCACCGCTGTCGCTTCAGGTGGCGGGACCGTCTATCTTCCTTTCTGGTGGCGTTACATCATGCTGGTGATTTGCCAGATTCCAGAATTCGTGTTCAAGCGTCTGAAAATATGAGCGACATCCCCCTTCAGCCTTTTCGATCTGCCTTGGTGCTGCCCTGGGTCGTGTTTGCCGCCGGTGTTGCCCTTTTCTGGGGCAACTACCTGGACGATACTTATATTCACTTGCGCTATGCGGAGAATTTTCTGCAGACAGGCCGAATGGAATACAACCCTGGGCAGTCCTCCTTCGGGTGTTCGGCGCCACTATATGTATGGGGCATGGGTCCTGTGCTCAGGTGGATGCCGCGCGATTACTGGCCCCTGCTTCCCAAGCTTTTTTCCATTCTCTGTCAGGCAGTGACGATCGCCATTTTTCTAGATCTTTACCGCAGGGTGGGAACGCAGGACGCAAAGGGAAATCAGTCGGCTGGCGCAAAGTGGCACCTGGAGGCTGGCTTGGTGACAACGGCTCTTTTGTGCCCGCCGCTGGTCTGCCGTTGGCTTCAGGATGGCATGGAAACTTCGTTCGCCACCATGCTTTGCGCGTTGGGGGTATGGGCGCTGGCCGCACCTGGAGAGAGAGGGCGCCTCATGGCCTTTGTGGCGTCGGTCGCGCTGCTAGGTGGGCTGCGGGTGGATTTGCTGCCACATGCGGGTTGCTTTTTGCTGGCCGGTCTGGTGAGCAGGCCCGGGCGCGATATGTTCCTGGCAGTTTCGACAGCAGTGCTGTTGATGTCAGTTCCGCATGTCATCAATCTGATGACCTTCGGCGCTATCATGCCGGACACTGCGTTGGCCAAGAGCGTGGGCGGGTTTGATCTGACTTGGCTGAAGGGGGCGGCTACCTCGATTATTGCCATGCATCCGTTGTGGCTGCTGCTGGGAGCTGCCCCGTGGATATGCATTTTGATGCTTCGAAATTCCGGGGCTGGACGGGAGAAAATCTTGCTCGCCGTGCTGGCTTTGCCGCTGCTGGTCGTGCTGCTCGGTGGTGTGATGAGGAACCAAATCATCCAGGGGGCGCGCTATTTCATGCCAAGCCTCATCATGTGCGGCCTGGCCGCGCTGACATGGGGACGCGGAAAGGTCCGCGGCGGTGGCGGAACAACGGGCATTGCGGCTGCCCTGGCGCTGGCGCTAACACTGCTTATGACAGTGGTGTGCTGGCCAAAGATCAACGGGTTGAGGAGCGGCATTCAGGCGGAGTTCCCGGCCGAGTTAAACGGAAGGTCCATTTTCGCGGCGGACATTGGCATCATAGGTTGGAAGACGCATGGGGTTATCCTGGATGCTTCGCGTCTGGTGAATGGGCGTGCTGTGGCGGCTTTGTCATCTCAGGAATGGTGCAGCCAGCTCGCCTCGCGGGGCATGGCAGACAGCCTGATTTTGGACGAAAGTGACTTGGCCTCGTTGGCGCAGTGGCTTCCTGGGTCCGTTTATGATCCCGTGAGCGGGAACATCCAGCTCGTTGCTCCGGACAATCAGAAAATTTCGTTTGAACCACGAGGCATAGTAATGAGACAACAAACTGTGGGCGCATTGGTGGAATGGAGTCTTTGGATGAAAAAGCCATCTGCTGCACCGAAACCTTAACATTTGATCCCAGTTGACAATTTCTCCCAACCCATGAGCAAAGACAACCTTATCACTGTCGGCGGTGCCGGCGGCTTTATTGGCGGCGCGCTGGTCGCTGACCTTCGTGCCCAGGGGCACACGCGAATCCGTGCCATTGACATCAAGCCTTTCGATGGGTGGTATCAGAGGTTTGACGATGTGGAGAACCTCGTCATGGACCTTTCTCTCATTGAGAACTGTCATGTGGCGGCCAAGGGTGCCCACACCATCTATAATTTGGCGGCGGACATGGGTGGCATGGGGTTCATTGAGAACAACAAGGCGCTCTGCATGCTCAGCGTGCTCATTAACACGCACCTCTGCATGGCTGCGAAGGATGCGGGCGTGGAGCGTTTCTTTTACGCCTCCTCCGCCTGCGTGTACAATGGTGACAAGCAGAAGGACTATGACATTCCTGCGCTGAAGGAGGAGGATGCTTATCCTGCGCTGCCGGAGGACGGCTATGGCTGGGAGAAGCTCTTCTCTGAGCGCATGTGCCGCCACTTTCGTGAGGATTTTGGCCTCAAGGCCCGCGTGGCGCGCTACCACAATGTTTACGGTCCCTTTGGCACGTGGGATGGCGGGCGTGAGAAGGCGCCGGCGGCCGTGTGCCGCAAGGTGGCGCTGGCGAAGATGAGCGGAAAGCATGAGATCGAGATCTGGGGCACCGGTGAGCAGACGCGCAGCTTCATGTACATCAGCGATTGTGTTCACGGCACCCAGATGCTGCTGAACAGTGACTTCGTGGAGCCGATCAACATCGGCAGCGCGGAGATGGTCTCCATCAACCAACTGGTGGACATTGCGGAGGAGATCGCCGGCGTGAAACTCAAGCGCAGTTACAATCTCGGCGCGCCGAAGGGCGTCAACGGGCGCAGCAGTGACAACGCGCTGATCAAAAAAGTGTTCGACTGGGAGCCTTCCACCCGTCTGCGCGACGGGCTGGAGATCACTTATCAATGGATCCACGACGAGATCAAAATGGGCGCGAAGTCGCTCTGAGGTGAGATCGCAGCGCCAACACATCCCCGCTATTTTGCCTGACGGGCCGGATTGATTTCCGGCCCGTTTTGTTACAACGGAAAGGATTCCATTCATCCATGCGCATTCTGCTCATCAACCAGTGCTTCCACCCGGACCACGTTTCCACCGCGCAGCATCTGACCGATCTCGCGCTCGGTCTGGCGGAGGCGGGGCATGAGGTCACGGCGGTGGCATCTTCGCGCGGCTATGATGATCCCACACGGCGCTATCCTGTGCGGGAGCGGTGGCGCGGCATTGACATCCGGCGCATCTGGACGCCGGGGCTGGGGAAGCGGGCGAAGTGGCGGCGGTTGGTGGATTTTGGGGTGTTTTGGCTGAATGCGGCGCGCATCCTCTTTTTCATGCGGCGGCATGATGTGACGGTGTGTCTGACCTCGCCGCCTCTTATTTCCACGCTTGGCACAGTGGTGGCGAAGCTGAAGGGGGGCAAGATTGTGCCGTGGGTCATGGACTTGAATCCGGACGAGGCCGTGGCCGCAGGCTGGCTGAAGGCGGGCGGTTTGGTGGAGCGTACGCTCACCTTCATTCAAAACTGGAGTTTCCGGCAGGCTTCCAAAATCATCGCGTTGGACCGCTTCATGGCGGCACGGCTGAGGGCCAAGGGCGTGCGGCCGGAGCTCATCCATACGGATGCGCCGTGGTCGCACGACCAGGCGGTGAGCTATGATGTGGGTGCGCGGGCCGCTTTTCGTGCGGACCATGGCCTCACGGACAAGTTTGTGGTGATGTACTCGGGCAATCACAGCCCGTGTCATCCGCTGGATGGCGTATTGGCGGCGGCGGATGAGTTTAAGACGGATGACCGGGTGCACTTTCTTTTTGTGGGCGGCGGCAGCGAGTTCAAAAAAGTGCAGGCTTTTGCGAGGGACAAGGCGCTGAAAAACATCACCTGCCTGCCTTATCAGCCGTTGGACAAGCTCTCTGGCTCGCTCTCTTCGGCAGACCTGCACCTCGTCGTGATGGGCGAGCCTTTTGTTGGGATCGTTCATCCGTGCAAGATCTACAACATCCTCACCCTGGGCATTCCGTTTCTGTTCATCGGCCCCGGAGCCAGCCATGGCAGTGACCTGGCTCAGCGTCTGAATGATCCCATGCATGGTCGTCTCGCGCGAAATGGAGATGTCGCCTGTGTTGTGAGCCAGATCCATGATGCCATGGCCATCGGCCCGCGTCCGGTGAATGAGCACGCGCGCGCTCTTGGCGCGGAGTTTTCCCACTCGCTGTTGTGCCCCCGGCTGGTGGGGGTGATTGAGCAGGCATGAGCCTGTGGACATGCTTCCTTCTCCGCCTCTTTTCTCCCTGGTGGCGGTGGGCTTACGGTGAGAGCACCCTCTTGATCAGATCGTAGCTTTCCAGTCTTTCCTTGTCAGGGAAGTCGTGGTCGGAGCCGGGATGTGCCACGTGGAGGTGGCTCTCGGAGGCGCCACGCAGCTTGAAGACAGGCAGGGCTGCCGCGGCGATGCGGTCCACACTGTCCCACTTGAAGTTCGCATCATGCAGCGGGGCGTTCACATAGACGTGGCGCGGGGCCAGGCAGGCGATCAATTCGTAGAAGTCGAAGGGGACCTCGGCGGGTTTGCCCAGGTGGCTGGCCATCTTTGACATGTAGCGCTCCTGCGTCCAGCCGCGGATGTCGCCCCCCTTGTAGTCCAGGAAGGAGTCGAAGCCGCAGCTGGAGACGATGACCTTGAGACGGTCATCCATCACGGCGGTGTAGATGGAGTTATGCCCGCCGAGCGAGTGACCGATGGTGGCGAAGCCTCGGCTGCTGTCCACAAAGGGCAGGGATTCCAGGTAGTCGAGGCCGCGGATGTTGTCCCACACCGCCTTCATGGTGCCACTGGGCATGTTCAGCGCCTTGAGGTCCGGCTGATAGCTGGCCAGGTGCGGATAGCTGGGTGCCAGGGTGACGAAGCCGCGTTCGGCCAGTTCCGCCGCATACTGGCGGTGGGGCTTGCCGCCCAGGCCCACGACCACCTTGTGTCCAATGATGTTCTCTGTGGGGTGGAGGCATAGCACGGCCGGGGCTTTTGCCCCTGCCAGCGCGGTTTTGGGAATGCACAGATACGCGGGTACCTGACCGCCGGGCTGGGGCTGCGCGGTGTAGGTGATGAGGCGGCGCACATAGCTGCCGCAGTCCGTCTCCTCCAGCACCGTGGGGGCCAGCGCGCAGCGCATGTCCGGGCCGGGCAGGGGACCGGCCACTTTTTGAAAGCCCGCCAGCGCTTCTTTGCGGCGGCTTTCCCACTCGGCTGCTGTGCTGGCGGACGCGATGCTGCCGTCTGCCGCATGATATTGGAGGAGGTTCGTCCGGCTCAGTCCTCGCAGGGGCGGGATCTCAGCGGCGACCGCGTGGCTGAAAAGCATGAGGGCAAAAAGAAGACGGCGCATGAGTGGACACTCATACGCCGTCAACAATGGGGGCTTTCCCAGATTTGGTCCGTTTTTAATCGTCGTTCCGCTGCCCGCCCAGCATGTGCATGACATAGTAGAGGAATGTGCCCAGTGCGCTGATGAAGGCGGCCACATACGTCAGTGCGGCGGCGTCCAGCACCTTGCTCATGGCGGCGGTCTCCGCGCCTGGGGCCACGGCGCCAGTCTGGGCCAGGATCTTCTTCGCCCGGGCTGTGGCATCAAACTCCACCGGCAGCGTGATGAGCTGGAACAGCATCACAATGCCAAAGCACACTGCTAAAACGGGAATGGCCAGCTTGGGCATGACAAAGAACAGACCCATGCCGAACACGGGGATGATGTTCCCAGCAATGGTGGTGATGCCCACGGCCGCCATGCGCCACTGCAGGGGGGAGTAGAGCTGTTTGTGCTGGATGGCGTGCCCGGCCTCATGCGCGGCCACGCCCAGGGCGGCCACATTGGTGCCGTAGTAGTTCTCCTCGCACAGCACCAGCTTCTTGTTGGATGGGTCGTAGTGGTCGCTCAGCAGGCCCTGGGTAGGCACCACGGAAACGTCATGGATGCCGTTGAGGTCCAGAATCCTCTGGGCGATCTGCGCGCCGGACACGCCGGAACTGGCGGGCACCTGGGAATATTGGTTGTACGCATGCTTCACACGCCATGAGGCCCACATGGCCAGTAGCGTGGTGCCGATGACGATCAGGAGGTAAAAGGGGTCAAATATCATTGTATGATTTTAAGGGGCTTGGGGGTCAGCATTGATTACGTGGAAAAATCGCGGATGGAAGCATGCTCGCGTTGCAAAAATGCGCGTGTTTTGTCACACAAAATACGCGGTTGCGTCCGCACGTTGCTGCGATTGAGTCTGGCTTTCTGATGGAATCTCCTCTGCCACCACCCGTTTCCACCGCCATTGACCCCACGGCCCCCATTGTCTGCCGTGTTACGAACTGGTACTTCCGCCGCATGGCCATGGGGGGCGGGCTGCTGCTGGTGTTTGGCTGCCTCTTCCTCTACGATGGCATCTGGGGCTACCCGAAGTCCATCGCGCTCGCCCAAAAGAAAGAGTGGTTTGAAAAGGAGTTTCTGAGCACTTTTGACAAAGCCAAGGCCGAAGGCCGGCTGGAGCAGTGGATTGCCGAGGCCAAGGCGCAAAACATGCCCGCTGGGACGGATGGCGAGCCGCCCCGCTGGGTCAGCTATGCCGCGCAGAATGGCTGGGAAGAGAGCCCCAAGCTTTTCACCGACGCGGAGGTCGCCGAGCAGTTCTGGTTTGGCTACGGCTGCCTGGCTGGAGCGGTGCTGGTGGGCCTTTTCACCCTGTTGAACAAGGGCAAGACCCTGCGGGCGGAGGCCGACCATTGGGTCACGCCGGAGGGGGGGCAGATCCGTTTTGCCGATGTTTTCCGAGTGGACAAGCGCAAGTGGGAGCACAAGGGCCTGGCCTACGCCTGGCACCGCGCCGACGGGGCTGAAAAGCGCGCTGTGATTGATGATCTCAAATTTGGCGGCGCGGACAAGGTGCTCGAACGTATCCTTAGCCGGTTCAATGGTGAACTCATTGAGAAAACGGACTCTGCAACACCCGCCCAGCATGAATCTGCACCAGCTTCTGAATGAGGCATTTGTAATATCGCTAAAAAAGGCTGGAATTTCCCCTTGCCAAAGCAAACGCAGCCGCTAAAGCTCCGGCCCATCACCCACCCCCCTTATGGCAGAAAACATCACAGAAAAAGTCAGAGACATCATCGTTGAACAGCTTGGCGTGAACCCCGAGCAGGTCACCCCCGAAGCCAAGTTCATCGAGGACCTCG
>CAZPSQ010000017.1:0-44343 GCA_964588755.1 uncultured Prosthecobacter sp. | reverse complement strand
TACTAATGCAAAAATGAGACAAACAACGAGGCGAAACCCGGCCGGCATCAATGCGGCTCGTAGTTCACCGGCTCTTCGGTGATCACGACATCATGCGGATGGCTTTCCTTCAGGCCACCGGCCGTGATGCGGACGAAGCGGGCCTTGGCGCGCAGTTCGTCGAGGGTGTTGGCCCCCACATAGCCCATGCCGCTGCGCAGGCCGCCGATGAGCTGGAAGACCACCTCCGCCAGCGGCCCCTTGTACGGCACGCGGGCCTCCACGCCTTCCGGCACAAGCTTGCCGGAGGAGTTCTGGCCGTAGCGGTCGCCCGCGCCTTTGCGCATGGCCTTGAGGCTGCCCATCCCCCGGTATTCCTTGAAGGTGCGGCCCTGCCACTTGACCATGTTGCCCGGGCTTTCCGAGGTCCCTGCAAGGAGGGAGCCCAGCATCACCACATCGGCACCGCCTGCCAGCGCCTTGACGATGTCCCCGGAGTAACGAATGCCGCCATCGGCAATGACAGTGACGCCTGCCGGGCGGCACACCTCCGCCACCTCCTGCACCGCGCTGAACTGCGCCATGCCCACGCCGGAAATAATGCGGGTGGTGCAGATGGACCCTGGGCCGACCCCCACCTTGATGGCGGAAACGCCCGCCTTCATGAGGTCCTTGGCCCCATCCGCCGTGACGACGTTGCCGGCCACGATCGGCACATTGGCCCCCAGGGCCTCGCGCAGGCGGGAGATGACCTGCATGACGCGGGAGGTGTGGCCCGTCGCAGCATCGATAAAGATGGCGTCGGCACCTGCGGCCAGCAGCGCCTTGCCACGGTCCACGCAGTCCTCGCCGACGCCCACGGCGCCGCCCACGCGGAGCTGCCCGTTGGCATCCTTTGCGGCATTGGTGAAGGTCTGGCGCTTCACAATGTCCTGCTTGGTGATGAGGCCCGCCAGCCTGCCGTCTGAGTCCACCAGCGGCAGTTTCTCAATGCGGTTTGTGTAAAGGATCTTCAGCGCGTCCTCGAAGCTGGTCTGCGGCGTGCCGGTGGCCAGCCGCGTGCTGGGGGTCATGATGGCGGAGACCGGGGTGCTTTCATCCTCAATGTACCACATGTCACGGCTGGTGACCATGCCGACCAGCTTGCCCGCCTTGTCCACCACGGGGAAGCCGCTGACGCCTTTTTCATACATGAGGCGCTGCACCTCGCCCAGCCTCGTCTCCGGCGCGACGGAATGCGGGTTCTGGATGATGGTGTTTTCCGAGCGCTTCACCCGCGCCACCTGCTCTGCCTGCAGGTCGATGGGGATGTTGCGGTGGATGACGCCCAGCCCGCCCTCGCGTGCGAGGGCGATGGCCAGCTCGGCCTCGGTCACTGTGTCCATGGCCGATGACAGAACCGGCACATTGAGGCCAATGGAGGCCAGTTTGGTGGATACATTGACCTCTCCTGGCAGAACTGCGCTGTGCGCAGGCAGAAGAAGTACGTCGTCGAAGCTTAGTGCAAGAGAAGGCAGATCACCCATGTCGCAGGTAAGCGGTGATCAGGCGCGTGTCATGCGGAAAGTTGCTCTTCAGCAATGTCTGTCCTGTCAAACGAACCTCGCGCCCCCCTTGGATCAGAACCCAGGACGGTAGTTGCGCGCCTTGCCCGTGTAAGGGTCCACCTGGATGGTGTAGAAGTTTTTAGGCAGCTTGTCCACTGTGATCTCCTGCGCGTTGTCGTAGGTGATCGTGAAAAAGCTCTTCGGCAGGGTCTGGTAGGTGAGCGTGGCAAACCCCTCGGCCGTTGTCGAAACAGCGCGGCAGCTTCCATCCGTCATGAATCGCAGGGCCCGGTAGGTGGCGCCATCGACACCCGAATACCCAACGGACGAGCCGTCCCCCGCCACGTCCAGCAGTCCCCCACCGGACAAGGCGCTGGAGAGATCCTCCGACGCAGCGATGGCAATGCCATCCGGCAGCTTCACCAGATTGCCCACCGGTTCGAGGGACTCCTTGACGGTCATGGCCGCCCCCACCCCCTCAGTCTCCAGCACAATTCTGAACAGCTGGTAGGACCGGAACAGGGCAGGGGTGTCCTTAAACTCGGGGTCGCTGTAGCTGAAGAACCGGATCTCCACCGGTGTGTTCTTGGCATAAGCCACCTGCTGGGCCTCTGAAATGGCCCCCATCAGCCCGTCACCCACCGAGGCGAGGCGGGACGCCTGCAGGGTGCGCATCAACGCCGGTGTGGAAAAGGCCATGAGAAGGATGATGATGGTCACGACCACCAGCATCTCGATCAGGGTGAACGCGGCCCCTGACCGTCCGCGTGCTTGAAAAACAGGTTTCATATTTGAAGGGGTAGAAAGTGTGCGCCACCAAGGGGGATTAGAAGCTCCAACGCGACTGCCTCAGCGCGATCGTTGTGGTGAAAAGCCGGTAGGAAAGTTTGTTTACGAGCAACAATTGCTCCAGCGTGCCCTGGCCACCATCCTTTCCATCAAGGTCTTCCTCCAGCGTGGCCGCATTGTTGAACAAACCGGACACGGTGCTCAAAACCTCCTCCCGCAGGGATTCATTTTCCTCCCGCGCCAGAAACTCACCGGAACGCTCATCCAACGCCACCATGGTGACTTTCAGCAGGGGCGGCAGAAGGTGCTGCGTTCCCTGGGGGTTGGCGCCTGTCGCGGCACCTGGATTCACGACCAAGGTGGAGTCATACCTGCATTGGGGGGCGATCGAGAAAGGACTGGGGCCGCCGACGACTTTTTCCAACTGGGGAGAAATGACCAATGCCAGGATGTTTTCGGCGATCGGCCGCGTGAACGCGCGTGTCGCCGTCGTCTCCCCCTCCTGCACGGTGCTGGACATCACGGCAGAAGGGCCCTCGTTGAACCAGCGTTTGCCGTTGTTCACACCGGTGGCGTTGTCCACCAGCGGCCGCAGGCTGGTGTCGTAGATCCGGTTCATTTCAGAAGTGGGGCTGTACTCCATCAGCCTCAACCGGGAACGGATGGGGACAGAGTTCAGCGACTCAAGGAAGGGCGGGCGGAAAGGCTCGTCGCTGCCCCATTCCACAAAGTATCCGCGGCCGCACATCAGGTTCACCATGTTCTCTGTGTTGGCCTGGTCCCCCATGGCCGCCACCAGTCGCGTCACGCCGAGCGGAGCCTGGAAGAACACAGCGTGGCCCGGATAGTTGCCGGCACTGCCTGCCGCGCCGGTGATCACCGCAGACGTCGGGCCGCAGATGAACTGCAGCTCCGACTGCCGCACATAATTTTTGGCTCTCCGGCGGGTCTGCCCCGCCGAGTCTGTGCCCAGAGGATCAAACTCATTCTCCCAATAGGTGTTCAGCGTCGCCTGGGCCAGGTTGCGCGACAGTGTGTCAAACGCCACGCGCGCCTCACGAAACTGCGACACGCGCGAGTTTGCCCGCACCCAGTTGCGCTGGACGATGGACACCACCTGGGCGACCACCAGCATCAGGATCACCAGGAAGGTCATCGACACAAGCAGCTCCACCAGGGTGAAGGCGGACTTCAGCCGGCGTGCGCGGGAGGGGGGGACCATCTCACCGGGTCTTGGCAATGATGTGGTTGTAGGTGACATACGAAAGACGATTGGTTGGGTTGAAGTCGAAGCCGGAGGATGACGTCGTGGCGATCCGGATGATCACGCGCTTCAGGTACAGCTGCTCGGTTTCCGCCCTCGGCAGGGCGGCCCTGCGGAGCGGGTTGATCTCGGCGACGAAGGAGATGTCATCCGCGTCCTCGAGCACCTCATACCCTTCATTGTTGAAATACCTCCGGGTCGTCGCCACCGGCAGCAGGGAGAACTGAGTGTTGTCCAAATCCCGGATGACGTTCTCGAGAATGTTGCTGTTGCTGACCATGATGGATGTCTTCTGGGACATCGCCAGCCCCTGCGGCAGGAGGCCGAGCAGGGTGATGATGCCCAGCGCGGCAATGGCCACGGCAAGGGTCACCTCCACCAGGGAGAATCCGCCATGCCGTCGTTTGATTCGGAGGTTTTTCATGCCTTTAATTTTTTAAAGTGTCAGAAAGGGGGCTTGTGCCGGGGCGCATCCCATCACGGGCTGAAGCGCTTGCTCTCCAGCGTGCGGAACTTGTAGAAAGTCTCCAGAGGGGCGAGCGACAATGGGTTGGCGGAAGCGGCATAGTCCGGGATGGGGTTGGCCGTGTCAGTGGGATCAATGTAGCGCTCGATCAGGCTCGACCCGCGATATTCGGCCATGATGCTGTCCTTCTCCGGGTCAAACTTGTTGGCCGCCACGGAGCGGGCCTTGCGGAGGAGCTGGGCACGCATGTGCACGCGGAACGTGTTGCTGCGGGTGGTGATGCGGGCATAGAGATTCGCATAGGGGCGCTCCCGTGTGTTGTCCCCGGTGGCGGAGTGGGCCTGCCAGAAGGCGTCCATGGCAGACTGCACAGCCGTTCCGCTGGAAGTTCTGGAGATGTTGTTCAAGCTTGTGATCGACTCCCCGCCCCGCGAGGCCCCCTGGCTGACGTCCGGGATCAGGTGCATTTCACAAATCTGGCTGGCAGTGCGGAACAGGCCGCGATAACGGGTGGCCGCCTGATTGGTGCCGGTGGTGGCGTGGTTGAACTTCTGATCAAACATGAACAGCGTTTTGGTCACATCGATGGGCCGGTGCCAGTATTTGCCTTCCCTCGCCTCGTCGTAGAAGGTGTCGCCAGACCCGCTCCATGTGGCATTGTCCGCCTGCCTGAAATTCTTGGCAAGGTTGATGTCGTTGTTGGTCGGGATCGTGGTCATGAACTCCCCTTTCATGAGCGCATGCATCGCCGTGGCGCGGCGGATGTTGGTGAAGGGCATGATCTGGTAGTTGATGTTGATCTTGCCGGCGGTGGAGAGAGGCTCGCTGATCGCATACGGCTCCACCACGGGCATCTGGAACAGGTCCAGCAGGAAGTGGTCTCGTGGGTTGTTGTCCCCGGGGTGGCCGGGGCTGACCGCCTTGCCCATGGAGGCATGGGAACGTGCATAGGGCCGGAAGAGGAGCGTCTGCCAGGGCTTGCCAACCGCGAAGGGCACGCTGGTGCCGGACAGCGCGCTGGTGGTCACCGCACCACCAGGCCACACCCCGGTGGGGAGGGAGCCAAACATCACCGGGGAGGTCACCATGCGGTTGGGCGTCATGTACACCCCTGTGCGCCAGTCATCGCTGTTGCGCCACGGCTCAAAGAAATACCCGGACCGGTAGTATTTGGTGATGCTGTTGCGGGTAAAATTACCGGCATAAAAGTTCCCTTCGTCCGGCTTGTTCACCCACGGGCCGTCCCGGGAGTTGCCAATGCCGTTGTCAAAATCGCCATAACTGTTGGCGGCAATGGTCCATCCATCATCTGGCGGCAGATCGGGGAGGCGGCGCTCATAGTCACCAGCATAAGGCGCGCCCGCGATGAGGGTTTGCTGCTGGGAGGGCAGCACATAGTTGTTGTACAGCACGTTTGATGTGATCGCCTTGGTCGGCAGAACCGCCCCGTTTTCCGTGTGGGCCCAGTGGGTGGTGAAGCTGTGGATGCTGCGCGGCGCGTTCGCCCCCAGCCCCTGCGTCTTGGTCCAGACCGGGTGGCGCATCCACATCGTCTCAGGCACGTCGTAGCGTGCGGCGATCAGCCGGTAGTCCCCCACGGCAGGGACCATGGTGCGGATGACGTCACTTCCCGTCCACGGCTGGCCGGTGTCCGCGTCCGTGAGGAGCTGGGTGGCGTTGTCAGGGTTGGAAACCCTCTCAGGTGGAATGATGCTGAAGCCCTGCGCGGTCCCGGGAAAGCCGGTCACACTTGCCGCAGTGGTGTTGAGGCGGCCCAGCAGTGTCTGTCTCAACGCGTTCACATCCGCGCCCGGCGGATGCGTGGCCGGCTCCGTCCCCCAGAATGGTTGATCCCCAGACTCAGTCCATTCGCGATTGACGGTGCCAAACATGCGCCCCAGGCAGCCTTCGTTGTTGAAGCACCACCAGTGGGGACCCTGCAAGGAGCGCCAGTAAATCAGGCGGCCATACGAGTCTTCCTCCTCATAATAGTTGAGCTCACGCCGCATGGAGTCCACCGGCGACCCATTGAACAGGCGCTGCTGGGAATAGACCAGCGCCGGCACCGGGAGCTGCGACGCCTCAAAGGCGATGCGGATGACCTGAATGGGCTGCAGGCCTGCCTCCTGGTAGCGGTGCTTGTCGTAAATTTTGATCACCAAGTTCCTGTTTCCGAAAGTCAGCTGCATCGGCTGGTTGCGCTTGACCGTGATGAAGTTGCTGTTCAGGCCGTAGTTGGTCAGCCCGTTGTGGCCCGTGGTGTTGCCGGTGATGAAGCCGGCGTCACTGGGCATCCGCACATCCCCGGAACCGCTGACGGGACGGGCGGCACGGTTGCCAGCCATGGCGGTGGGACCCGCATGACCGCCAAGAGAATACACATCATTGGACTCATACAGGTTGTTGTTGGACTTCACCACCATGTCCTGGGTGGTGTCGAACAGGCGCTGCGGCGTGCCGGTGGAGTCGGTCAGGAAGATGTTTCCGATGAAGTTGCCATCCAGCACGATCGCATACTCCGGATACATCTTGGTCCAGCCAAGCATCGGGCAGAAGGCCTCCATGAGGAACATGGCCTGAATGCGTTTTTCATCCTCCAACAGCGGCGTCCGGTTCGCCAGCGACATGTTCCAGTTCATCGGATTATAGCCAGGGTGGTTGGCCGGGTGCCTGTCGTCAGGAAACGCCCTGGGATCACGGGCGGCCACGGTCCCACGGGTGCCATACAGCCCCAAAGGAGGGCGGGTGTCCCCGCTGCCCGGCAGGGGAAGCAGCGGAGGATAGTTGGAATACCAGCGGAGCGGCCTGCCGTAAGCGTTCTTGTCCGGTCCATAGTTGGGGTCCCCCGGCCGGTTGGTTTTCAAGTCTGGGTCCACCCGCGGCGCGGTGCCGCCACCGCTGAGCACGCCGCCAAGGTTCACCGCGTGGGTGTCATTCTTGCCGTCAGCGGTGCAGATGAAGTGGAACCCGACCTCAGACAGGGTGAACATGCGGCCAAAGCCGCGGAGGGACTCACCATTCTTCTGCCAAACGGCTGGCGTCACCTGGCCATGTCCAGGGAAGACCTTGGCATCGTCGGAAAGAATGTCGTTGCCGACCCGGGTCTGACCCTGGTTGAGGTTGCCCGTGGCCCTGCGTGACACGCGGTGGTTGGTGTATGTCCGGTAGGTGCCCTCCTTGTTGTCATTGAGCGTGTAGAGCGCGGTGCTTGTGGGGGACTCCCCGTCGCTGCCGTCGTTTTCACGGGCCAGCACGCCGTCGTAAAGATTGGTGGACCGGATGTAGTCAAAAAACTGGACGCAGAGCTGCGCGGCATTGTTCACACCATATTTGGTGCCGAAATTACGGCTGGCGCCCAAGGCGGAGGTCGCCGGGAAGTCCAGCCCGGTCATCTGCTCATACAGGTAGTCCAGCAGCCTGCTGTTGCGGGCCAGCCCCTGGGAGGCACCGTAGGCCGAGGACGACCCGGTGACGTCGTGGGTGGCGTGATGGGCCTCTGCGCGGCGGAAAATGTAGCTGTTGGCGACGGCAGCCCCCTGGGTCGCCCCCCGCAGGGTGGAGCACAGGGCGATCATGTTGTCGAAGTTCGTGCGGTAGTCAGCGCCCTTTTCCTCGTCGGCCACCGGCCACATGGAGATTCGCGGCATGCCGCTGGAGGTGAAGTCCGGCGCGCGACTGTGGGCTGTCAGGAAGAAGCGGGAACGCTCCAGCGAGTCATGGTCAAAAAGCAGCTCGCCGCCGCCGCCTGGCATGTCGTAGCGCGCGGCCTCACGGCCGGTGGTGGTGTTGAATGCACCGTCCTTGAAGAGCATCTCGTCCACATTGGCAAACAGACGCTCCAATCTGGAAGTGGTGGTGTCCACCATGCGCGCCACCTCGCCTTCGTTACGACCGCTGGAAAAGTCATCCACCACAAAGGGCCGGGTGCCAGCCATGGAACCGCCGGTGGCCACCTTCGGAATCAGATCATAGATGTATTCCTTCACCTGGATGATGTCATTCACCCTCGCGTTCTGGCGCAGCGGGTCCAGATTCACCCCGGGTGCCAGCACGGTGCTGAGAGCCACGGTGGCCGGATGCCCTGGGTAGCGCTGGTATTCACTGCCTGTGCCAGGGAAGTTCGCCCAGCGGGAGTCGCGCTCATGGTAAAAGTAGGGCGGCGCGAAGAAGGTGGGCTCGGACGCGGTGTTGATGTTGATTTTGGACGTCTCGTCATCCGTCCAGAAGGCCACGCGGCCCACGATGGGATTGGTGGCCGAGGGCTGGATGGCCGACTCCGAGCTGATGAAGGTGCCGGAGCTGTCCAGCGCCCCTGTCGTACCGTCCTCCAGGATGTAGAGCCACTCCACCGGCATGGGAAGACGCATCTTGTTGGGCGTCCCGGCAACCTCGGTGGGAAGCACCACCTCATTGTAGGTGACGGCCCCGCCGCCGCCGGTGACTGTCGGCGTGCTCTTTTCATACGAAAAACCCTCCACGGCCTTCATAGGCCGCCCCGTGGTGGGATTGGCTCCGCTGTAAGCGGCCCGGGGATCAATGATCGGGAAATAAACGGCCGTTGTGCCGGCGGCAAGGCCGGGCCTGACCACCGGCTCGTTCAGGTCCACATACCGCGCCTTGTTCTGGACCGAGTTCCAGTCTGTGGGCACCTGATGGGCAGTGGCAAAAATCTGCGCCTCATCATTGCCGGTGATCACCATCTGGGAGCTGGAGTACAGCTTGTAGGCGCGGACAAAGTTGCCCACCGAGCTGTAAACCCGCACCATGCCGGGCTGCGTCGCATGGATCGTGCGGGAGGCCGCCGCCGAGGCGGTGTTCTGGCCATTTTGAATCTGCGCCTGGGTGATAGCGACAGCGATGTCCCCCAGCTGCTTGGCACTGCGTGCGGAGACAAAGTTCTGCGTGGCCTTGTACTCAGTGCGGGTGACCGAAAAAATGGCCACGATCAGCATTGAAATCAACGCGATCGTTGTGATCACCATGACCAGCGCCATCGCCTTCCGGCGGGCTTGTTTGGACCGAACTAAAGCTGTTGCTTTCATAAAAAGGACAGGTTGGATTTTATCGAATTAACCCAAATACTACCGATTCGGCAAAAAAACGGCAAGGTATTTATCATGTAAACACAAGGCGAAATACTTTCCGGTCCTGCCACGCCGTCATGTTCTGACCGGCACCACCTCCCCTCCCCTCCCGCCAAGACGGGAGGGTCCGTGGAACCGGAGGCAGGCGTGTTGTGGGCGGCGAGAAGCTGCCGCCCGTTTCTCACACGCCCTGACGCCGACGGCGGCGCCAGCCGAGGGCCAGCAGACCCAGCACCAGCAACAGCGTCCTGCCCGGCTCCGGAGTTACCACGATGATGCCCTGGGTGTAGAGCTTGCTCAGGTCCCAGGCCAGACCACCGGAAAGCGAGGGCAGCGTGGGGGCGATGTTGGTGAAGGTGCCTGTGGGCATGATGCCCGCCCAGTCAAAGAGCTGCCAGGTGTCGCCTGCGGAGTAGCTGCTGACACCCGTGAACGTCACCGCGAGGGTGGAACCGGACTGGATCGTGATGCTGCTGGTACCGCCACCGGCATTGCTGAAGACCAGGCGGTCTGCCTCCGCCTGCGGGGTGCCGCCCAGGTTGGCAAAGACGTCAAACTGCAGGATGCCGCCAAGCGTGACGTCGCTGCCGTTCAGCAGGCTGACATTGAAGTCCTGGCCCTGGGTGTCGCCCACATTGCCCACACGGAGGGTGGCGCCGTTGTTGATGACCATCGCATTGTTGCTGCCGGAAGCCAGGGTGATGGAGCCCGTGCCAGCCAGGGTGGCACCGCTGAAGACGACCACGTTGCCAACACCCGTGCCGGAGCCGGAGCTGTTGTTGACCACAAGCGTCCCGCCACTCACCGAGGTGGTGCCCTTGTAGGTGTTGGCGCCCGTCAGGGTGACGATGCCGCTGCCCACCTTGGTGATGTTCATCTGGTCTTCTGCGGAAGCCTCGCTGAGGATGCCGCTGAACACCATGCCGTTGCCCGTGGTGGTGGTGGACTCCAGGGTCAGGTTCTTGAAGTCCTGCTGGCCGGTGCGGCCGTTCTGCAGCGTGACATTGCCTGTGAATGTCACCGGCGCGGATGCCGTGATCTTCGTGGTGCCGGATCCGTTGGCGTTGACATCAATGGCCTGGCCGATGCTGGTGACCGAGCTGCCGACGCTCAGGGTTACCTCGGGATTGAGGATGTCCGTCTGCCAGTAAACCGGATCCGTGCCCATGCCATTGACCGAAGTGACATTCGGCGCGGCCATGAAGTAGGTGCTGCCGCCGTTGATGGTGACCTGCGTGCCGTAGAGCATGTTGGCGGTGGTGCTGAACTCAGTGTCACGCACCAGGTTCATGGTGCCGTCGGCGTTGATCTGCACCACGCGGTAGATGCCGTTGCGCTCCGGATGGTCGAGCTCGTCCTTGACCAGGATGGTCTTGTTGACGTCGGCCGCGGTGAAGGTGCGGCCGTTGATCACGCTGCTGACATTGTAGAACGCGCCGGGGCCGCTGTTCGCACCGCCGACACCGTCCACGGTTCCGTTGCCGTTGCTGAGGAAGACGCCGCCCAGGGAGCTGCGGTTGTCGGCGATGAAGGAGTAGTTGTTCTCCACGCCCAGCACCGAGGCGCCACCGGTCACAAAGTCCACCGGGTTTGTCAGGGCGAAGGTGGCATCCCCCAGTTCGAGAACGCTGCCGGAGAGCGCGCTGTTGGTGTTTACCACCAGGGTGCCGCTGCGGATGACGGAGGCGCCCGTGATGGCGGGGCCGGACGCGCCGCCCAGCGTGCCGTAGTTGTTGGTGCCGTTGAGCGTCGTGGTGCCGCCGCCCAGCACGGTCAGGCCGCCGGTGCCGGTGATGGAGCCGTTGAACGTCACGGAGCTGCCGGTGGGGGTTGCGACAAACACATTCTGGCCGGCGTAGCGGTCCAGCCCGATCGGGCCGGTCACGCTGGTCGAGCCGGAGTTGAACTGGAGCCAGGAGATGCCCTGGAAGTTGGCGCGGCCGAACTGCATGGTGTTGGACAGCAGGTTGCCACGGAAGTCCAGGATCAGACGGGCGTCGGCGGAGCGGGTGTCCGTGGTGGTGCCCACTGACACCGTGCCCGTGCCAAAGGAGCCGTTCTGCATGGCCACCAGCGTGCCTTCCGCAAGGGAAGTGCCGCCGGTGTAGGTGTTGGTGGCGGAAAGCTCCAGCACACCATTCCCGGCCTTCACCAGCATGCCGGCATCCCCGCTGAGGACGCCGCTGAGGCGGGCATCCACATAGGTGCTGCTGCGGCCGCTGACCACCTCCACCATGCGGGACTTGCGGCCCAGGTCGATCATGTTGAGGAAGGACAGCGTCTTGTCCGCGTCCTGCGCGCCCAGGATCAGGCTGCTGTTGTCAGGGACAAAGCCGGCAAAGCCCCAGCGCAGCAGCGAGCCAGCCCCGCCGAGGTTCACGCTCCGGTCTTCCGTGTAGGCCGCGAATCCGCCGCTGCCTGTCCAGTCCACCTGTGTGACCCCGGTGCCCACGTCACGGGTAAAGTTCCCGGCATTGAGGCCGATGACGCCGCCGTCCAGGCGCACGTGGCTGTTAGCCGGGAGGGCCGTGGCGGAGTCAAGGCGGAGGACCCCGCCATGCACAAAGGTGGTGCCCGTGTAAACATTGGAGCCGGAGAGGGCCGTGGTGCCGGTGCCGCTCTGCACCAGATTCACAGCGCGGTTCATGGCGCCGTTGTTGGCGATGATGGAGGAGATGACCAGCGGGGCCACCGGGTTCCAGTTGTGGATGATCAGATCGGTGGTGGTGCCATCGGTGTTCTCCAGGGCGCTGGTCAGCGTGCCGCCGGTGATCGAATTCTGATGGTTGCCCGCATGCGTGGTCTGCAGGATGGCGCCGGCGTTGAGGGTCAGCGTGTCGGTGATGGTCACCGTGCTGGACCCGGGGGAGGTGCCGTTGTAGCTGCTGTTGAAGTAGCGGATGGTGGCCACGGAGGCCTCCGAAGGCAGCGCGCCGTGGAAGGCGTCCTCGGGGAGCGCGCCGTCCTGGACATTCATGTAGGCGGTCCAGTTGGCAATGTCCCCCTGGATGGTGTGGGCTGCGGCGCCGAAGTCGGAGCCCACCACATTGTATCCGGAGGCATCGACGAAGCCGAAGTTGTTCACCCCGGGGCGGATCGCGTCGGCATTGGTCTCATACACCGTGCGCGGCAGGACGACCTGCACGTCCACGCCAAACTGGCCCGCGAGGGTGATCCTGGCCTCGCCCGTGCCGGTGAGGCTCTGCATCTCCCGGAACAGCACCGTGGAGCCTGCGGAGAAGGAGATCCGGGACGGGTTGTTGATGTCCTGCAGGTTCAAGATGGTGCTCTGGTTGGCGACCGCCGTGACGCTGACCACGGAGGCGCCCTCGGTGGCGGCAAACGCCCCGAGGAAGTTCTGCGTGGTGGCGCGGTCAGGGATGCTGCTGAGCTCCAGCCTGCCGCCGCCGACGGTGAGGCCGCCGACGTCGTTGCGCACAAACTGGTCGTTGACGAAGGCGACCAGCTTCAAGGTGCCGCCTTCCACAGTGAGGCGCTCCAGACCGTAACCGGAGATGAAGGTGCCCAGCAGCTCCAGCGTGCCGGAGCCGCGCTTGACCAGCTTGAAGTTGTCCTCGACCCCCGGCGTGCCCCAGCTGCCGCCCACGGTCAGCCTGGTGTGGGCGTTGCCCACATCCCAGATCGCGTCCTCATTGACGGTGAAGCCGCGGTCGGTGGAGTCGCTGGTGCCGTTGAACTGCAGCGTGCCGCCATTGAAGACCAGGTTGCCGAAGGCGTTGGTGGCAGCGCCGATGCCGCTGGCTGGGCCGTCGAACATCAGGTTGCTGGAACCCGAGTAGATGGCGGAGACCGAAAGCACAATCTGCGTGCCGCTGACGACCGCGGCGATGGTCGCACCCACCGGAATGCCGGGGCCGGACACGCCCTGGCCGACACTGAGCCCCTCGGTGGAGGTGACGTTCACCACAGCGCTGCCGCTGGTGGTGGAACTCGCCAGGGTGCCGCCGGTGATGGCCGTGTTGCCGCGGAAGTTGACGTTGTTCTGGCCGGTGGATGTCACCGGATTGGACAGCTCGATCGTGTTGGCGTCGATGATCCTCACGATGGTGGAGCCGTTGACGATGCCGGAGCTGCCGTCAGGGAAGGTCATGCCCACCGTCAGGCCCAGGGTGCTGCCCACCTTGATGATCGCACCACTCTCAACCGAGGTGGTCCGGACGCCTGAGAACAGGGCGGAGGTGCCAAAGGTGAGGTTGCTTGTGCCTGAGGAGGTCGCATTGAGCGCAATGCCGCCCTGGCCCAGGGTGATGGTGGTGCTGTTCACGATGGCGAGGATGACCGCGTCCGCAGGGATGCCGGCACCGCTCACTGTCTGGCCCACCGTCAGGCCGGCCGTGCCGCCGGGCACGGTGATCGTGGCGCTGTTGACGGTGGTGCTGGCGCTGATCGCCCCCTGCTTGGCGGTGATGTTGCTGCCATAGTTGAGACCGGCCGTGGTGGTGGTGACAATGGCACCATTGGACAACGTCAGCGTGGTGGGGTTGTTGATGGCAGTGATGGTCACGCCGGCAGGCAGTTCCGCCCCGGTCACCGTCTGGCCGACGGTGAGCCCGGCCGTGCTGCCAACCGTCGCAGTGCGGCCCAGGGTGGGGCGCACCGTGACCAGGGTCGTGTTGTTGTTAACGATGTAGCCGTTGACCGCCAGGTTGTTCACCGTGAGCACGCCGCCATTGAGGCTGGTGGTGCCGGTGTAGATGTTCGGGCCGGTCAGGATGAGGCCGCCCACACCATTTTTATCCAGGCCGTTGACAGCACCTGCATCGTTCACAATCGGAGCTGCGATGTGCAGCACACCGCTGCCGGTGTTGTTCTGCAGGATGACCAGGCTGCGGCCGGTGCCCGCGCCGCTGGACAGGGTGCCGTCGCCATCGATGACACCGTGCAGGCTGCCCATGTTGTTGGTGAACAGGATGCCACCAGCAACGATGCGGTTGGTGCCGCTGAGGGTGGCACGATATAGGCCGCCGTCAGAATAACCTGGGGTGTTGTTGAAGCGCAGGGTGTTGGGCGCCATCGAGTTTTGCGTGCTGTTGCCCACAATGTCGATGTTGGCGTTCGTGGCCCAGTCATTGGCAGACGGGCCAGGCTGCGCGCCGCTGTTGGTGTAGGATGTCAGCCCGCGAATGAGGCCGTCTGCAAAGCTGCTGGTGCCGACGTCGCTGGCTCCGCTGTTCACCGCCCAGGAGTTTCCACCCACAGTGGCCCAGCCACCAAGGATGCCGTTCGTATTGGTCCGGTCGGTGCTGGCGATGTCGTCTTCGGAGAAGTCCACCGAACCGCCCGCGTTCTGCGTGATGTTGTTCATGCGCAGGACGGCGTTGCCACTGATGCGGCGGATGATGCTGGCGCCCGCGTCAAGGGTCACGCTGGACACGACTTCGAGGTGCTCGGCGGAGAGCACGCCGCCGGTGCCGTTGCCAGCCAGCTCCAGGATGCCGCCCAGGCGGCTGCCGCCCAGCACCAGCACGCCGTTGTCAGCCAGCTTGCTGGCATCATTGGTGGTGTAGTCAAGACGCAGCACACCGGCCTGCACCGTGAAGGTGGGGGAGACGGAGACACCGCTGGGGTTGGTGTTGCGGGTGGTCGGGTCCGCCTGGCCGCTGAGCACCAGGGTGCCGCCGCCGCGCTTGACGATGGCGTTGCCGCCGCCGATCGATCCGGGCAGGTGCAGTGTGGCGCCGGACTCAACATGCATGGTGGAGTCTGCCAGCATGAACACCGGCCCTGCCCATGTGCTGGTGCCCTGGGTGGTGGCCAGCGTGCCGCCAGAAAGGTAGATGGTCTGGATGTTGGTGTAGTTGACGTTGCGCAGGTCCATCGTGGCGTTCTGATTGCCCAGGATGGCGCTGCCATTGGTGCCGCCTCCGATGATGATGCCGGCGCTGCCGGAGGCACCAAAGGCACCGTTGACTGTGGCCGCCAGGATGCCGGCGTTCACCACGGTCTCACCCGTGTAGGTGTTGCTGGCGCGGATCACCCAGGTGCCGTTGCCGATCTTGTTGAGGGAGGTGGGGCCGCCCTCGCCGTCCCCCAGCACCAGGTTGAACAAGTTGTTGCCACGGTTGCTGCCGCCCAGGGTCAGCGTGCGGTCACCAACACCGGTGTAGGCAACCACCGGCGAGACGCCGAGGAAGCCCATGGACATCGTGGCGCCGATGATCGTGCCGTCCGCGATGATCGCGCCGGCGCTGTCGCCCGTGCCGAGGGTGAAGGAGCGGTCGGTGGAGGCAAAGGAGTTGTCGTTGTAGCGCAGTGCCCCGCCGTTGAGCACCAGGTTGGCCGCCGCGTTGGAGGCGGCGCCGATGGAGCTGGGCAGGCCCGAGAAATCCAGATTGCGGGCCAGCAGGACACCGCCGTTGATCACGGTGGGGCCGGTGTAATTGCTCGAAATCGAGGTCAGGCTCAGCACCCCGTTGCCGTTCTTGACGAGCGACATCTGGCCGCCGTCCGTGCCGCCGTTGTTGATGGTTCCACCGAAGTTGAAGCTGGTGCTCGCATTGACCGTGATGGTGGAGATGGTCCCCGCCGCGGTGTTGGTGATGCGGCCGTTGCCGGTGAGCTGGTTGACGGTGGTGGAGAAGCCGTTGAGATCCACCACGCCGCCCAGGTTGTTCAAGTTGTAGCCGTTCGACGCGTTCAGGCCGGTGGCGCTTTCAAAGCGGACATCACCGCCGGTCAGGGTGAGGGTGCCGTTGAAGGTGTTGTTGCCACCCAGGCGCAGCAGGCCGCTGGCCACCAGAATGTCGTCGGTCAGCGCGTTGTTGCCGGAGAGCAGGATGTTCGAGCCGATCATGCGGATGTAGCCGATCGTGTTGTTCCCGGTCAGGTGCATCGTGTTGAAGCCGCTGTAGCTCAGGTTGATGTTGGTGCCGTCTGCCTTGGCGGGCATGGACAACGTGACAGTCGGGGTGCCGTCCTCGGCAAATCCCAGGGCCACGATGGTGCTGCCCTCCTCAATGCCATCCCCGCTCACCGTGGTTCCCACAGCCAGTCCGGAGTGGTCGCCCACACGGACCTCGGTGCTGCCGAGGGTAAAGCTGGAGCTGATGAGGCCGTTGTTGTCGGTCTGGGCGCCGGCGGTCTCGAGGCCCCCGGCAAGGTTGTGATTGCCATTGATGATGAGGTTGCCGCGGTTGGAGGCATCGGCGGAGTAGATCAAACGGCCAGCCCTGCCGTCAATGGCGCCACCGCTCATCGTGAAGACGCTGCTGTTGGCCACGCGGATGAAGCCGTCCGCCACGCCGAGGGTGATGCCACGGTTGGTGTTTCCAAAGCTCATGGAGGTTGCGGCGCGCAGGATGCCGCCATTAAGCACAAGCTGGTCCGGGACAAAGGCGGCAGGGCTGCCGCCCAGGGCACCTTCATCGGTGATCTGCAGGATGCCTTCGTTGACGTAGGTCTTGCCCGTGTAGGTGTTGTTCAGCGAGAAGGTCAGGTTGGAGGTGCCGGTGGAAAGGGGCGGCAGGGAAAGCACGATCTGGTTCGAGGTGAAGCTGACCACCGTGGTGCCGGGCTGGATGCCCGCCCCGCTGACACGTGCGCCAACAGTCAGGCCCGTGGTCAGATGGCTGCTGGCCAGGGTGAGCGTGTTAAACCCGGCCGTGCGGGAGCTGCTGAGGCTGAGGGATGGGTTCAGCACCAGGACAGAGGCTCCTGTCTTCACCAGGGACACGGCGTTGGTGCCGCCTTCGGTGTTGTTGGTGATGACGCTGGTGACGTTCAGCTGATTGGTCGGCAGGTGGAACATCAGCTCATACGGGTTCAACGAACCCGCATGGGTGCCGGCCGTTAGCTGGCCGCCTGCGATGGTGTGCGTGGCACGGGTGGACAGGATGCCACCGCTGTTGATGGTGAGCACGCGCATGCTGCCGGACGTCACCGGATTGATGGTGAGGGTGCGGCCGGCGGTGTCCTGGATGTTAAGCGAGTGGATCGTGCGACTGACGCTCATGGTGATGGCACTCGCGTTATTCGCGTTGATCTTCACGTTGCTGGTGGATCCCCACGCCGACTCGCCGCCGTTCTGATAGCTGGTGAGGGCGACGACGTCATTGCCGGACATGGTGGCCCACTCACGGAGCTGGACGGTGTTGCCAACGTCGCTGATGGAGCGGACAGCCCAGCCGCCAATGATGCCGTTGGTCACAGTCGGCGCGCCGCCGCTGAACCGGATCACCGCACCGGAGTTCGTGGTGCCGGTGACGGTGTCAAACACCAGGGAAGCCCCCGCCGCGCGGGTGCCGAAGCTGGTGAAGGTCAGGATGTTGGACGCGGCGTTGTTGCGCAGGCTGTAAACCAGGTTGGAGCCGCCCAGGAGGTTGAGCTGGCCCACCGTTTCGGAGAAATTGCCCGAGCCGGAGGTACCGTTGCCCACCAGGGTGATGCGGCCCGCGCTGAGATTGATGATGGCGGAGTCGTTGATGCGGTTGGTGTTGTTGGCATCCACCGTGTTGGTGATGTTGATGCCCTGCTGCGAGGCGGCGTTGCCGCCGGCGGAGCTGCCGCTGCCTGCGGAGGTGATGGAGGTGACCCCGTTCAGCGTGCCGCTGCCGGCGATGCGCAGGTCACCGGCCATCAGGGAGATGATGCCGTTGACCGTGCTGGCGGCGTTCACATTCAGGATGGCGCCGTTGGTGACGTTGTCGCCTGTGCCGCGGATCTGCAGGCCGCCGGCCTGAACATGGACCGGGGCGTTCCAGCTCACGGTGACGAGGTTCTGGATGCCTGCGATGCTGAAGCCGCCGCCGGTCACGGTGGTGGTGGCGTTGAAGTTGGTGGCGCTGTTGCCGATGAGGGAACGGCCGTCGCTGACCGAGACACCGCCGGGGATGGTGTTGGCGGAGGTCAGGTTGAAGGTGCCGTTGCCGGTGCGGGCCACGCTGCCGGTGCCGCTGAACGCACGGCCGAAACTCCAGGTGCCGCCGTTGATGATGCGGAACTCCAGCTCGCCATTGTTGGTGATCGCGCGCGAGCCCAGCTGGCTCTCCGCGGCGCTGCCCACGCCGTTGCCAAAGGCGGTGGTGCTTTCCAGCACCAGCCTGGCCCCGCTGTTGATGGTGGTGGAGCCGCTGTAGCTGATGTTGCCCAGGGCCAGGACCTGCTCGCCGTTGCCGGAGACCACCAGGTTCAGGACGCCGCTGCCGGTGTTGTTGGCACGGTCACGGATGAAGCCGTTGTAGTAGTTGCTGATGCCTGCGGTGGTGTTGATGGTCAGCGTGCTGTTGGCGGTGCCGCTTTCACCCTCGGTCACCTCGATCACGCCGCTGGCGGTGTAGTCCCAAAGCCCGCCGAGGGTCTCGTCAAAGCCCATCAGCTTGAAGTAGGGGTTGTTGCCGCCGTTGCCGGTGGCATAGCCGCCGATGCCGCCGTCCATGATGAGGATGGAATTGTCGGCGATCTGGTTGCTCGCACCCAGGTGCACCACGGTGGTGCCGGAGCCGCCAATGCTGGCGTTGCCAATCTGCAGGTTGCCGGCGATGGCGTTCACGCCCTCGGTCTTCGCCAGCACAAGGTTGGGGTTCGTGGCGTCGCTATGACCGCGTGTGAACACCCGGGTCAGGCCGGTGTAGGTGTTTGGCGTCGTGCCGGAGTAGGTGACACGGCCCGCGCCGGTGATGTCCACGCCAAGCGTCTTGCCGGCCTCCTGGGAGATGGGGCCGGTGATGTCCAGCCGCGCCGTGGCGCCGCCGGAGTTCACGTTGATGCGCAGGTTGCTGTTCAGGGTGATCGGCGCGCTGATGATGTCCACACCGACGGTGGTGGAGTTTGCCTGCACCTTGCTCAGCAGGGCGCGTCCAAAGACGCCGTTGTCAAAGTAGAGGCTGCCGCCGGAACCCTGGGTGATCTGGAAGCGCTGCTGGTTGCTCTGATCCCCAATGAAGATCATGCCGACCTTCTTGGTGCCGTCCAGCGTGATGTCCGCGTTGGAGGTGATGTTGTTGGTCAGGCTGACAATCGCACCCACGGAGTTCGGGGTGCTGGCCGGACGCCAGCCTGCGATGGTGTTCCAGGAGCTGCCGCCAGCCGCGGAGTAGCTGTTCATGAGCACCGGGATGACGGAGGGCCTGGTGATCGTCAGAATGATGCCGTGGGTGGTGAAGAGGCTGAGGTCATAAACCAGATTGCCACCCAGGGTGGGCAGAATCAGGTTTCCGCCGCCGTCCCCGCCAGTGCGGTAGTTTTCACCCACATTGAAGGTGGAGAGGCTGTCATAGTTCAGCCACATGCCGAGGTTGAAGATGTCGCCGTTCTGCGCCTTGCCGGTGGTGGTGGCCTGGCCCAGGTAGTTGCCCACATCCTGGATCGTGATGGTGGCCTGGTTGAGGAGCAGCCCGCCATTGATGTGGATGTAGTCATGACGACCGGCGATGATCGGGTTCGTCGAGGTGTTGTCCCAGACGGAGGCATTGATGTCGCGGTAGCCGCCCAGCGTGTCATAGGTGTTGCCCAGCAGGGAGTTGAGCAGGCCTGCGCCGCCGTTGGTGGTCGCATTCCCCACCTGGAGGGTCAGGAAGGAGCCGTCCTGCATGGCCACATTGCCATTGAAGGTCAGGGTGCCGACGTTCGCGCCGAAGTTTGTGCCCGGCAGCAGTGTGGACCCGCTCTGGAATGTGTGATTGGTCACATTGTTGGTTCCATTGACGATGCCAATGCCCGCCAGGGTGGCGCCGCTGGCCACCGTGAGCGCGCCGGAGCCGGTGCGGTGCGCGGCCTGGGTGCCGACCTGCAGAATGCCGCCGCTCACCAGCGTGGTGCCGGTGTAGTTGTTGGCCGAGTTGAGTATCCAGCGTCCGGAGCCGCTCTTCACCAGCGAGGTGGGGCCGCCGTTGTCCCCGATGATGACGGAGAGGGTGTTGGCGCCCGTGTTGGTGCCGCCCAGGGTGAATGTGCGCGCACCGGAGCCATCCAACCCGATGCTGGAGGTGCCGGTGAAAGTGATCGCGCCGCTGCCGCTGGACTCGATGGTGCCGCCGTTGACACCAACGGTGAAAAGACGGTTGGTGGACACTGTGCCGCCCGTGTAGCGCAGGGTGCCGCCGTTGAGCACCAGGTTGGTCGCCAAATTGGCGGAGTTGCCGATGCTGCTGGCCACGCCGCCGTTGGCAAGCGTTCCCACCTGCAGAACCCCGCCTTCGATGGTGGTGGAGCCGGTGTAGGAGTTGTTCGGCGCGCTGAGCACCCAGGTGTTCGACCCGCTCTTGACGACCGAGGAGCCACCGCTGATCAATGGCCGCAGTATGTTAAGCAAGGCGGGGTCGCTGTTGCCGGTCAGGGTCAGCTTACCGGTGCCGGTGATGCTGCCGGTGCTGGAGAAGACCAGCGCGCCGGTGCCGCTGGAATCCAGCGTGGCGCCATTGGTTCCCAGGGTGAACAGGCGGTCTGTGGTGGTGCCGGTGCCGGTGTAGCGCAGCGTGCCGCCGTTGATCACCAAGTTCGCCGCGATGTTGGTGGAGGCACCCAGCGCGCTGGCCACGCCGCCATTGGCGATGTCGCTGACACTCAGGACCCCGCCCGTGATGCTGGTCACGCCGGTGTAGCCGTTGCCCGCGCCGGCATCCATGACAAAGTTCTGCTCGGTGACCGGGGCGCTGATGACAAAAGTGTCAGGCGCCAGGACGGAGGCCACGGTGTAGAGGCCGTTGGCGTCCGGCTGGCCCTGCGCGTTCACGCGGGTTCCGGCAGAGAGGCCGCCGGTGTTCACCCCCGTGATGGTCACGGTGGCCGGGGGGGTGCTGATCTCCACGCTGGTGGCAGACTCAATGCTGGTGACGGTGTAGATGCCGTTGGTGTCAGGGTGGCCGTCGCGGTCCACCTTGGTGCCCACGGTGAGGTTGCTGCTGTCCGCCACGCCCACCGTCAGCGTCTCGCCATTCCAACTGGCGGTGATGGTCGTCGAAGGCTGGATGCTGGTGACGGTGTACAAACCGCTGGGGTTGACGGAGCCGTTCGCATCGGTCTTCGTCCCCACCGTCAGGCCGCTGGTGTTGCCATTGATGGTGATCTCCTCGTTGGCAGGAACCACGGCCGCCTGGCTGAGCCGGAAGCTGTCAGGCCCCAGGATCGCGGCGACAAAACTGCCCGCAGGGATGCCAGGACCGCTGATGAGCTGGTTCACGATGAGGCCGCTGGTGCTTGTCTGGGTGACCACCGTGGGATCGGCGGCGGTGATGACGCCGGACAGGCCGACAATGGCGTTGTCGGGGGCCAGCACCCAGGTGCCCGCTCCAGTCTTGGTGACATTGGTTCTGGTGCCTGTCGCAGAGTCACCAATGGCGGGGACAAGGGTGTTCAGCCCGGTGTTGGTTCCGCCCAGGGTGAGGGTGCGCACACCAGTGCCGCTGAAGCCCAGGGCACCCACGTTGGAGAACGTCACCGGGCCGGTGCCGGAGGACTCAATGATCGCCCCTGCGGTGCCGATGCTGAAGAGGCGGTTGGTGCTGACGGTGCCGCCTGTGTAGCGCAAAGTGCCGCCACTGATCACCAAATTGGCCGCCTGGGAGCCCGAGGCACCAATGCTGCTGCTGGCGCCGCCGTTGGCCAGGGTGCTGGCCGCCAGCACGCCACCGCTGATGGTGGTGATGCCGGTGTAGGTGTTGGCGGCATTGTTCATGAACAGCGTGCCGGTGCCGCTCTTGGTGAGGCTGAATCCAAGCGCGTTGTCGCTGACCACGCCGTTCACGGTGAGCGGGTTCGCCGAGTTCACCGCCCAGGTCTGGTTGGAGCCGAGGCGCACGTTGCTGTTGATCACGTGGCTGGCCGTGCCGGCCTGCGTGGTGATGCCATTGCCGATGATCATCAGCGTGCTGCCGGAAATGGTGATCGGGGCGTTGGCGCTGGTGCGGAAGGTCAGGCTGGCGATGGTGCGGTCCGTTGCCAGCGTGGTGGTCAGGTTGGTGGCGCCGGCGTCCGTGCTGAAATACACATTGGTGAACGCCCCGGGCACCCCGCCAGGCAGCGCGGTCGTGCCTGCCGCGGTGGTGAACCAGTTGCCGTTGGTGTCCCAGGAGGCGCTGGCAGTGCCCTTCCAGTAGGCATCCTGCATCGTGGCGGTGGTCGCCTTCAACGCCACACGGGCGGCGGCGGACACGACGCTGGTCTCAACACCGGCGCTGGTCAGCATCACCAGGCTGAGGGAGTAGCCATTGTCGCCCAGGATGACGGCGTTGTTGGCCAGGGTGAACGCCTCGGAGAAGGCCTCGTTCAGGGTCAGCCCGCCGGAGAGGAAGGTGATCAGGTCATACGGCGTGGAGGTGGTCAGGCCGGTGATGCCGCTCTGCGGCAGGATGGCGATGGTGGCGCCGCTCTGATTGACGGCCAGGCCGCGGTTCAGCACAATGGTGTCGGCCACGTTGGAGCCGCTGCCCACGTCAAAGCTCATGCGCACGGTCGGGTCCGCGTTGTTGGTGGAGCCGATGGTCATGCCCGGCCCGGCAAAGCCGCTGTGCTGCTGCAGATTGAACGTGCCGGTGCCGTCATCGTTGGCCATGGTGAAGGAGGAGCCCGCGCTCAGCACCAGGCTGGCGCCCACATTGGCGGTGGAGGTGAGACCTGCATTGATGGTTCCAGGCGCCAGCACGCCAAAAGTGGCCCCATTGGCCACGGAGATGGCGGTGTTGCCCAGGGACGCGCCAGCCGTCAAATACAGCGCGCCGCCGCTGACAGTCGTGTTGCCGGTGTAGGTGCTGGCGGCGTTCAGCGCCCAGCTGTTGGTGCCGGTCTTGAACAGGCTGGTGACGCCCGAACCGTTGTTGCCGATGGTCTTGCCAAAGGAGTTGATCAATGTCGGGTTGGAGGTTCCCGTCAGCGTCAGGCTGCGGCTGGCGTTGACGACGCCCGCGCCAGGGTCGGCCGCGGTGATGAAGGCCACGTTGCTGATGTTGGTGCCGCCGCCCACCGAGAAGGTGAGGGCGCCGGTGCCGGAGGCGTCAATGGTGGCGCCATTGGTGCCGATGACCAGGGAGCGGTTGGTGGTGGAGGTGATGCCGGTGTGGCGCAGGGTGCCGCCGTTGATCACCAGATTCGTGTTGGCGGCGGCCGAGGAGCCGATCCCGCTGGCGGTCCCGCCGTTGGCCAGCGTGGTGACGCTGAGAACACCGCCGTTGATGGTGGTGACGCCGGTGTAGGTGCTCAGGCCGGTCAGGGACTGGGTGCCCGTGCCAATCTTGATCAGGTTGAGGCGGCTGGCGGAGGATGCGGCCAGCACGCCGGAGAACACCGCGTCGGCATTGCTGGCACCGATGGTCAGCGTGGAGGTGGCCTCGGTGTAGGTGTTGTTGACCACGCCGCCGCCGCTCAGCGAGCCGATGGTCTCGCTACGGCCGGCCAGGTCAAACATGGCCCCCTGCTCCACGGTGACGGCGGAGCCGTTGGGGATGACCTCATTCGCCCCGAGGCGCAGCGTGCCGTTGATGATGGTCGTCGCGCCGCTCCAGTTGTTGGCGCTGTTGGTCAGCAGCAGCGCGCCGGGCCCGTTCTTGATGAGGTCCACATTGGCCGCCGTGCTGCTGATCTGGCCGGCGAGGATGCCGGTCATGAACGGGTTGTTCACCGTGATGGTCCGCGAGGCGGCGCCCAGGCTCATCGGGCCGGTGAGGGACAGATACTGAGCGCTGCTGGTGGTGTTGAGGACCTCGCCCCCAAAGCTGAAGTTGCCGGTCACCGTGATCGCGTTGCCGATGACCGTGCCAAAGGAAAGCGTGTTGTTGGTGTTGGCCGAGCCTGCGTTGAGCGACAGGGTGAAGGTGTTGGTGCCGGTGATGGAGGCGATGACCGTGCCGGGGCGGATGCCGCTGCCAAACACCGGCTGGCCGACGACCAGGCCCAGGCCGGCCACGGTGGTGCTGTTGAGGGTGACGTTGGCGGAGGTGCCCGCCGTGGTGTTGGTGGTGGTGGCCGCCGTGGTGTTCAGCGCCGCCTGCAGGGTGGTGCCGTCGCCAATGGTCAGGGTGCCGGTGCCGACAGGGCCGCTGGTGAGCGCGCCGGGATCGCCGATGGTGCGGTTGCCAAAGATCAGCGTGCCGCCGTTGAGGTTGAAGCCTGAGGAGAAGGTGTTGTCGCCAAAAATTGCCAGCGCTCCATCCCCCGCCTTGGACAGGACAGCGCCGCTGGTGGTGATCGGCGCGGTGATGGCCAGGCCGACCGGGGCCAGGCCGGAAACGGTGATCACCGGGGCGGCGTTGGTGAAGTTGAGCAGGGAGTTGGCGGCGCTGTTGGTGGAGGCTGCGATGATCGGGCCCGTGCCAAGGTTGTTGTTGACCACGTTGATGGCGTTGGCCGCGGTCAGCACCAGGGTGTGGCGGGCGGTGGGCGCGTTGAAGCGCACGCCTGGGTGTGTCACGCTGGCGGCGATGCCGCCGTCATTGTTGAAGTTCAGGCTGGCCAGGGTCGTGGTGGTGGCGGAGGTGTAGTTGAAGAAGTTCAGCGTCGAGCCGCCGTTGAGGGTCACATTGCTGGTGGCGGCGATCTGGCTTGTGCTGGCGTCGAACTTGTTGGCGTTGGACATCGTCACAATGGCATTGTTGAGGACCAGATCCCCCGGGATGGCGATGCGGCCGGCGGACATGTTGAGGTTCACCGTCCCCTGGTTCACATAGGTGGTGCCGGTGTAGGTGTTGGAGCCGCTGCTGTTGGCGGTGCCCAGGGTCAGGGTGCCGCTGCCGGACTTGATGAAGTCGAAGTTGCCGACGATGGCGGTGTTGAAGGTGGTGGTGCCCTGGTTGATGAACACGTGGAACTCAGGGGAGGTGGAGCTGATGGCCGAGCCCGCATGGCCGGAGGTGATCACCATGCTGCCGGCGTTGGTGAGGATGCCCACGTTGAAGCTGAGCGTGACGCCGCCGACGGTGGAGTTGCCCAGGGTGACGGTGCCGCCGCCGCTGCGCAGGGAGTTCACGGTCTTGGAAAGGGTCAGCGTGCGGTTGCTGCTGTCATTGATGTTCCAGGTGGGCTGGGTGCTGGCGGAGCTGAGGTCGGTGCCGTTGTAGGCCGGGAAGACATTGCCGCCGGCGTAAATGTTGCCGCCGACTGTCGCGCCCAGCTTGCCGACTCCGACGCCGTCAATATAGGTGGCGAAGCTGTCACCGTCCACGACGGCCCAGCCGCCAATGAGGTTGTTGACCATCTGGGAGGCGGAGAAGCCCTGGCCGTTGATGGCGGAGATGAGCACGCGGGCGTTGTTGTTGTTGCCGCTGCCGCCCATGCCGACGTTGGAGACGAAGTTGATGGCGCCGCGGTCGGCGGCGTCGCGCACCAGGTTGCCAATGGTCAGCCGCACGACGCTGCCTGCGTTGGCGGCCGGGTACACGTTCACGATGCTGGCGCCGTTGAGGACCGACACGTTGTTGAAGGCCACGTTGGTGTCGAAGGAGCCGCCGCCCTGGATCGTCAGGGTGCCGCCACGAAGCGTGAGGGGCACGGTGGGCGCGATGCGCTGGATGTCGGAGTTCTCCAGCGGGTTGAGCCCGCGGTTGTCCCACTGCAGGGTGGAGAAGTTCACCGTGATGCCGGAGGTGCCGGAGAGGGTGCCGTTGTCACGCAGGGTGAGGGTGTTGCCATTGATGACCGTCTCGCCGGTGTAGGTGTTGCGGTTGCTGAGGACCAGGTCGCTGTTGCCGCTCTTCACGAAATTGAGGTTGCCGGTGATCGTGCCGCCGAAGACGGCGCTGCCCGTGTTCACCCGCAGGGTGACCTGGTTGGAGGCGCTGTTGGTGACCTCGCCGCCGAAGGGAAGCTGGTTGGCCGTGGCGAACGTGCCGAACATCTGGCTGCCACCGTTGAGGTCCAGAACGCCGCCGTTCATGTAGAGGTTGTAATACGCGGCGGTGTGGGTGGTGGTGTTGAAGTTGGTGCCCACCACCAGGGAGTTGTCCTGGCCGGCAAGGACCAGCCTGCCCTCGTTCACAATGGTGTTGCTGCCGTAGTAGTTCTTGGAGCCGAGGATGAGCGTGCCCTCCCCGGATTTGACAATGCCGCTGCCGAAGTTCCACAGGGTGCTGGAGATGTTCAGCGTGGTGTTCTCCCCGATGGTGTGGAAGTACATCCAGCCGCTGTAGGTTGCCAGGCCCGGCGTGGTGATGCCGCCGTTGCCCTCAAAGGCCAGGACGCCCCCGGTGCGGACATGCTCCGTCAGGATGCCACCATTGACGTTCCACCTGCCGTAGGCCGCCACGGAATTGGTGGAGAGGCCGCCGCCTTCCAGCAGGCGCAGGCTGTTGATGGCCTGGTCGCCGCTGCCAATGACGCCGTTGCTGCTGAGGGAGACGTTGGTGTAGGACTGGTTGGTCAGCGTGGGGCGCATTTCATTTTCCGCGAGGGGGCGCAGGTACCCCGTCACGCTGTCCCGCGTCACGAAGGCGGTGCCAAGTCCGGTCATCGAATAGTCACCAAGGATGTCGGGGCGGATCATCATCAGGTGCTGGCCGTTGGTCAGCACGTTGCCGCCACTGTTCGTGGTCTGGCCGGCGGTGACGGTGTAGTTGGTCACGAAAAGGTTGGCCCGGCCCGCGACGGCGCCCTCGCCCACCGCGCTGAGATCACCACGCAGCAGCAGCGTGCCGCCCGTGCTCAGGCCCGAAAGGGTGCCGACGTTGAACGTCACATTGGTGGCGTCGTTGGCGTCCAGGTTCAGGATGCCCGCACCGCCGCCGCCGCTGCCAATGGTCAGCGTGGTGACGCCTTCCGTGGTGTTGGTGCCGGCGTTGCCCAGCACTGTGACCGTGCCGCCGGTGATGTTCAGCGTGGAGTTGGCCACGGAGGTCAGCGGGGAGGCCAGACGGTTGTTGGTGTTGGTGACAGAGTTGTCGATCAGCAGGGTGCCGTTTTTGTAAACAAGATGGTTCGGCATCAAGGCCGTGCCGCCGCCGCTGTAGGCCAGGGCGCCCTGGAACACCAGCACGTTGCCGCTGGAGGCGGCCAGATTATCCTGGGTGCCGGTGATGCTCATGGTGCCGGCGCCGACCTTGTAAAGGTGGATCGCGTTGGGCACCCCGTCATTCCAGCGGCGGATCTGGCCGGAGAAAACCGAGTCCTGGTTGTTGAAGCCCACAAACAGGTTGGTGGAGTTGTTGGCACCGGAGTTGAACACCATGCCACTGCCGCCCAGCGAGCCCCAGACCGTCTGCTGGCCGTTCAGGTTCAGGGAGGTGCCCGCACCCAGCGTCAGGCTGGAGAAGCGGGAGCCGCTGTTGTAGGCGCCGGACTGGATGTTGCCAGCCTCCACTGTGAGCGGGCCGGTGAAGGCGGACTGGTTGATCTGCAGGACACCGTCGCCTTTCTTCACGAAACCACCGCTGGAACCCACCACGCCGCCCATGATCAGGCCGGCGGTGGTCGGCGCGTAGTTGGTGAACTGCGCGAAGTCGTAGGTGTTCACGGTGACGGTGTTCTGGGCGGTTCCCAGGTCCACACGCCCCACCAGCAGCGCGGGCGCGGCGGGGGTGAAGGGGTTGGAGACGATGCCGCCGGCGCCGATGGTCAGCAGACCTTCGCCAGAGCTCACCGTGGGGGCGATGTTGCCGCCGCCGCTGCCGTTGAACACCAGGCCCTGCAGCGTCTGCTCACCCGCGAGGACGAGCTGGCCGTTGCCGTTGATGGTGACCATGTTGCTCGCCGCAATGATGCCGCCCAGGCTCTGCACCACCATGCCGCTGCCCGGGGTGAAGCCGCCGTTGATGGTGATGCCGCCGCCGGGGAGGCTGCCACCCGCGCCCACGATCAGGACCCCGCCGTTGACGACTGTGCCGCCGGTGTAGGTGTTGTTGCCGTTGAGGGTGAGGGAGGCGATGCTGTCGCTGCCGGACATGATGAGGCGCACGGCGCCGGTGCCGTTGTTGACGATGCTGGCGTCAATGGTGGTGGTGCGGTTCACCCCGCCATAGGGCAGGACGTGGATGTAAAGGTCGCTGGCGGTGTTCAGGGTGCCGCCGGTGATGGTGCCGTTGATGACGCTGGTGTTGCGGTTGTCACCGCTCTGCGCCAGGATGAGGCCGCCGCCCTGCAGGGTGAGCTGGTAGCCGCCCAGGTCCACAAAGTTCTGCGTGGCCGCCGGGTTGAGCAGGGTGAAGGTGTTGACCACGGTGTCCTGGTAAAGCGGCCCGACGCTGGCGGTGGCGCGGATGTTGTCCGTGGCCAGGGGGGTGCCGTTGAGGACGTTGGTGGAGTAGCCGGCGGCGCCGGTCTGGCCAAGGCGGATCACGCCAAGCTGCGGGATGTAGCTGGCAAACTCGCGGTCCACCACGGCCCATGGGCCGATGAGGTTGTTGGTCAGGTTGGTGCCGACGGGGCCGTTGTAGTTGCCGATGAGGATGTTGCCCGTGTTGCCGATGGCACCCACGCTGTTGTCCGGGAAGCGGACAGTGGCGGTGGAGCCGACGGAACGCGCCAGGGAGACGATGTTCAGGGTGGCGGAGTTGATGCCGGTGCCGCCAGGGGCGGCCTGGATCATGTTGAGGCCTTCCACCAGGGTGATGGCGCCGACGGACTGGCTGGTCTCCATCTGGGCCCGGCCGGTGTAAACGAGGGTGCCGCCGCGCATGGTGATGGGCGTGCTGGTGCTGAGGCGGTTCGCCAGCGCGAAGTTCACATTGTCGTTGAGGCCCAGATGCGCGTAGTTGATGGTGATGGAGGAGGTGTTCAGCATGCTGCCGCCGTCCAGCAGCGAGTTGCTGCCGCCGGCGATCACCGTGGCTCCGGTGTGCGTGTTGACGTTGAGGAAGTTGTAGGTCTGGTTGCTGGTCTTGAGCACGCTGGTGTTTCCGCTGAACACGCCGCCGAAGTTGAAGCCGCCGCTGTCGAGGCCGAACACAATGGCCGCAGGGGTGCCTGCGGTGTTGGTGAAGGTTCCGGCATTGCCCTGCAGCGCAGCGCCGTCACCACGTGTGCCGAGAACATGCTGAATCGTGCCGTTGAGGTCCAGGGTGGCGCCGGGGGCGATGATGAGGAACTGGTTCGGGGTCAGGGTGTTGTTGCCGCCGTCGAGCCTGACGGTGCCGGCGTTGACCACAAAGTTGCCGGTCAGCGTCTGGCCGCTGATGTTGGGCAGGCCGGCGCGGTTGGTCGGGGCGTTGAGGATGAGCGTGCCGGGCAGGTCCTTGACGAATCCCGCGCCGCCGGTCAGCAGGCTGTTGATGGTCAGCGTGGTGCCGGCCGCGACGGCCACGAAGGCCTGGGTGGCGGCGTTGTTGTTGCCCGGATTGGCGAAATGCAGACGGGGAACGTTGATGGTGTTGTTGCCGCCGACGTTGAGGATGGCGCCTGCGGAGAGGGTGAGGGTGACGCCCTGCGCGGTGAGGCTGCCGCCGAGGTTGATGCCGGAGCCGCTGAGCTTGATGGCGTTGGCGGCACGGTTGGTGGTGCCGGTGAAGGTCGGGTTGGCGGAGGTCAGCAGCAGGGTGGCATTGCTGGTGGTGCCCAGGCTGTCAATGCTGTTGGAGGTGTTGTAGGCGCTGAAGGCCTGGATGTTGCCACCGCCACCGGAGCCGTTGTAGGTGGCGAAGTCGGCGCCGTTGACCAGCGCGCGCTGGATGACGCTGTTGATCATCCCGGGGGTGGAGGAGAAGGCGATGCGGTTGGAGGTGTTCAGCGTGCCGTTGAAGCTGATGCTGGAGTCGCCGTTGATGACCAGGTTGGCGAAGGTCAGCACGTTGGCGCTGCCGCCAGGGTTGAAGTTGATGACGCTGGTCTTGTTGCGGTTCGTGGTCAGGGTGCCGAAGGTCTCGTTGGAGCCGCTGCCGCCGGAGATGTTCACCGTGCCGCCGTTCAGGGTCAGCGGACGCGCGCCGGTGACATGGTCCAGGCCGCCCAGGAGGTCCAGCACGCCGGAGGGCCCCTGCACGGTGATGGTGCCGGTGCCGCCGATGGTGACGCCCGCGCCCATCTGGAAGGTGCCTTCGTTGATGACAAGGCTGCCTCCGAAGGAGCCGCTGGTCACACCAAGGGTGAACAGGCCGGAACCCTGCTTGGTGATGGAGGAGACGGCGCCGATGGCGGCGCCGGTCTTGTTGATGGTGCCCGCGCCCACAAAGGTGACCGCCTGGGCGCTGCTGAGGTCGCCGGTCAGGTTGAGGGTGGTGCCGGCGTCGGCACCGATGAAGGTGGCGCCACTGAGGGTGATGGTGCCGGTGACGGTGTTGGTGCCTGCCACCGCCTGGAGGGCGCCTGCGGCGTTGATGCCGGTGCCGTTCAAGGTGAGCGGCTCGGCCGTGCTGATGCTGCTCAACTGCAGGGCTGCGCCCGTGCCGCTGACGGTGGTGGCGCCGGCGGTGGTGCCGAGGGCCGCGGCGTTGGTGACTTTCAGCGCGCCGGCGGCGACGGTGATAGCCCCCGTCCAGGTGGAGTTGTTCGCGGTGAGCTCAAGAGTGCCGTTGCCGTTTTTCTGCAGGGCATTGTTTGCGGCGCCAAGGACAAAGGCGGAGTTCACCGTGAAGGTGCTGCCCTGGCTGACATCGATGGCGTTGCTGGGCCGGCTGAGGAGGATGGAGCGGGCGGTGCCGAAGGTGCCGGTGACGCGGAGGCCGACGTTGACGGCCGCGTTGACGTTGAGGTTGATCTGGTTGGCGCTGTTGCCAAGCGCGCCGTCACTGCTGACGGAGACCACGCCGCCCTGGATGTCGATCATCCCGGTGAAGGTGTTGCCCGCGTTGGTCAGGGCCAGGACGCCGTTGCCGGTCTTGGTGATGCCGGACGCGCCGGAGACGACACCGCTGAAGGTCAGGCCCGGGACGGCGTTGGAGTTTGTGTAGTTGTTGACGTGGATGAGCTGGTTCGCGCCGAGGGTGGCGGGGCCGGTCAGCTCCAGGCCGTAGCCATGGTTGTTGGTGACCATGAGCGGGCCGCTGAGGGCGAAGGCGGACATGCGCAGCGTCTTGTTGGCGGCGAGGACGAAGAGCGGGGCGTTCGGGGTGCCGGGATTGGTGACGCCTGTGGTGCCGGCGCGGCCGATGGTGATGTTCATCGGGCCGGACGGATTCAGGGTGATGCGGGTGTCGATGATCTGCGGGGAGCCGGTGCCGTCGCCGTCATTGAGGAGGGCCAGGTTGCCGTCCGTCATGTTGAGGGTGATGCTGTTGGCGGGGTTGACCGGGCCCAGGGACAGGGTGCCGAGGCCGGTCTTGTTGATGGTGATGACGCCGCCGGAGGCGCCGCTGATGGTGCCGCTGAGCGCGGCGGTGAGGCCCGGGCTGATGACGTCGATGGTGAGCGAGTTCGGCAGGGTGATCGCGCCGCTCATGCTGAGGGTCAGCACACCGGTGGAGGAGGTGCTGTCGAAGGTGATGTTGCCCTGCACGGTGGTGGCGTTGCCAATGGTCCAGTTGCCGTTGGTGACGAGCCGGGTGTTGGCGCCCATGGTGAAGGCGCCGGTGCCCAGCGGACCGGCGGAGACCTGGCCGTTGACGCCGGTGTTGAAGACGCTGCTGGCGCCGATGAGGATGCCGCCGGCCTGGAGGTTCACCCCGCCCGTGAAGGTGTTGGCGCCGCTGAGCTGCAGCAGGCCCGCGCCGGTCTTGTTGATGCCGGCGGAGCCGGTCATGGTGGCGGAGATGATGAGCGTGGGCATCAGCGGAGCCAGATCTGTGGTGCCGTTGACGGTGGCCATGCCGATGTTGAAGGTGCGGGTGCTGCCGCCCAGGTTCATGGAGCCGAGGGAGCCGAAGCTCAGCAGGGAGTTCCCCGTGGCGGTGGCGCTGGTGGAGAGGGTGACGGTGTTGCCGGAGATGCCGGTGACGATGGTGTTGGCGGCAATGCCAGTGCCGGTGACAGGCGTGCCGATGGCCAGACCGGCCACGGACTCCAGGGTGACCTGGTTGCTGCCTGTGGTCGTCCGGGAGTAAACCTGACCACTGGTGATGATGGAGGAGGCGTTGGTGCCGATGTTGGCGGAGGTGGCGGTGATGTTGCCGTTCAGCGTCAGCTCGCCGGTGCCCACCAGGAGGGTGGGGGCGTTGCCGCCGGTGTTGTTGAAGTTGATGGCCGCCAGGGTCTGGTTGAAGCCGTTGAGCTCCAGCGCGGAGCCGCCCAGCATGTTCAGCGTGGCGGTGCTGGCGATCTGGTTGGAGGCGCCAAACACGACGGTGGAGGTGCGCTCAAGGGCGGTGGTGCCGTTGGTGGAGGCGCCGCCGGTGATGGTGACATTCCCGGTGCCGAAGGCCTGGGCGGCGGACTTCAGGTAAACGAAGCCGGCGTTGACGAAGGTGCCGCCGCTGTAGGTGTTGTTGCCGGTGAGGCGCACCTCGTTGGTCCGGTAGGCGGTGATGGCCCCGGTGGTGCTGATGCCGTTGTTGGTCCGCCCTTCCGTGCCGTTGATCACCAGGGTGACCGGGCCGGTGCCGTTGTCCACAATGTTGGCGCCGACGAGGACGTCGCGGTTGTACACGTTGTTGACGTTGTTGAAGCCCAGGGCGTGCAGATAGAGGTCCGCGGCCGTGTTGGGGGTGCCGCCCGCCGTGAGGTTGCCGTTGATGATCTCAAGCGGAATGTTCAGGGAGCTGACGAACTCCCGGTTGGCGGGCGCGGTGATGTTGGCGTTGGCGACGCCGTCCAGGGTGACGGTGAGGCCGTTGATGGCGGTGATCTGGCGGCCCATGAACCAGGAGCCGACCACCAGGGTGTTCGGCACGCTGCCGACCAGCACGGTGTTGCTGGAGGTGGAGCTGCTGACGACGGTCACCTGCGGGTTGGCAAGGTCGAAACCCTGGGAGGCGATCAGGCCGCCGCTGCCCAGGTTCAGGGTGAAGCCGCCCAGGTTCAGGGTGCTGTCGCCAGAAACCACCATCGCCAGACTGTTGATGGTGCGGTTGCCGGTCAGCGTGACCGCCTGCGGGATGTTCAGGGCGGGGTTGGCGCTGCTGAGGATCGAGGAGATGGTGAACTGGGTGGGGCTGATGATGCTGGTGATGGTCACCCCCGCAGGGATGTTGGTGCCAAACACCGGGTCGCCGACGGCGAGGGCGGCGGTGCTCTCCACGGTGAGGATGTTGGAGCCGATCTCGCCCACGGTGGACACGGCAGGGTAGGTCATGCGGACGTTGTCGGTGACGCCTGCCTCATTGAGGCCCAGGGGGGAGTACCCAGCATAACCGACGCTGTTGAGGCCGCCGACGCCAGTGCCGGGGTTGTAGCTGGCGAAGTCACGCTCAAACACGGCCCAGCCGCCCATGATGTTGTTGGTCAGCACGGGCGCGGAGTCGAAGTAAACGCGGGCCTGGCTGTTGTTGAAGGTGCCGTCCACGTTCATGAAGCGCAGGGTGGCGCGGGAGTCCGCCGCACGGTTGAGGCTGGCAAAAATGGCGGTGGAGCTGTTGATGCCGGTGCCGGGCTCGGCCACCTCAATGAAGCTGTTGCCTTCCCCGAGGGTGAGGGTGCCGAAGCGTTCCGAGCCTTCCATGGCGTTGCGGGCGCGGTACTGGATCATGCCGCCGCGCATGAAGATGGGGGCGGCGTCATTGACACGGTCGTCAATGTTTCGCGTGGTGATCTGGGTGGCGTTGTTGTTGGCCAGCAGCAGGGTGCCCTGGTTGATGTCGATCGCGGAGGTGCCGCTCAGCGTGCCTTCGCCAATGAGCTGCCAGCGCGCGCCGTTGATGTAGGTGCGGCCGGTGTAGGTCTGCGGGGCGTAGATGTCCCAGCTGTTGAAGCTGCCCGCCTGGTTGGCGGACACGACGGCGATGTTGCCGGAGATGGTGCCGCCGAAGAAGCTGTTGGCATTGGCAAAGCCCAGGGTGGCCTGGGTGCCGGAGCTGTTGATGACGAAACCGCCGACACCAGGGACAACGGCCAGGTTGCGGGCGAAGGAGCCGTCACCACGCAGGCGGTTCAGCACCTGCACGGTGCCGTTGAGGTCCAGCGTGCCGCTGCCCTGGATGATGAAGTCATTGTTCCAGAACAGGGTGTTGTCGCCACCGGCCAGCCGGAGAGTGCCTTCGTTGATGCGGGTGGCGCCAGCGTAGAAGTTCTGGGTGCCCAGGGTCAGGGTGCCCGCCCCGGCCTTGGTCAGGCCGTTGCCGAAGCCCACCAAGCTGCTGCCGATGGTGAGGTTGCCCAGGGCATGGACGATCAGCTCGCGGCTGGAGGTGGTGCTGAGCCTGCCACCGGTGATGTTGCCGCTGCCGGTGAAGGAGAGCAGGCCGCCGCTGTCGATGACGAGGGTCTGACCAGTGACCATGCTGACACCGCCGCCGCTGTTGAGCGTGAGGGAGTTGATGGTCATGCTGTTGCCGGTGATGGAGCCGCCGAATCCCTGGCTGGTGGACAGCCGGATGTTCATCGGGGTGGCCACGCCGGACAGATTGTTGGTCAGGGTGGTGTTGTATTCGGAGGCGTCGAGCGCGCGCAGGCCACCATTTACCGAGTCCGCCGTGGCAAAGGAGGTGCCAAAGCCGGTGAGGGAGGTGTCCACCAGCGCGTAGGGCAGGATGCCCTTGTTGGCAGCGCCGACCGCGCCGTTCTGGCCCAGGTTGAAGAGGTAGCCTGCGCCGGAGGCCTGGATGGTGGCCACGCCAGGACCGGGGAGGCTGCCCAGGTTGCTGCCGCGCACCAGCAGGGTGCTGCCGCCGTTGCGGGTGACGGCGCCTGTGGTGAAGTCAAGCTGCTGGCCTGCGCCGGCGGTCAGCGTGATGACGCTGTGGCCGGTGTTCAGGGTCATGGTGCCGGTGGTGGTCTCATTGGTGGCGGCGCTGCTGCTGCCCAGGATGTTCAGATTGGCCCCATACAGGTTCAGGGCGCGGTTGCCCAGGCGGGTCGGCACGTTGCTGCCGGTGTTGTCCAGGCTCAGAGTGCCGCCCGGGGTGACGAAGATCGTGCCGGAGCCGCCGCCCAGGGTGCCGCTGCCGTTCACGGCCAGGGTGCCCTGCTGCACATAAATGTTCTGGCCGGAGAAGGCGTTGGCCGCGGCAATGTTCCAGGTGCCGGTGCCGACCTTGACGAGGGAATACACGCCGAAGGTGAGGGTGCCATTGTGCGTCATGGCGGTGCTGATGGTGCCTGTCCCCGCGCCGCCCAGGGCGAACCAGGAGTCGCGGTTGCTGCCGCCGGTGCCCACCCGGCCGACCATCTGGCCGGTGATGTTCAAGGTGGAGCCCGCGTCCACGGAGATGAGCGCGCCGCGATGCTGGGAGTCTGCGGTGGACGGGCCGTTGAAGGTGATGGTGCCGCTGAGGGTGTTGTTGCCGGAGGCGCTGCGGATGGCGCCACTGTAATCAATGCCTGTGCTGGTGACGTTGTTGCCAGGGGTGAAGACGATGGTCTCCGCGATGCTGACGTTGTTGGCCAGCTCCAGCGCCGCGCCTATGTTGCCGATCATGGTGGCGCCGGAGGCCGCGTTGGAGCTGGGGTTGAACGAGCCCGCCCCGCCCAGCGCGGTGGAATTGGTGATGCGCAGGACGCCCTGGGTGATGGTGATGTTGCCGTTCCAACCGGTGTTGGAGGCGCTCAGCACCAGGGTGCCGCGGTCATTCTTGGTCAGGTGCCAGCCGGTGTTGGTGAGCACGAACGGGGAGTTCACCGTGAAGGTGTTGCCGTGGGTGACGTCGATGGCGCTGTTTTCCTGGTTCAGGATGATGCTGCGGGTGGTGGAGAAGGTGCCGTCCACACGCAGGCCTGCGGCGGTGGAGTTGGTGTTCAGCAGGATCTGATTGGTGGCATTGCCGAAAAGCGTATCGCTGTTGCCGCTGACGGACACCATGCCGCCAGAGATGTTGATCATGGAGTTGGTCGTCAGCGTGTTGTTATTGCTGAACGAAGCAGCGACCCCCTGGGTGAGCGAGAGCTGGGAGAGCACCACCTCAATCGTGGTTCCGGTGGCGGCCTGACTGAGGGTGATTTGGTAACGCCTCAGCACAGGGTTGGCCACGGTGATTTCCTGGCTCAGGGTCAGGGTGTTGCCAATGATGCTTTTCACGTAGGTGCCGGCGGGAATGCCGGTGCCAAAAACCAAGTCGCCCACATTGTAGGTGGACGCCGCCGCACCGCTGTTCACCGAAACCATATTCTGCAAGGCAGAGCCCGAGGTGCTGCTGGTGACGTTGTAGTTCACACCGGTGACCGTGGTGCCTGGGGCAATGCCAGTGCCGGTGACGGGCATGCCGACAGCAAAGACGTCGTTCACTTCCGAGCCAAGAGTCAGAGTCTGCTGACCGGTGGCGGCGAAGTTGCGGATGTTGATGCCGTTGATGGCGGTGTTGGCATTGATGTTTGTGCCGCTGATCCTCTGCCCCACGACCAGCTTGCTCACATCCGCCAGCGTGAGGGTGGAAGATACGCCGTAAACGCCCGAAAGGGCCACCGCGCCACCAAAGGTGTTGCCGGTGTTGCTCAGCACCAGGGTGCCGCCGCCGTTCTTCAGAATGCTGGCGTTGCCGCTGACAGGGCCGGCAAGCTCCAGGCCGGACACCATGTTGGAGGAGGAGCCGCTGTTCACGGTGAAGGTGGGCGCGCCGGTCAGCGTGGTGGCGCCGGTCACTTTCAGGCCGGAGTTGTTGTTGTTGGCGATGGTCAGGACGCTGCGGTTGATGTTCAGCGTGGAGATTTCCGCCGTCTTGTTCGCCGCCTGGGTGAAGTAGGGGCCGTTGCCCACGCGCCCCACCGCCAGGGTGCTGTTGCCGGTGACGGTGATGTTGTGGTTGAAGGCGAAGCTCTGCCGGCTGCCGGTGCCGTCCCCGTCATCGAGGAGCTGGAGGGTGCCGGTGGCCATGGTGAAGGTCTTGTTGGAAAGGGCAGCCACCCCTTCCACCCGCAGGTTGGAGCCGGCCTCAAAGGCCAGCGTGCCGAGGAACCCGGCATTGTTGCCCGAAAGGCTGACAATGCCGCTCTGGGAGGCGAAGCCGATCTGCTGCGGCCGGTTCTCGGCAGCGGCCACAGCGCCCGCGATGGTGGTGCCGGCGTTTTTCAGGGTGGAGCGGATGATCAGCGTGGTGTCGGAGCCGCCGACGATGTTGCCAGCGATGGCGAGGTTGGCGCCAGGATCGCCAACAGGGCGGCCACCGGCGATGGCGTCGAGCACCAGCGTCTTGCCGGGGCTGATGGTGATGCCATTGGTGCTGCTGCCAAGGGTGGTGCGCCCGGCGTTGACCACGGACTGGATGACCGCGTTGTCATTGACCGTGACCTTGTTGTCAAACACCGGGCCGAGGCCGGTGGACGTCACACCCTTGGAGTCAAGGATGAGCATGGCCTGACCCAGCACGATCTCCGCCGAGCCGATGGGATTGAACGCGCCTGCCGCAGTGCTGCCTGTGAGCACGATGGCGGGCGTCTGGGAAAAGGTGAGGGACTGGGCGGTGGCCCCTGCGGCACGCGCATCCCCCAAAATGGTGAAGGACCCGCTGAACGGGATCTCGGTGATCACCGAACCTTCCGGAATGCCAGGACCGCTGACCACCATGCCAACGGCGAGGTTTGTGGTGCTGCCGAAAAAAGTGGTGCTGTTGGCAACGCTGTTATAGGAATTGTAGGTGGCGTTGCTGGTGGTGCTCTGCCCCGTGGCCTGGATTTTCGTGGTGGTGCCCAGGGTGTTCTGGGCCTGCGTCTGGTTGAAATACAGATACCCGGCCCCTGTCTTCTGGATGGTCATGGCGCGTCCGCCATCGGACACCACGCCGTCGAAGGCGATGTTGATGTCGGAGGCAATCGTCACCGTCCCCGCGCCGCCGGCGCTGTGGCCAAAGAGGGTGGGGCTGGCCGTGGTGCCGCCAAAACGCAGGGTCTTGCCGAAACCAGCGCCGTTGCCACCCACATAGACCTCGCCGTCTTCACCATTGTAGGCGGTCCCGGTGAGGGTGACACCCGTGTCCAATTGCAGGCGGCCCATCTGCACGGAGGAGGCGGAGTTTGTCTCGGAACTGAGGTTGATCTGGGCGTTGCCGGTCAGATGCACGTCATTGAGGAGCTGCAGCGCGGAGCTGGAGCCGTCCACGGTGTTCACATCCGCCACGCGCAGGTCGGCCGGGGAGATGACGGTGCGGACATTGCCCGTGGAGGGTCCGGCGTAGCCGAGGTTGATGTTGCCGCCGCTGCTGCCGTTCACGTAGTCAATGCGGATGTCGTGCTGGCCGGCAGCCAGGAAGATGGGGGCGCTGGAAAGGTCGGTGTTGCCTTTGCCGCCGTCGTTGTTGAGCACCAGCACGCCGTCGATGTAAATCCGCGCGCCATCGTCCGCCGAGGCGAAGAAGGTGTAGGCACCCGCAGTGCCGATGTTCACCTTGCCCACCCACTGGGCGCCATTGGCTGCCTCAATGTTGTTGACGTTGTTCAGCTGGGTGTCATACCGGACGGAGGTGGCCTGGCCGGTGAAGTCCACGCGGCTGGAGTTGCCAGTGCCGTTGGTGGCAAACACACGGCCGGACAGGCCGTTTGTGGTGGAGCCGCCATTGATGAAGAGCTGGCTGCCGCCAGCCAGGGTCACCTCGTTCCCACCCAATGGATTCCGAACCAGGCTTGAGTTAGACGGGTCTAGCCCGGCATTGACCACCAGGCGGGTCCTGTCCTCCAGCCGGATGCCACCCGTCAGCGTGGGGGCACCTGCCCCCAGGCCCAGGTCCAGGTTCAGCACGCCATAGTACGAGCCGGTGAAATCGGCAGGATTGTTGGTTTTGATCGTAAGCCCTTGGTTCCCGCCCAATGGCACCGCCACCGAGGCCCTGATGCTGTTCCAGACAGGACCGGTCCCCCCCCCCTCTCCATCTTGCTCACTGGTGAAGATGATGGAAGGATCGGTACCGCCAAAGTTCAATGAGCCTCCGCCAGAAGTCGTGAAATTGACCGCACTGCCATCTCGGTTGATAGTGATACCGTTGAGCTGGATGGCTTCCGTGACCGTCACACCCGCCTGACCAAAGAAGTACGCACGGTTGTCGAAACCATTCTGCCATGTCAAAGGTGGATCGCCTGGGTTTAAAGGATCAAAAGGATCGCCCAAAACCGGATACATGGTGTTGAACCAGTTGGGACTAAACGTGTCCCAGTTCCCCTGCCCGCCCGGAGACGGACTCCCGAAGTCGTCGGGCATCCAATAAAACGTCGCGGCCTGCAGGGGTATGGTGACCTGGCTGAGGAACATCAGCACGGTCATGAACCATCCAAGAAAGAGGCGGTTGCTGCGAAGAGTTTTCATCAAATTAAGGGCTAAAAAAGGCGAAAGGGAGAAACAAAAAACGCGAGTGGCGGCGTTACGGAACTACAAAGCCGCAGCGCGCTGGAAGCGCATATGCGGCAAAGGGGTGGCTGGAGAACGCGGCTGGGGACACGATGACGGAATGAGACACGGAAGCTAAACTTTTCGTTCAGAATACTGAAAATGGTGACGTTGAGTCAATTCAAATACATGGTAAATACCAGCTTGACGGACAGAAAGCGCCCGCTCTGAGCGCTCTCCCGCTTTGCGAACCATCATGGGACGACCACGGCCGCGCCATCTAGGATTTCCACCCGGAATGAGGCCACCTCCCCAGCGTCGCGCGTGACGAGGACGCTGATCCGGTGGGTCCCGGCGGCAAGGTCGAAGTCCTGCTGCCCGGCCAGCTCCTTGATCTCCGCCCCATCGACCGCGATGACGATTCCCTTCACCGAGCTAAAGCCGAGCTTTATTTTTCCGGCATTTTCCAGCTTAAGGCCAAATTGCAGGATCTTCGGAAACCAGGGGTACATGCGCTGCGCTGCGGGCAGGTCGGCCAGGGGCAGGTCGCCGCTGACCTGGCTGAAGGCGATCTGCCAGGGGTAGGCGTATTTTTCATCGTTGAGGGCAAAGCTGCCCACATGGCGCACGTGGTCCACGTCCTTCTGCTCCATGGCGCCCATGGCCTTCCAGGTGCGGACGTAGCGGTTCGGCTGGGTCTTGTAGGCCCCTTCCCGGCCGAGTTCGGAGAGGAAGCGCACCAAGTCCACAAACTCATCCTCCCGCAGGCTGGCGGTGAGGCCGGGGGGCATCATGCTGACGGGGCTCATCTGCTTGCTGGCGATGGCGGACTTGGCCACTTTGACGATCTGGTTGGCCGGGTCGCGGATGGTCAGCTCCTCGGCCCCATCATTGACGAGGCCGCCGGAGACGACGCCACCGTCCTTCTTGCTGACGATGACCATGTGGTAGCCTTCCTTGATCTTCTTGCTGGGCTCCAGCAGGCTCTCAATGAGGTAGTCCACCGGGGCGCTGGCGCCGATGCTGACGAGGTTCGGCCCCAGGACGCCGCCGGACTCGCCGATGGCGTGGCAGCTCAGGCAGAGGAGCTGCTGGCGGCGGTAAACGGCCTCGCCACGGGCGGGGTCGCCGTTCTTTTTGACCTTTTCCACCAGGGCGGCCATCTCAGGCGCGGTCAGGGGCTTGTCCATCTGCTTCACGCCGCCGGCGGCCTTCAGGGCGTCGGCCAGCGGGCCTTGGATGCCACGGGAGCTGACCATGCGGATGCCCTCCACGGCGACGGGTTCGGGGACGGTCTTGCCCGCCAGCTCCTTGGCCAGCACGCCGGGGAGCTGCTTGCTCTTGAGGAAGGCGGCCAGCACGGGCTTGGAGGCCTCCACATCTGCCGTGGCCAGGAACTGCACCGCACGCTGGGCGGCGATCTGCGGGCCCACGGCGCTGAGGCCCTCGATCATGAGGGCTTTCAGGCCAGGGTCCTGGGATTCGGTGAACAGCTTGTCCAAAAGATCCCGCGTCTTGCCGCCGCCGAGGGCGGTGAGGCCGCGCAGCGCGCCCTCACGGATGGGGGGGAGGGTGGCGGGGTCGGTGAGGAGGGCCACCAGCTTCGGCCGGGCGGGCTCCACCTTCCACAGTCCGGCCAGGATGGCGGCGCGGTGCACCACGTGCGGCTCCGGGCGGGCCAGCCAGGCCTGCACGGTGTCGGCAGCACCCTCAGGGATGATCTTGCGGTCGGCGGCGGCCTTGATGAGGGCGTCCATGAGGCCCATGAAGTACGCGCCGAGGCTGGCGTCGTTCACCATGTCGGCCATTCCTTTGGCCTGGGCGGCATCGGCGGCGGCTCCGGCCATGCCCAGCACGGCGGCGGCGTCCTCGGCGGAGAGCCTGCCGGTCTTCAGGGCGGCAAAGAGGGGCGGCAGGGCGTCGCCCCGGCCGGTGCTCTTCATGGCATAGACGAGGTGCTTGGGCCGCTCGTCCAGCTTCAGCTTGCCCTCCAGCACGGCGGGCATCCACACGTCGGCCTGCTCCCGGCAGGTCTGCTCCAGCAGGAAGTCCAGTTGCTCGTCCATGGGCTGGTCCAGGGTCTTGAGGGCCAGACTGACGGCGCCGGGCTTGCGCATCTCTGCCAGCACGGCCAGCGCCCACAGGCGCACCTGGGCGTTTTCGTCCGCCACGGCCTGCTCCAGCACTTTCATGACCTCGGGCATCTGCTTCCAGCGGTGGCTGAGGATGCGCAGCGCGGCGGCGCGGATGCGGGCGTCCGGCTGCTCCCAGAGCCTGCGCCAGAGCTGGGGGGAGAAGGCGTTGGCGCCCTCCCGCGCCCAGGCGGCCTCCAGCAGGGCGTGGGCGTCCGCCTCCTGGGTGGCGTCCAGCTTGGCGGCCCAGGCGTCCAGCTCCGGCAGCACCTTGGCGGGGCCGAGGTCCCGCAGCTCCCGTTTGGCAAAGCGGCGCACGTGGTTGCGGTCGCTCCTCAGCATCTCCAGCAGCTCGGCAGGGGTGGCCCCGGCGATCTTGAGGCGGGGGCTGGCCGGGCGGCCCTTGGCGGAGACGCGCCAGATGCGGCCGTGGACGTGGTCGCGGCGCGGGTCGCGGAAGTCCACCTCCCCGTGCTGGATGATGGGGTTGTACCAGTCCGCTATATAGAGAGCGCCGTCTGGACCCATCTTCACATCAATCGGGCGGAATGCACGGTGATTGGACGCCAGCACGTCGGGGAGCTGCTTGGCCACGTAGCTGCTGCCGCTGGGGGTGAGCTGGAAGCGGTTCACCCGGTTCCCACGGAAGTCATTCAGCACAAAGGTGCCCTGCCAGTCCGCCGGGAAGTGCGGGTCTTCCACAATGTCCAGCCCGCTCTGCTTTGGCTGGCCGGGGCTGAGACCGTGGAGGATGCGCTTCGCCCCCGGGGAGGTGGCAAAGACGGAGCCGGGGAAGATGAAGTTCACCCCTTCCCCGCCCGCGCCGTCGCAGGCGAAGCTTTGGCCGAAACGGTCAAACTCGAAGCCCCAGGGATTGACCAGCCCCTTGCTGATGATCTCCAGCCGCCGGGTCTCCGGCCGCCACTCCCACACCCCGCCGCCCATGAGGCGGCGCACGCCGTAGGGGGTCTCGACATGGCTGTGGATGTAGATGGACTGCGCAAAGTAGAGCATCCCCTCCGGCCCCCAGCGCATGGTGTGCAGCAGGTGGTGCGTGTCCTCCGTGCCGAAGCCCGACAGCATGATCTGCCTCTCATCCGCCTTCAGGTCCCCATTGGTGTCCTTCAAAAAGATGACCTCGGTGGAGTTCGCCACATACAGGCCGCCATCCCCCGGGGCCAGCGCGGTGGGGATGTGCAGGCCGTCGGCGAACATCGTTGACTTGTCCGCCTTGCCGTCGCCGTCCGTGTCCTCCAGCACGACGACCTGGTCCTTCGCCTCCTCCCCGGGCTTGATGTGCGGGTAGGTCGTGCTGCTGACCACCCACAGGCGGCCCTGGGCGTCCCAGTTCATCTGCACCGGCTTCTGGATCATCGGCTCCGAGGCGAAGAGGTTCACCTCCAGCCCCTCCGGCACCACGAAGGCCTTCAGCTCCGCGTCCGGGTTCGCATCCGGCAGGTCCGCCAGCGAGGCGGGCTGGGAGGCATGGGCGGCAGCGGCGGCAAGTCCAAGGGAACAGGCGAGAAGCAGGGCGTGGCGTGGCATCATAAAAGACGAGCCGCAAAGTACGACCCCGCGCGGGGCTTTTCGCAAGCCAAAGTTGGGCGGGAAATGGAGATGGCCCCTGCGAAAGTCGCGAAGCGTTTTGGAGTGCTCCAGCCCTCTGGAGCTTTTCGGACGTCCTGCGGCCCACGAAAGCCCGGCGGCACGCGCGGGCAGCTCCCGCCGGGCGTAGTCCGCACCCCGCATCCCCGCCACACCCCAGCCCCCCGGTCCATCCGTGGTCCATCCCCTCCGCCCCCCCCTCGCTGACATGAACCTCATTGACACCCATGCAGTTTCCTCCTTAAAACACCCCCCATGAAAAGCGCGCACAAATGGACGGTCATCGCGGCGGTCATGGGCATCCAGCTGGTGGCCGGCCACATGGGCATCCACGTGCCGCCACGCATCCAGACCGCACGCTGGCAACAGCAGAGGGAGGTGGAGCAGGAGCGCCTGCGGCAAATCTCCAAACATCAGGCCGATCTGACCTTCAAGGCGCGGGACAAGGAGTCCTGGGAAAAGATGCAGTCCCTCCTCCCGCGGCTCCCGCCGCCCAGCAAGCCGTCGTATGTCGTCCCCACACTGCCGCCCTCCGTGCCCCGCACACTCCCGCCGCCGTTCACAGTGCGGTAACGGCACACCTCATTCCCCGCCGCCAAACAGCCGCAGCGCAGTCACCTCCACCGAGCGCTCCCCCTCCCCGACGAAGAGCACGCCGTCCTGCAGCGTGACCTGGATGTCCATCGTCTTCCCCGCCAGCGCGCCCAGCGCCTGGGCCTGATCCGTGGGGATCTGCCACACGGTGAGGTTCCGCACCCGGGCCAGCCGGGCGGAGACCCCCGTCCACCATCCGGCCACGGTGCCGCCAAAGGCATACACCGTCACATTCTTCGACCGGCCGCAGGCGCGCACCAGGCGCTTTTCCTCCGGCTGCCCCAGCTCGATCTCATGCATCAGCAGGCCGGTGTGGTCCTTCTGCATCAGCGCGGGCTCGTCCGCCTCCCACATGTCCTTGGCAAACTCCAGCGTGCCCTCGTCATTGTTCTCCGGCACATTCAGCACATAGGCCAGCAGGCGCACCATCATGCGCTCCTCCGTCTCCGACGGGTGGCGCGCCAGCGTCACGTCGTGGTCGCGGTACACATTGTTGTCCAGGTCCGAATACGAGACCTTGGCTTTGTGGATGATTGCCTTGAGTGCCATGGGCAGGCTTAGACGCAAATGCGGGCGGGATCAAGCGGCGGGGACGACCGAGGCTGAAGGCGCCAGCAGCCCGTTGAGGGCACCCAGCGCCAGAGGTAGGGCGCTTGGTCCCCCAAGCGCCGCCGCGTGCCCAGTGTGATCAAGCACGCCCCACACCCCGCGCGCACCCACCGCTCACGACAACCCCGGCTG